>JAOABA010000052.1 GCA_026418625.1 Candidatus Kapaibacterium sp.
CAAGTACATAGAAATGTATTATAACAGCAAAAGATTGCATTCAAGTAATAATTACCGGACACCTAACGAGGTTTATAATGAGTTTTTCAACAAGTAAATTTAATTCTTTTATTTTTGTCTACTAAATGGGGTCCAGATCACTTCTTTATTTAAAGTAAATAAAATTTATGATTTATACAAATTATTTTTTTTCGCTAAACCTTTAAAAAATATAAATTTATCGTAGTTTAATCTAAAATAAAATTGAGGTATGCAAAAATCAGATTTAGATATTATTAGTCTGTAAAATCCTATTTGGGTATATATATAATCTGATTTAAGTGATATTTCATAATAAATAAATGATTATATCAAAAGAAATTCCTGACGTGAATTTCTCTGACATAAAACTCACAACGAGTTTTACCAGCTTTTGCTGGTTGTTTGGGGCTTTTCTAAAAATTTTAATGAGATTAAAAAATGAGTAGTTTTTGGTTATAGATTTTGATAAAAACAATTCAAATGTTAAAAAAAACGTCCCTTAAACGTCCCTCAAATTAAAAAGCCTGATTTTTCGTCAGGCTTATTTTATATATTATTCTGGTATTTACAGATATTTCTGCGGTGAGGGTGGGATTCGAACCCACGGAACCCCGAAAGGTTCAACGGTTTTCGAGACCGCCCGATTCAACCGCTCTCGCACCTCACCAATATAGATTTGCAATTTAATAAATTTTTATGAATTCTTATTGCATTGAGTCGTAGATATTCAAATAGCTAATATATCTTTCCTCGTCAATTTTTCCCTTCTCTACTGCTTCTTTCACCTTACAATTAGGTTCATGTGTGTGAGTGCAAGGCATAAACTTACATTCCTCGTAATATTTGTCAAATTCCTTAAAATAAAAACAAACTTCATCTTTATCTATTCCGTAGATTCCAAATTCCCTGATACCCGGTGTATCAATAATCGCTCCCCCCTCTTTCAAAAAAAACATAGTTGAATAACTTGTTGTATGCTTTCCTTTTGTTTGTTTGTGCCTCAACTCACCAACTTTTTGAATATTTTGACCAAGAACTGCATTCAGCATAGTTGATTTTCCTGATCCAGATGGACCTATAACAGCTGTTACAGAATTTTTAAAATAGTTAATTAAAATGTCAAGACCTGTCTTTTTAAGAGCGGAAATTGTAAAAATTTTGATTCGCAATTTTTTATAAATTTTTAATTCTTCCAGAAAATCCATATTCTTATCAAGATCGATTTTATTGATGCAAATAGCCGGTTTTGCATTACCCACCTCTGATGCTATAATAATCCTATCAATTAGCCTTCTATTAAAATGCGGTTGATTAACCGACATAAAAATTAGGACATTGTCAATATTTGCTCCAAGAACGTCTTCTTCGTTGCCTCTTATGGATTTTCTTGAAATAAAAGATTTACGTTGATATACTTTGTTTATTAACCCGATGGTTTCTCCTGACCTACTATTCGAATCTAACGAAAAATCTACTATATCACCAACGGATATTATCGTAGAGTTGCTTTGCTCAGAAACTAAAGTGCCTCCCCTGACACATTCAATAGGATTATAATTCCATTTTTTAAAATCTTTATGTCTGACAACAAAAAAATTCTTACCCGGATTTGAAACGATTATACCTTTTTCTGATGCAATTTTGTTAAGTCTTTTAGATTTAATTAGAGTTCTTTTGCTGGTTTTTGGTAAATAGATTTTTTCTTCAAAATCAACTTCGCTATCAATTAAAGTGCCATCATTAACAATCATAAAACAAATTAAAACAAAAAAATAAAAAAATAATTAAAAAAGTATACAAAACTGTGAAAAAAAATTTAAACTGTGAAAAAAATTACACACTTTTTCTTGCAATTGGACAAATTTTTTATTAAATTTGAACTAATTATTTAGTTATTTGAATAAAATGTTAAATTATAACTGGAAATTTAGAGAAATAAAAGATGAAAAAGCCGTATCCAATTTAGTAAGTTCTTTGAAAATACCAAGGAGTATTGCAAATGTGCTTTACTCCAGAGGCTTTGTTACTATTGAAGAGGCAAGGAATTTTTTCGATCCAAAGCTTGAAGATATACTGGATCCGTTCCTTATGAAGGGAATGGACGAAGCTGTCGATAGAATTCTAAGAGCCATTAAAAATCAAGAACTTATTTGGATACACGGTGATTATGACGTTGACGGCACCACAAGTACCGCAATGTTATTATTGTATTTAAGGGAGATCGGTGCCAAAGTTGATTATCACATTCCTGATAGATTTCAAGAAGGTTATGGTTTAACAGTTGCTAGTGTTGCAGAAGCAAAAGCCAAAGGAGTCTCATTAATCCTCACCGTTGATGTTGGTATTACCTCCTACGATGCTCTCAGTTATGCAAAAAAATTGGGGATGGACTCAATTGTTTGTGACCATCACGAACCCGGCGAATATCTGCCAGATGCTGACATAATTTTAGATCCTCTACTTCCAGAAAGCAATTATCCATTCAAGCATTTAGCTGCTTGTGGAGTTGCTTTTAAATTATTGCACGCTTTAAGCATCAAACTAAATCATCCTGAGAAAGCTTATACCTATTTAGATTTTGTGGCAATCGCATCCGCAGCCGATATGGTTCCACTTCTTGGTGAAAATCGTTCATTAGTCAAATTTGGTCTCGAAATCCTTAACAAGAACCCGCGACCGGGACTTCTGGGCTTAATAAATTGCACTAATTTAAAACTTGGCTCAATAACAACATCAAGCATTATTTTTTCTCTTGCTCCTCTTATTAATGCCGCAGGTAGGCTTGGTGATGCCGGCAGGTCTGTCGAGATGATGACAGAAACTTGCGAATTTCAAGCGTTTAGAATGGCTCAGCAACTTGAACAAGAAAACCGTCGCAGAAGATACTATGACGAGCTAACTTTTGAAGAAGCCATACCTTTTGCTGATGAATTACTTAGCAAAAAACCAAGAAAATCAATAGTGATTCACGGACCAAAATGGCACGCTGGTGTTATTGGGATAGTCGCATCACGTTTAGTTGACAGATACCATTTGCCTACAGTTCTTATGACGACCATTTACAATATGGCAAAAGGCTCAGCAAGAAGTATAAATGACTTTGATATCCACAATGCCCTTAAATCTTGCGACTATCTTTTAAAAGAATACGGCGGTCATAAACACGCAGCTGGTTTATCTTTAGATATTAATAAAGTAGAAGAATTCAGCGAATGCTTTGATGAAATAGCCCAAAAAAATATAACAAACGAAATGTTAGTTCCCGAAATTGCTATTGATTCTGAATTAAATCTTTTCGAATTAACGCCTAAATACATAGATTTATTAAACAAATTCTCACCTTTCGGATATAACAATTATAAGCCTGTATTTTTCTCGAAAGGTATTACTTCTAAAAATGGTATTAAAATTTTAGGAAATAATCACATTAAATTCAGAGCTTGCCAATATCATCCCGATTATCCCAATAACGAAAATATGAAATTCGAAATTGACGCTATTGGACATAATCTCGTTGATAAAATTAATATTTGTTCTAATGGAAAAAAGTTTTCTATAGTCTATAACCTCGAAGAAAGCAATTACAATGGTTATAACACAATACAACTTAAGATAAAAGACATACGCCCGGATGATTAATGATTTCCAACGAGGATTTACTCTTCTACTACAATATCTTACTAGAGATTCAATCAAGCAATGATTCTACTTCATACGAGAACCTCTCAGTCTTAAAAAGAAGTTTAAGAGATTTTTTTAAATTATTGACTCAGAATGAGAATCAATTCTTTTCTTCAACTTATTCAAGAATAGTATATTCCATTGATAAATTTAATATCCCAAAAGGTTCAGCCTCAAGTATTTTTCATTTTAGATTTTTAGCTAATAACTTAAATAGAAAATCAAATGCTGAAGAAATTCAAAAAGTTATAAATATTGGTTTAAATTCTTTCAGTGATTTAATTAATTTTTTTGATAGAGATAAAGTAATTGATAAATCTACAATTACAACTCATAAAATAGAGCTACCTCAGTCAGTAATCAATAAAAGATATGAGAAAAAAAATGAAAACCTTGATTTTATATCAATTATTCTTGAGAATAAGGGAAAAAGTAAAAAAGAAAGTTTGATTATCTCCGGTTATAATGATATTCTGGGCACAGTAAAGATATTTCTTGATAAAAAATGGCAAATTTTATGGGAAAATTTATGGAAAACAGCAAAACTACACCTTTTTAACCTTAATATCCCCAAAGAAAGCAAAGATAATATTTTCTTTACAAATAGTAATTCAATAATCATAATTGAACCGGATATTTTGATAGATGCTACAGATTTATCAAATTGCTTTCTAAATAATGGTTTCTCTCCCATCCCCTATTTTTTAAATAGGCTTATCCCATCAGAGTTCAGCCCGATTATGATACAAGGAAACCTCATCAATAGCATATTTGACGAAATAATATCGAATAGAGAAATTACTTTTGATGAAGCCTATGATAAAGCCATAAAAATCAAACCGTTGCAAATATTTGCCATTGCTAATATAAATATTGAAACCCTTAAGGAAATAAAAAAATGGCTCAGAAGTAACTTCGAAATATTAAAGAAAAGAATTGATGAAATTGAAGGTGATTTAATAAGTATTGAACCTTCTTTTTACTCGCCGATTTATGGATTGCAAGGCAGGCTTGATTTATTGATTGAATTTGAAAATGACAATTCACGAAAAATTATTATTGAGCTGAAATCAGGACAAGCACCTAATAAAGACCTCTCTATTAGGACTTCTGACGGTCAATTTATTAAAACAGGGCTTTGGGAATCGCACCTTGCACAGACCATCTGCTATAATATGCTTCTTGATTCAACTTTTCCTAATAGAACGGGTTCATCAAATATTTTATATATTGCTGATACTCAAAATCCATTCAGAAACGCCCCTAATATTATTCAAAAAAAACAAGAAATTGCTCTTGCAAGAAATTTAATTGTTTCATTCGAGAAAAAAATTCTTGATGGCGACTTTGCTATTTTTAAAAAAATTTTAAGTGAATCTTTTGATAGTTTTCCTAAATATATCCGAAATGACATTAATGAAATCAAAAGAGTCTTTTCTGAGTCCTCGAAATTAGAGATTGATTATTTCAAACAATTCTTTCGCTTCATTCTCTCTGAAATTTATGCAGGGAAAGTTGGCTCTGATAATGACCATAATAACAATGGTAAATCTTCAATTTGGAGAGATACACTCGACGACAAAATAACTTCGATGGAAGTTCTCTCAAATCTTGAAATTGACTATGAAAATTCAGACTTCAAAAAATTACATCTTACTTTTTTAAAATCCCAAACCGAAAATCATATCAGCTCTATCAGACAGGGGGATTTGGTAATTCTTTATCCAATGTCTTCAAATGGAACCATTTCGCCAATAATGAATCAAATTATAAAAGGCACTGTCAGGGAAATTTCTGCTGAAAAACTTGTTCTAAGTCTCAGAAACAAATTACTTCGAACAGACATTTTCTCTAACCATAATAAATGGGTTATAGAGCCAGATAGCATTGAATCAACCGATAGATATCTATTTCATTCTTTATTCAATTTTCTTTCCTCTGATAGTAAGAAAAAAGAAGCACTTTTGGGGATAAGAGAGCCTGAAATTAACGAATTTATACCACTTGATTTTCCCAATCTTACACCATTGCAAAATCACATTGTTTCAAAAGCAATCAGTTCTGAGGATTATTTTATCATTCAGGGTCCTCCCGGAACAGGCAAAACATCATATATTTTAAAAACAATAGCTGAATATTATTTCAAAAATTCTAATCATAATGTCCTCATTCTTGCTTACACTAATAGGGCTGTTGATGAAATTTGCAGTGCTTTAACAAAAATTGAAAATCTCAAATTTTTAAGACTTGGTTCTAAAGAAGCCACGAATTTCAGCGAAAACTTAATTTCCAACCTTGCGGAAAATATCCCGTTAAGGGATTTATTCCAAATTTTCAAAGATACCCGTTTTTTCGTCTCTACAGTCTCATCAGTTTTAGTAAATCCTGAAATTTTCAGTATGCAATCGTTCGAATTGGCTATCGTTGACGAAGCTTCTCAAATTCTTGAACCACAATTAATCGGTATATTATCAAAAGTTAATAAATTCATTCTTATCGGTGACGAAAAGCAGCTTCCAGCTGTTGTTCTTCAAGATACTGAAAAATTAGCGATATCTGATGAAAGTTTACAAAATATTCATCTTCATAACTTGTCCCAATCTCTATTCGAAAGGCTTTTGAGATGTTGCATATATAATGGCTGGTCCGATTCTTATGGAATGCTAACTGAACAAGCAAGAATGCATAAAGATATTCAGTTTCTTGTGAACACCCTCTTTTATAACAATTCATTGAAGCTTTTTAATGAGAGCGGTTGGCAAATTGAACCATTGAACCAAACAGTGAAAGAATTGTTATCGAAAGAGCATAAAAATGAACTTATCTCACAATTGTCGAAGAACAGGATAATTTTTATTGACTCTGATATTGAAAGAATTGCTAAAAAACACCATCAAGAAGCCCTAAGGGTTAAAATCATTCTCTCGATGCTTGTAAAAATACACAAAAATGATTTTGATGCCAGTAAAATTGGTATAATCACGCCATTTAGAGCCCAATGCAACGAAATCTACACTCAGATTCCCGAACATTTTCGAGAAAAAATCACAATTGATACTGTTGAAAGATTTCAAGGCTCCGAAAGAGATATTATTATTATTTCTTTTGCTATAAACCATTCGAAAATGATTAATCAAATCAGTTCTCTTTTCCAAATAAACGATTTAATAATTGATAGAAAACTTAATGTTGCAATTACGAGGGCAAAAAAGCAACTAATACTTCTTGGCTCATCTAAAATTCTTCAAAAGTCAGAAGTATATCTCAATTTAATTGAGTTAATTAAAAAACATTTCTGCTACGTCAGTTCCGAAGAATTTAAATCATACTTTTAATTATTATCTGATAAAATTTCTGCGATTTTAATTTTATCTGTCATTCTAACAAGCGAAGATTGTAAGAAGCTATTAATTTTTTACAAAGTCCCTTCGTATAAGAATTATATTTTTTAATCATTAAGAAGGGGTTGTTTCACGCAGAGGACGCAGAGTATTCACAAAGTTCGTAGAGAAATAAAATGTTAAAGAAAATTAACTTTCTGCCGATAAATATATTAAATTCTAACAGAAAGGGTGTAAAATGACAATAGAAAAAATTCAAAAGCAGGAAACTCATTCCGGCGAGAAAGCCAGCACAACCGTGCAGAATGAGCTTCAAAAAGATATTTTTAAGCAAACAGTAGATGCAGGAAGCACCCAAAATCAAATACTTCAATTATTAGCAAGCACACAACCTGTTTTGCAAATACAGCAGGTGGCACAGAATCAAATAGCAAAAGGATTTCTTGATGTTAAAGTTTAGTTAAAATTAATTAATTTGATTGTTTGAACCATCGGCAATTCTATGCTGATGGTTTTTTATTTTTTAATTAGTCCACCTTTTTTTAATTTTGTTTTTTTTTATATTAAAATCTATTTATGGATTCAAAAATAACCAAAGAAGTAAAAAATAATATACATATTTTATCACTCGAAGGTTTGTTCACAGGGAGTCAAGATGGAAGCGATTCGCTTTCAATGGCTCTAAATGAATTAATCTCAAAAAGAGAACAAAGAATTGCTTTAAACTTCGAAAAGGTTAAATTATTTACATCCCAAGCAATAGGTTCAATAGTTAAATCACATAATGAATTAATCTCTTTTGATGGTAGAATAGTGGTATTTAATCTTCCCAAATTTATTAAATCCGGTTTTGAAATAATAAAACTAAACACAATAATTCCGATTTTTGATACTTTCGATGAAGTCCTTTCATATTTTGAAAAAAACGTGAAAGCTTCGTAAATATATTTTTACTTTTTTCTCGAAATTTTTCAACTTTTTTTACACGAAACAAATTTATGACATTCCAAAAAAGAACACATAATTGCGGTGAATTACGAATTGAAAATGAAAATCAAGAAGTTATACTAAACGGATGGGTTGCCGTTGTTCGAGATATGGGGGGCTTAATTTTCATTGATTTGCGTGATAGATATGGAATAACCCAATTAGTTATAGAACCAAACAACTATCCAAATTTAGCAGAAAAGAGCAAAGAACTTAAATCAGAATATGTAATATGGGCAAAAGGCACTGTTAGGAAAAGAGAAAACCCCAATCCAAGAATACCAACGGGTTTAATCGAGATTTTACTTAATGATTTTTCAATTATTAATCGTTCAGAGCTACCACCCTTTGAAATCAAAGATGATTTGGAAACAAGCGAGGAACTAAGACTTAAATATAGATATTTAGACTTAAGAAGACATTCATTACAAAAGAATTTTTTAATACGACATAAGCTTTATCAAGTTGTGCATTCATTTTTTGATTCACAGAGTTTTATCGAAGTTGAAACACCCGTTTTGATGAAATCCACACCCGAAGGAGCAAGGGATTTTCTTGTTCCAAGCAGAATAAACAAAGGAAGATTTTACGCTTTGCCACAATCACCTCAAATTTTTAAACAAATCCTAATGATTTCGGGATTTGATAGATATGTTCAAATAGTCAAATGCTTTCGTGACGAAGATCTGCGATCAGATAGGCAACCGGAATTCACTCAAATTGACGTTGAAATGTCATTTATTGATAGAGAAGATATTTTTAAACTCGTCGAAGGATTATTCAAAAGAGTCTGGAAAGATATTTTGGATATCGAAATTTCCATTCCATTTCCCCGATTAAGTTATAATGAGACTATGACTCGTTTTGGCAGCGACAAACCAGACACAAGATTTCAGATGGAAATAGTAACAATCACTGATATTGTTAAAAATTCGAATTTTAAAGTATTTTCAGATACAATTAGCTCAGGTGGAGTCGTTGGTTTGATAAATGCAAAAGGATGCTCCGATTTTTCAAGGAAGAAATTGGATGAACTCGCTGAATTTGCTAAGAAATACGGAGCCAAAGGACTTGCTTGGATTAAATTACAAGATGGAGAAATAAATTCTCCAATAGCCAAATTTCTCGATAAAAGCGAATTAGATTCAATAATTTCATCATCTAATGCTGAAAATGGAGATTTACTTTTAATAATTTCAGATAGTTGGCTCAAATGTTATACAATTTTGGGAGCTTTAAGAAACGAAATAGCAAAACAAACTGGAATTTTGGAAAATGTGTCTGACAAATTTGCTTTTTTATGGGTCACTGATTTTCCATTACTCGAATTCGATGAAGAAGAACAAAGATATGTTTCAATGCATCACCCATTCACTTCTCCAATGGATGAAGATTTGGAATTATTAGAAAAGGAACCCGAAAAAACCAGAGCAAAAGCTTACGATATTGTTGTCAACGGTGCTGAAGTTGGTGGCGGAAGCATAAGAATTCACGATGGGACAGTTCAGTCAAAAATATTTTCCTTGCTTGGTATGAGCCAAACAGAAGCAGAGTCAAAATTTGGTTTCTTGCTGGATGCTTTAAAATTCGGAGCACCACCACACGGCGGAATTGCTCTGGGTTTAGACAGAATTGTTATGACATTGTGCGGAACAGAGAATATTCGAGATGTAATAGCCTTTCCAAAGACAACAAGCGGACTTTCCTTGATGGATGGAGCGCCCACCTTTGTTGAAGAAAAACAACTTAAAGAGCTTGGAATCAAACTTATAGAATGATTTTTAAAACTTTAATGAATTAATAAGCTTTTTTTAATCAAAAGTCATAAATTTTTTTTAATAATAAAGCAAATTAATTTCAATTAGAATTTTGAATATTCAATAATAAAAAAACCTTGCATGCAAAGAAATTAATTCAGTATTATATATAATTCTAACCTAAATTTCTTATAATTAACCTTTAAAAAAATCGAATTAGGTCGCGTTTATCCAAAAAATAAAGCGTTTTTTTAAAAAATGAATTAATTATAATTGTTTGCTAAAAATCTTTTAATTAATTTATAATATAAATTAGTTACAATACTAAATTATATGGAAGAAATTAAAGATAGCGATAAATTAGATGAAATTGATTATGAAGAAGATAAGAAAGAAAATGAAAAGAGAGAAATAAAAAAATTTCACGATAAGCGAAGTTCTTACAAAAAGCAATTTCATCACGGTATAGTAAAATACTATAATACAGATTTTCTTTTGGATAAAAGTGTTTCAACGCTTAAGCATAGTCTTGAAGATCATAGTTCCAAAAGATATTCTCCTTATGCTGAAATAGTATTTAAATGTAAAAGAAAAAAATTATATAAAAATTCCCATCATTATCCTCTCAATGAATGTGAATTAGTAATCGTGCAGGTTGATAATGGAATAGACGTTGGAACAATATACTCCTGCGGTCAAGAAGCTATAAACAAATTTCATACAATATACAAAGAAGAAGAGCCTGAATTTACCATTATTCGTCATATGAATTATGAGGACTTTCAAAAGCATAAGCGAAATTTGGAAGATGAAGTTAGAGCTCTTGCCAAGATAAAATCAATAGTCAAAGAATTCAAGCTCGAAATGAAGGTAAATGAAGCAGAATGGCAATTCGATAGACAACGTCTAACAGTTTATTTTACAGCACCCCAACGAATTGACTTTCGAGATTTAGTAAAAGAACTTGCGAGGGTATTTAAAACCAGAATTGAATTAAGACAAATAAGTTCAAGGGAAGAAGCAAAAAAAATCGGCGGAATGGGTCCTTGCGGAAGATGTCTTTGTTGCACTTCAATAGTTCCTGAAAATATTCATGTTACACTCGACCATGCAAGAATCCAACAATTAGCTAATAATGTTGCTAAACTAACTGGCTATTGTGGCAGATTAAAATGTTGTCTGCTCTTTGAATACGATATTTATGTGGACGCTTTTAAAAATTATCCACCTATAAATTCTATTATTGAGCTTCCAGAAGGTGAGGCAAAGCTTGTAAAAGTCGATATTTTCAAAAATCAAGCTTATATTTATATTCAATCGACTGGACTATATAGGTATTTACCTTATCCTGAATTAATGGATTTATGGCATAAAGAAAAAATTCATCCTCCAAAAGAAGAAGATTTGAAAAAGGATATTAAAGAAGAATTTGGAATTGATGAAACCGATTTCCTTGACGAAGAATTAATTTAATTTTCAAAAAGCATTCTTCAAATAAGTTATTTTTGGTTTTCCGTCAATTAAATCAATACCAATAAAATCAAATCTGCATTCAATGTCTGTAATTTTATTGATGTAAAGGTACCCCTCAGCTACTTTTCTTATCGAAATAATTTGCGATTTTGTCATTCCGTCAATTGCTGAACCATAAATGTCAGACTTTCTGAATTTTACCTCGACAAATACTAAAGTGTTCCCATCTCTGCAAATAATATCAATCTCTCCAACCTTCCCAAAATGAAAATTTTGTTTGACTATTTTATATCCTAATGATTTGAGATATTCAATAGCTATCTCTTCTCCTTCATTCCCTTTTTTTCTTGAATTCGTTTGGATTTGTTCCATTTATTTAAGTACAAAAAAACAAACTTAATATTTGAATATGAAATAAAAAAAGGCTGTCGTTTTTTCGACAGCCTTAATTTATCAAACTAATAGTTCTATTTGTTTAGAATTATTTTTTCAGTGCGGATAAAGTCAAGACCAGTAACTTTAACTAAATAAATACCAGACTGAAGATTATTGCCATTGAAATTGAAATCGTAATAGTTCTTTGCAGACATAACACCATCGAAAAGGGTATTAACAAGTCTACCAAGGGCATCGAAGACTTCAACTTTTACATTTTGTGTTTCAGGAACTGCAACTGTAATATTAGCATTACTAATGAATGGGTTCGGATAAACTGAAACACTTTCTCCAGTTCCTTCATAATATTCATCAGGTGCTGGTTCTCCAGGTAAAACTGAAGTTCTGGGCCATCCTTGATCGAATCCATATTTATCAATAAAGTAGCTAACAGTTGAATTCCACTGATTCTCGTTATAATTATTATAAACAAGTATTTCTGCTATTTGCCCTGTGAAATAATTTCCGAGACCATTTCTTGTTATACCTTTAATTCGTGATGTGTCTGCAGCAAAAATAACTGATTTACCATAATCTGAACTATTTGAAAATTGAAATCCAGCGAATGTCTTCCCAGTATCTACCTGAACACCATTCAAATAACCTTTGAAATTTTTCTGAGTGCTATTCTCATCATACCAAAATCTTGCAAAATATACTGTCTCTGTTTGAAGACTTTGGCTTAATTCTAAAAAGGTAGTAGAACTGCTATTAATTCTCCATAAAGTATATACTAATTTCGGACTGGAATTTATCATCATAATACCAATACTATATCCACAAGATAAATTTCCTACTTCGAAAAGAATTTGAGGTTGGGATGGAAATTGACTTGGGGTCTTAAATACCATAAAGACTGATTTTGATGAATTTTTTTCAAGTGGATTAGTATCAGGATTAACAAATAAATATTTATTTCCTGTTGAATTCAAACCCGGTTGGTAATTAGCAAAATTACTTAAATAGGTTGGTCTGTAGTTATTTACACCTTGTTCAAAATCGATTTCATAGCTTGAATTATCTTCCCAAAGTTCGACTGTATTTCCATCTTCTTTGTTTGTAATGCTACTTCCTCTGAGCCATAGGGCGCAACCAGTAGTATCGTCAGGCATTAAATCAGCCTTAACAAATAAACCTCGACCATCATTAGCATCAATATTATCATAAAAATACTGACTTAATTGTGTCCAAGTATAGTTATTCATTGAAACATTTTCTTTGAAATAATCAACTTTCTTTAAGGTTATATTTCCAGTAGCTGAAGAATTTGCGATCTTACCTAACAAATCTCCATTTTGATCTCTGCAAACAAGTTTAACATTTTCAAGAATAATATTAGCAGTGCTTGTTGAGACTAAAGCAGGAATATAATTACCGTTATTTGTAGTGTATTTCAAAACAGGTTTGTTTCCGTTCTCATCGTCAACACCAATAACTCTCACTGGTCTTGCAAAGCTAAACTCAGTATTGGTATAAGGTGTGCTTGATGGATAAATATATATTATTTCCTCAACAGTCCCAGCTGGTGTTGTGCTTGCAATATTATTTAAATTATCGAAATATGAATCTGTTTGATCCAAATTAACAACAAAATTATTTGATTCAATGTTCGGTAAAGATTTCCTATATGGGTTAGCGTCAACCGGTCCATATACAATGCTTGGAAGTGTCATATAATTATTTTGATCTGAAGGATCATAATACCAAGAATTGACATTAACATAATCTCGACCACCGTCTTTTTCAGCATTTTGTTCATAATAAGTGTCAGCGTCTTTATTAAAATTCCCCCAAGCCATTTTTGGACCCAAGGATGTCTCAGGTCCGCCCCAACCATAGACTTCAGGTGGCTCTTCGAAATAAGTATATTCAGCTACAATAGGGTTGGAATTATCAGGTGTATTATAATAAATACCAAACCTTTGATTTGAATGAATTAATAGATCGCTGATATTGATATTAGAAAAACTATAATCTTCACTCCCTGCACTATGATCATAAGGATGAGTAGGATCAGCAGGATCACCATTAAAAACTAACCCGTCTTTATTACCCCATAGGTCTGTATTATAAGTTATGTAAAGGTCATTTGTCCCACCAAAAACATAAATGCCTGTATTGTAGTTATCAAAAACTGAATTTCCTGTAAGGTCTATTGATTGTCGTGTTGAATTATCTGCTTGATCGAAACATTTCATAAGCACAATTCCGTTACCATATTCAGATGCAGGCTTTGAAGAAGTATTTGCTACATCAAAATCAATTGGATACCATCCATTGTGATAAACACTATTACCTTCAATCACAGTATTGCTTATTTGGCCTGCAGCAACTATACCACTTCTACGATTCATAATAATCATATTATTAAGAATGTAAACATTATTTATGGAACTGTTTGTGTTTGTTGCCGTTATAGGGGCATACATCATTATTCCTTCACCTTCACCGGTGATATAATAAATCACACACTCTTCAATAGTAAT
>JAOABA010000008.1 GCA_026418625.1 Candidatus Kapaibacterium sp.
GGTTGGAGAGGGTTTATAAATGGAGTTTACGACAGTCTTGGATTTTTCATTACTTTGTCAAAAACATTCACAATTGGTGGACAAAGTTATAACTGGGGTGGGACAGATTCAAAGATTTATGCTACAACAATTAATAATGATCCAATGGCTCTTGCAATTGGTTCAATTATGCCTCCCGGAGGAAAGCCTTTGGAAATAACCTCCAATCTTGGTTATAGAATGACAACCGATTTCGAAAAATGGGTTGAAACTATACCACCTGCTTGGTCAGCTGATAGATTTGTTGTTCCCCAGTCACAAACAAGAACAGACAGTTTAAGAAGCTCAGCTATTGTTGGTTTGAAACCAGCTGGAAATAAATTATATATGGGTGCATTTGCAAACTTTAAAGCAAGTGAGATTAATACAAAATTTGTCCCCGGCTTTTCTGTATCAACCGATTTTGGAATGACTTGGTCTGAATTCGATATTATGCCTTGGTCAATTATACAAGCTTATTCGACTCAGCTTCAGGTTGATCATAATGCACTTGGGCTCGGGTCTTCAGACTTTGCAGTCTTTGATAATGGTAACGTAAGCTTCATTATGACTTTGAACGAAGATACCACGAGAACTCTTAGACCTTATAACGAAGCAGTTCATCAAATTGTAGAAGTTTATAAAGAAGGTAGCTCTTGGGGTATTAGAAAAATTGCTGATGTCAGTGGTTATGTTCTTGCTTATTTGGGTGCAAGTTCAAACAATCAGATGGGTGGTGAAGAAATGATTGCTCGAACTGCTGATAATGAGTATATTTTAGCCAAGTGGGTTGATTTCATAGATGCAGTAGATCAAAATGGAAATATTATTCCAAATTATACAACAGATATTTTAGCTGCGGTTAGACAAGCGGGTTCCGATAAATGGGGAAATGTAATTAATGTAACAGAAAGTGAAATATATGATAGAATCACTTGGATTCCCAATGTTTTACCAAATGATATGAGAAAAGTTCCAATTTTAAAAGTTGAAACTATTCCAAATCCGAGTGATGATGCTGTTGCTGCCAGAAACAGACAAAGAACCTTGGAAACTGAGCCTCAATATGTTGTTGTTGGCAATTTTGATGCTACGCTTAGCTTAAGTGTCGAAGAAACAAAAGATGAAAATCCATTAGTAGTTCAAGGAATTTATCCTAATCCTTCCAATATAGATTGTAACATAGATTTCTATCTTCCATTCAACACAAATGTTAAGATTGAGGTATATTCTTTATTAGGACAAAAAGTAAAACTAATTGCCGATGAATATATGACTAGCGGGATTAAATCAGTAAAAATTCCAATCACGGGATTACAATCTGGAGTTTATTCTGTTATGCTCACAGTCAAAGGCAAAACATTTATTGAAAAATTGAATATTATTCATTGATTGATAGATTAAACAACTAAGGAGTAATAATGCGTAAAATTCTATTACTAATTATCTTACTATCCTTTATAATTCCTTATAGCCTATCTGCAGGTATTTATGGAACAATAAAGGGAAAAGTTACTGATGCGGAAGGAAATCCAATGATAGGAGCATCAGTTGTCCTCGAAGGAACCCGTTTGGGTGCCATCGTAAAGGGAGACGGGACGTTCACTATTTTAAATGTCAATCCCGGCACTTATAATATCAAAATATCTTACACAGGGTATTTAACTTTCGAAAAGAGAATCAGCGTTTCCGCTGATATAGTCACCGAGGTTAATGCTGTTATGCGAATGAAAGAAGAGGGTGTAACTACGAAAGAAATTGAAGTTATAGCCAAAAAAATGGTTGAAAACACGGCTGTCGGCTCAAACAGAATGGTCTCGAGCCAAGACTTAACAACCGTTGCAAGGGAAGGTGTTACTGCTATTATCGGTTTAAGTGCTGGTGTTTTCAATAGTGGTAATGGTTTCAATATTCGCGGTAGTCGTGAAACAGAAACACAAATCAGAGTTGATGGTTTGGACGTAGGAAATCAATTTACAGGTGGCTTTGGTGCTTCAGGACTGTCTTATTTTCCAATGGTGAGTAGCTTTGCCGTTGAGGAAGTTCAGGTTCTTACAGGAGGATTTTCAGCTGAATATGGCGATGCTCTTGGAGGTATTGTTAACACCGTTGTTAGAACAGGAAGAACTGACAGATATGATGGATTTATTCGTTGGAGAACTGATGTTGATCCTCTCTGGGGCAGACAAAATGAAAAATTAAAATTAATCAGAGAAGGCAATAGATATAAAGCCATTAATGATGGTCCCGGTTACAAATTACAAGGTCCCGGTCAACATAAGTTCGAATTTGGAACTGGAGGTCCAATACCAATACTTGATAAATCAACATATTATCTAACTGGTTCCTATCAATTTGAAAAACATTTAAGCAACAGTTACGAAATATACGACCCAGATGGTAATAATGTTGGTCTGCAACCAGATAATCGCTCTTGGGTCAAAAACCTAACAGGAAGATTGAAATTTGCATTCATTGAAAATATTGACTTTATTGTTGGCGGTTCATTTGGAATGACAAATTATGAAAGCTCTGGATGGGGTTGGCGATATGCAAACACTCCGGGACAAGCTGTCGATCCAAAATATTACAACAATGGACTAGTTCCTTCATCCTATAATCCTGTTGGTATTCCTGAAAGGGTTGCAAAACAACCAGTAGTGAACAACTTGATATTGAATGCTATGGTCAGAATTACTCATAGACTTAGCCAGAATAGCTTCTATGAATTTACTATTTCAAATACATCCAATAATGACGAAACTTCAAAAAGGCAAAGTTTCGAAGATCCCGGCTTTTTCACTGGATTTGACTTATGGTATCCTCAGGATAATGTAAAAGTTCAGACAGGTGGAGTTCTCGATATGGGCAAGGACAAAGTTATTGACCAATTTACACCTCTAACTAAGATACAGTTTTCTAAAGATGGATATTTGAAAGCTGATTTCCCGATAGTCCATCCAATGACTGGTTATATCGAAGGAGCATCATCTGCACAAGGCTCTAATAATGCTTACGGATTAGTTGGATATTTTGTTGAACACGGTAATAACCGTGCTTTTGAATTCCGTAAAGGTAATTATTGGCAAATAGATGGAAACTATAACCTGTTTTTAACCGGACAATTCCAACATATGTTTAAAGCCGGTTTTGAAATGAGACTATATCAAATCAGAAGACACGAAAACAGCTTACCTTGGGATGCAAATCCGTTCTTTGATGTTTATACAGATGAATGGGGTGGTAATCTTTATGCAGACAATCAGGTAGTATTTGACAAAACAAGCAAACCATATAAACCATTAAGATTGTCAGCTTATGTTCAAGACCAAATTACATACAAAGGTATCATTATAAGCCCCGGTTTGAGATTTGATTTCTTCAATCCAAATTCAGATTATAGGCTTCCTTCGAGAAATTTCGTTTCAATTACAGCCGACACTGGATTTGCTAAAGCAGATCCAAAATTACAGATAAGTCCTAGAATAAATGTTACTTATCCTATTACAGACAGATCAAATATTACTTTAGCATATGGTTTATTCTTCAAGATGCCAGAAATGCAATATATGTATGACGGTTTCGGAATTGCTCAGTTAAGAGGAAATCAGAATCTTGGTGATCCGAATATGGATGCTCAAAGGTCAAATCAATATATGATAGCTTATAATAATCAATTAACTGATGATTTTGCATTTGATGTCTCTGCCTATTATAAAGACATTTATAATCAAGTGGGTATGCGATATGTAGCAACTACACCACAGCCATTTTATCAATATGCAGTTTCTGAATATGGAAATGCAAGAGGTCTGGAATTTACATTAAGAAAACGCCCAACCGACCATTTCGGGTTTAGTATTAACTATACTTTAAGTTCAGCTTCAGGAACATCGTCTGGACCCGGTGATAACTATTTAAGACCTACTGATCCATACACCGGATTGCAGGCATTTCCATTGTCAGACTTCCCATTATCTTTCGACAGAAGACACAGAATCAATCTAATATTTAATTTAGTTTGGGGACAAGACGAGGGACCCTCGATAGCAGGAATAGACTTACTTGAAAATACCAATATCAATCTTTCTGGTTTCTTCCAAACTGGAACCCCATACACAAGGTTAGACAGAGCAGGAAATCCAATCGGAGAATACAATGCTGAAAGGCAACCATCAAGATGGTCAGTTGATCTAAGGTTCTCAAGAACTTTCTATTTAAGGGATTGGTTTGGCTCGGGTGCTGGAAGCACAGCTATTGAATTCTTCTTTGATATTACAAACTTATTTAATAACACACAAGTTGCTTCTTACTTTGCAAGAACAGGCGATCCCGACGATGACGGAGTTAATTTCTATAGACCTGTGACTGACTTTGGAAGCACACCATATTACAAAGAAGCATCCTTTGGACGCTCTGAATCAATTGCCTCAGATCAATATGATTTATACGGGAATAGATTTTATAGCGAAAAATCAGACTTTGACAAAAATGGAATAGTAACACAAGAAGAAAAGTTCTTGGCATTTTCAAGATACCTTGAAGATGTTAGAAAATTCCGTGGTAACTATCAAGCTCCACGTCAAGTTTGGCTTGGATTTATGTTCAGATTCTAACTAAATAAAATTGATAATAATAATGAAATATAAAGGTGTCAATTATGCATAAAATACAAAACAAGAGTAAATTAATTTTGATTCTGATATCATTTCTTATTAGCAATTTTATTGTTTTTGCTTTGCCAAAAGATTATAATCCAAATAATAATCCAAATAGCAAGGAAAAAGGCGATGAGTTGCTGAGAACTTATAACAGAGTCTTCGATTTGCAAACCAACACGGTCAGTAATATTCAATTCTATACCACAAACTATGGTATTTTTGGTTTGAATATTGACCGAAATGAAGGTGGCGGTGTTTGGCCCCGAGGATCTTTAAACCAATATATTTTTGGAGGTGGTATTTGGTTTGCTGCAATAAAAAACAGACCCGACGGAACTCCAAAGAAATATTGCGAAATTTCTTATAATCCTAATAATGGTCGTTCTTGGATGGTTCCGGGAAGAATTGAAGACGGCACCCAACTTGACCAATCGAATATAAAAAAGTATAGAACTTTCTTCTCTACTGATTTCAGGAGAGGGGATGGCAAACCATTGAATCCAGATGATGGATCAAATTGGCCTATTTGGGATACAAATCCTTATCCTGATACACTCAAAGTAAACAGATATTTTGGTCATTTTGTTTATGATGAAAACACAAGAAATTTAACATCTTATCCCAAAGGTCCTGCATTTATTTCAGGTGAAGATATATTTGCTACTTTTAAAGATACAGATTTAAATTACTTCGATGGTGGCTATGGAATAAGAGCTCCTGAAGGCTATCCTTTGAGGTTACAATTTGAACAAACAATTTATTCTTGGGGTTTTGGCGAATATCGTGATTTTATTTTCTTACGATATGATATTATAAATATGTCCAACGATAATTTGCTTGAATGTTGGATGGCTCCTGTTATGGATATTGATATAGCAAGGCGTCCCTTAACTCAAGCTGGAGCAGCAAACGACAGAGTTCGTTACTATGACGAAGACCCCGGCAAAAACCTTGCTATTCAATGGACTAACGGCGACCAGGGTGAACAAGGTAATGGTTTTGGTTATCTCGGTTTTAAATTTTTGGAAAGCCCTGCAGTTGACGCTCAAGGCTGGGTTAGAAAAGATAAAAGGTCATATCCAGTGGAAGAGCAACTTGGCTTGAAAACTTTCAGAAACTGGAACATAGCAGATGACCCAAATGAAGATGATCAAAGATATAACTTTTTGTCTTCCCGAAGGACTGACGGCGACGACGGACCCGGTGATAAAAGATTTATGATGGCTACTGGTCCTTTCAACATTCGTCCCGGTGATACTGTTAGAGTAGTTGTGGGTATGATTTTAGCAGCTCCAGCAGTAAAATCCGAAGCAGACGGTTCCAAAGAAGACGTCCAAGGCTTAATTATGAAAGCGGATTTTGCCCAGCAGGTTTATGATAATAATTTTAGAGCTCCTTCTCCACCTGACAGGTCAATAATAATGAATTGGGAGCCGTTAAACAATGGAATTAAATTATCTTGGGACAGCACTGCCGAAATCTCCTCAGATTTTTATGAAAGAGGAATGGACTTTATGGGCTATAGGCTTTATAGAGCCAGACGAACTAATCTTGATACTTTTGATGTTGATAAAATAACACAAAATGCACAATACTCTTTGGGTAAGGGTCCCTTTGGATGGAAGGAAATTGCTTCTTGGCAAATGGTTACTCCATTCCTAAAATCTGTATGGAGAGCAGGGCTTGATCAAAATAATACCTCAGCTCCATTTATTGATTCAATGAGAATAGTAGGACCTGTTCTATTTCCACAACCTGACTCATTCGCTATTAAAGTAATGAGAATAGGTAGAGGAGTTAAACTTGCACCTGAAAGATGGGTTATGCAAGCATTCAATTCAAATATTCCTGTTATAGGTGGTATTGATACAGCAGTTTTATCACATCCTTGGAATAAATATTATGCTAAATTTATGCCTAAAAAGACTATTGGGCTTTATCATAATCCATTTATTCCAAACCCGACGAGAAATGAATTGCTTGACAGTGTTCTAATTGGCACTATATATCTCAATAGGGCATTACTTTTATATAATCCATTACTGTGGAAGAAAGAAACTATAAATATATTACCCGGAGATACTGCAGCTCTTAGAGCAAATCCAAAAGTTGGACAAACGGTATATTTGCTTGATTCTTATAAAAATGTAAAAGTCAACAATACCAGTTACCTGACTGTTGATAGGATGTATCCAATTCCTCCTGATATTGCAATGAGAGACACCAATCACGTTAGAGCAGCGTTAGATTCAATTTATAGCTACATTAGGCGTGGTTTGGTTAAGAGTGTGGAATTTCCAGATTTTGAACAGTCAGAGAAAGCAAAAAATGAAGTAATTATACCTTATATGAGGGAGTTGACAAATAACAGAACCTTTATTGATATTGGTGATGATAATAGAGATGCAGGTATTTCCTATGATGATGATCCTACGAAAACAGAAAAATTACTAAATAATATTGATTATTATTATAAACTTTTAGCTTACGACGAAGGTGATTATTATCAACCTACACCATCAAAACTAAATGATGCTTTTCCGGGCTTACCCAATCTAATTACAGCTTATCCAAGAGCTTCATCCGTTGGAGAGGATGCAAATGCCCAAGTGGTTTATGTTGACTCTGCTAAAATTGGTGGCTTATATAATTTCAAATTCTTCCCAATTGATCAGGAAAGATTCAATCAGGAATTTGCAGGACATACTTTAGAATTAGAATTTCAACCAAGATGGGATTTAGCAAGGATTAGATTCCTCAATGAAACTAATGACTTCAACATAGGTTTCTACTATCGAAGAATCACACTTAAGGACTCAAATACCAATAAGATTCTCTTTGATGGTGTAACAATGTTTGAAGAAAATCCTTGTAGATTCACCTATAGCAATGCCTTCACTGAAGATGCAAAATCTTGGTTTTTCTCATCAAAACCAATTGTTGATACCGTCAAAGGTGATTCAATCACATTTATGGACAGATATAATAGAGAAATAATTCAACGAACAAGCTTTTTCTCGAGTGGTGATTTTGGACAAAGAGGTTATTGTTATGCGTTTGCTGCCATACCACCTGCTTATGGAACACTTGGTTTTAGTTTCAATTATTCGATTCAGCAGTGGGGTGGAATGTTGAGGCCTGATTCAAATTCAATACGCATAAGTCACAACAAAACACCTATAAATATAATTGATGCTGATGGATGGGATACAACTAAGATATATACTACGCAGGTAGTTGACTTTGAGACATTCAGGCAGGAATTTCTTGGTTATGCTCAAGACACTACTCCTGTTTTCCAAAGGTTTGGAAGACCTTATTACGCAAGCTTTAATAATGGTCCCGCTACTTACAGAGTCAAATTTACAAAAGGTGGTGTTGAACCAATGACTTTGGTTTGGGGAAGGGGAACTAATAGATTTACAAATAGATTTAATGTTCCTTATTTGAATGTTGAAGTAGAAAATGTGATATCGTATAATCGTCCATCTGAACGTGGAACTGACTCTGTCCCTGTAAGGTATCCCGGCATTATTGAACATTATCCAATTGATACAGTTTCCGGTTATGTTTATTATCCAAAACCAACTACACTTGGTTTTAAGGCACCTGAATTCCTAAATAAATATAATCTATCAGCTTATGCTTGGGTAAATGGAAGGCAATCTAACAGAAGGCAAGACAGAGCTGCCCAACAAGCAAATATAGCTGGTGTATTTCCTGCAACTCAAGATGCTTTTGTCGGGACACAAGGTAGATATTATTTATCTGCTATATCAGAAGATGGCAAAGATACAGTAGATTTCACTCATATTATTATACTTTCAGGTTGTCAGTTTGCATTTGACTATGCAAACAAAGGCGGTAGATTTGCTAATTTGACTGAATGGGAAAGGATTGACACTGTTTATATAAGAGACAATAACGGAAATGTTATTGATAAGAAGCTATACAGTTATGGAGATGATTTCAAAGAAGGCGAAGAAGTTTCGCTAAAAGTTATTGGTGGTGCTTTAGGTTTGCCCTTGCCCGGTGCCAAAGTTAAAGCAAGAATATCACCAATTGACAATAGTGGAACAAAAGTAACCGATTCCCAAATGGATAAGATAAGAGTAGTTCCAAATCCATTCTATATCAGTCATCAAGGGGTTAAATCTCCTTATGATACAAAAGTTTACTTTACAAAACTACCGAAGAGATGCACTATTGATATTTATACAGCAACTGGTGATTTGATAAGAAGCATCCAACACGATGAATTTACTTCACCTGAACCGGATAAAGCTGCAGTAGAAGTTTGGGATTTACTCTCGAAAAACAAACAAAGAGTTCAAAGTCAGACTATGATTGCTGTTATTAAAGCTCCGAATGGTGCTCAAACAGTTCAAAAATTCACTGTTGTTGTTGGTGGTTTCAGACTTATACCTGAATAAATTAATTTTGCTGTCTGTCTTATTCAAAGACAGACAGCATTAATAAACAAATTATGAGGAGTAAATAAATGAAAGATAAAAAAAGAATATTTATTATAGCGATTATCGCAATTTTGTTTAGTTATAATTCTTATGCAGTTGATGACATTACTTCTGGTTCATCTGGGGGCGAGTTCCTGAAAGTTGGCGCTGCCGGAGCCCAATTCCTTAAAATTGGAGTTGGTGCGAGAGGAACCGGAATGGCTGGTGCCTTTGGCTCTCTTGCTAATGATTTAACTGCAATCCATTGGAATCCAGCAGGTATAGCAGATATAAAAGGTATGTCAGCTAACTTTAACTATACTCAATGGCTTGCCGGATTCAAACATAGCTTTGCTGCTTTTGCATTACCAGTTGGAGATAATTTTACCGCCGCAGCTCACGTAATTTCTTTTAGCAGTGATAAAATTGAGATCACTACTTTAGAGAGACCTCAGGGGACTGGTTTGTATTACACCGTCAATGACATTGCCTTGGGTTTGTCTTTTGGTGGTTATTTAACTGACCAGTTTTCTTTTGGTATAACTGCAAAATTAATTAACAGTGCTTTCAGCTCAGTTTCTTCAAGTGGATTTGCTTTCGATGTCGGAACAATGTATGAAACAGGTATTCAGGGAATTAAACTGGGATTTTCAATTCACAATTTGGGAACTGAACAAACTTATAGTGGGCAAGCTCTTGCTACAGCAAGAAAACTTTATGATGCTATGAATGCTGCTCCATTAGATGTTGTCTATGTAGCCAATTCATTCTCAATACCCCTGATTTTCCGTGCTGGAGCCTCTTCGACTCTTATCGAAGATGATATGAATAAATTGATTGCTGCCCTTGATTTTGTTACACTTTCCGATACTCCTGAACAGTTTGCATTAGGACTCGAATATACTTACAAAGGTTTCTTATCACTTCGGGGAGGTTATAGAATTGGTCAGGATCAATTCAATTTAGCTGGTGGTATTGGCTTGAATTATATTGGTGGTGGTTTTGTCGGACAACTCGACTACTCAATAAATCCAACAAAAGATTTGGGATTAGTTAATAGAATTAGCATTAATGTTGGATTAAAGTAAAACATTCTCAATTTCGTTTTTTATGCCGTTGGATGAATTTCCAACGGCATTTTTTATAAAGTATGTAATTATGAAAATTTTATTTTTAATATTTTTTTTAACTCTTCCAACATTTAGTCAGAATTTGCCTGTTGATATTGGAGGTTCTTTATTCAGATATGATGAAAAGAATAACTTATTTGAGTTCTACTATTCTTTCAACGAAAAATCCCTAAATTATAAATATGAAAACGGCAGGCAAAAAGGTGAAATTTATTTCGATCTTGAGATTTTTTATCGAGACAGTCTCTATGATAAAAAGCAATGGATAGTTGAACATTATAAGCAAAATGATACTACGGATCCTAATAAAGATTTAATAGGACAAAAAAATTTACTTCTTCCAATAGGGGAAATACTTTTCAAGTTGACCGTGAAAGATCTGAACGACACGTCAAAAATTTCTAATGTTGATTTTACGATTAACTCAAGAAAATTTAATAACCTTGAATTAGACTTAAGTGATATTCTAATTGCGTCCAAAATTGAGGAATTTAAGCCTGAGTCTGCTAATGTAAACAAATTATTTATTAAAGAGCCATTTGTTATAATTCCAAATCCAGCCTCACAAATCACTGATACAAACCCAAAACTTTATATTTATTTTGAAATATATAATGCTCTTAAAATAGGGAATGATTCTATTAGATTATCTTATGAGATAACCGACCCAATGAATAAATATGTGTTTTCGCACAGAAAAACAAGAAAAATAAAAAATGATGAATTCGCTGAGGTTATGGATATCAACTTGAATAGTATTCCAAGCGGTGTTTACTATCTGAATATAATAGCTAAAGGTTTTAATCAACAAAAAAATAAAACTAGCGATTTCATTGCAAAATCGAGGAGAAAATTTTTCCTGATTAATCCAAAAATGCAGCCTGAAAAATACAATCTGTTTGCAGAAAATAAAGATTTTGCTTCAAGCGAATTTGCAACAATGGGCGAAGAAGCAGCAAACGAAGAATTTGAAAAAATCTCTTATATTGCTTTACCTTATGAATTGGATTTATATCGTTCCTGCACAACATTGGAAGCTAAACAGAGGTTTTTGTTTGGATTTTGGCAAAGGAGAGACCCTGACTCTACAACCGCTTTTAATGAAGGTAGAATGGAATATGTCAACAAAATAGAAACTGCGAATAAAAACTATTCTTATGGCAAATCAAATAATGGTTGGCGGACTGACAGAGGAAAAATTTTCATTAAATATGGGACTCCAACACAAATAGACAGAAAAACTCAGGATGGAGACAATCGCCCTCACGAAATATGGTATTATGACAGGGTTTTGGGGGGTGTTTCATTTGTCTTCGTTGATATTTATGGATTTGGCAATTATATACTTGTTCATTCAACCGCTCCCGGTGAAATACGAAATGAAAACTGGTTTCAAGAGTATGTTATTCCTAATAATTTAGACGCAACTCCCAAGATCATTGATAGAAGATAGATGGAAAGAATTATTCATAAGATTCTTTTTCTCCTTTTTATTTTAATTGGTGCAATATCCTATAGATTAAATAAAAGAAACAGAATAAAATTTGGAAGATTCCTTGGGAAAGTAATGATGATTCTGAGCCCCAAAAGAGTAAAGATAACTCGAGAAAATCTAAAAATGGCTTTTCCTGAGAAGGACAATGAATGGATTGAACTGACTCTTAGAAAATCCTTCGATAACCTTGGAATTGTTCTCGTAGAAGTTTCGATTTTAGGAAAACTGCAAAAAGAAGACATCTTTGATTATATTTCTTATGAAAATATTGATATTTACCGAGATGCTATGAAATTAAACAAAGGACTTTTGTTGCTATCTGCTCATTTTGGTAATTGGGAATTCACAGGAATTTCAATAGGTTTGTATTTGGATAAAGAAGTATTAATACCGGTAAAAACTCAAAAAAATCCTTATATTAATGACTTAATTAATTCTTTTAGAACTAAATGGGGAAATAGAGTCGTTCCAATGGATAAATCAGCAATTCAGTTTGTTAAACAAATACGATCTGGTGGAATAATCGGCTTATTGGCAGATCAAAGTGCTACGAAAGATAAAGATATTTTTGTTCCTTTTTTTGGCAGGGAAGCTGCAACATACGAAGCTCCCGCTGAATTAGCACTCAAATTCAAAATTCCAATAATTGTTGGTTTAGCTGTTAGACAAGAAGATGGAAGCTACATCGTTAAATCTCAAAATATTGATATTGATGATTTGGAATATAACAAAGATGGTGTTATTGAGTTAACCAAAAGGCATGTTAAAATTCTGGAATCTGTCATTAGAGAACATCCTGAATTATGGCTTTGGCAACACAGACGATGGAAACATTACCATTAATTTCTTGTAATATCTTCGTTTTTCCTATGTTTGTAACTTCATAAAAATAGAAACAGTAATGAATACAAATTTTAACAAAGAATCGAAAATTTTCGTAGCCGGTCACAGAGGTTTGGTCGGTTCAACTATTTTGAATCTCCTGAAAGAAAAAGGTTACCAAAATTTAATATTTATTGACAAGGAGAAATTAGACCTTAGAAGACAAAAACAAGTTGAGGATTTTTTCTTTAATGAAAAGCCAGAATTTGTTTTTATCGCTGCAGCAAAGGTTGGCGGCATTTTGGCAAATAAAACATATAAAGCAGAATTTATTTATGATAATTTAGCCATAAGTTTAAATCTTATAAACTCCGCATTTAAAAACGGTGTCAAAAAGCTGATTAATCTTGGTTCTTCCTGTATTTATCCAGCTGAAGCCCCACAACCATTAAAAGAAGAATATTTACTTTCGGGTAAACTCGAACCTTCGAATGAACCTTATGCGATTGCAAAGATTGCTGCTTTAAAGTTATGCCAATTTTATAATGAACAATACGGAACGAATTATTTAACACTTATGCCACCGAATTTGTATGGATTAAATGATAAATACAATCTGGAAACCGCACATTTTATAGCTGCAATTATCAGGAAATTCTCCTTGGGAAAGGCACTACAAAATGATGACTTTGATTATATCAGGAAAGATTTGAAATTAAATCCTATTGGTTTCGGACTTGATGAAGAGATTAATATTGATGATAAAACTTCTATTATTAAAATTCTTGAAAAATTGGGGATTACAAAAAATTATATCAAATTATGGGGAAGCGGGAAACCAAGGCGTGAATTTCTTGCGGTGGAGGATTTAGCCGACGCTATGTTGTATTTTATGGAAAACATCAGCTTTATTGATGCAGGTGAAATTGTAAATATAGGTTACGAAAAAGATTTTACTATTGAAGAAATAGCAAATATTTTGAAACATATTTCAGATTATAAAGGTGAGTTATTTTTTGATAAAACATTTCCCGATGGAGTCTTTCAAAAAAAGCTTGACACTACAAAAGCAGAAAAACTTGGCTGGAAATCAAAAATAAATTTTGAAGATGGACTTCAAAGACTTTACTTGTTTTATGAAACAAAAAGGAGAAATTATGACAACGAAAGAAATTCTTGAGAAATATAAAACCATAGTCGTTTATGGTATGTCCACAAATCCGGCAAAGCCAGCCAATGAAGTCCCGCATTATATGATGGCTCGTGGTTACAAAATCATACCCCTCAATCCTACAGTTGAGGAAATTGATGGTATGAAATCATACAAAAGCTTAATGGATATTCCTGATGAAATCGAAATCCTCGATGTTTTTCGCCGTTCCGAAGATTGCCTTGCTGTTGTTGAAGAAGCAGTTGAACGCAAGAAGGCTCGGGGTGATGTAAAAGTTATCTGGTTACAACTTGGTATTGTAAATAATGAAGCTAAGAAATTGGCTGAAGAAAACGGTATTGAGTTCGTTCAGGATAAGTGCATAAAAATTGAATATAACATTAATTTTTAATAAATCATTAAGCTATTGATTTATTATTTTTAAAGCTAAATTCACTACTTTATCTGTCTGTTCTTCGATTGTCAAAGATGATGTATCAAGAAGGATAGCGTCTGCTGCTTTCTTCAAAGGGCTATTAGCACGACTGCTATCATAAATATCCCGAGTTTCCAATTGAGCCATAACTTCCTCAAATGATAAATGTATGCCCGATTGTGAGAGTTCCTTCTGCCTTCTTTTAGCCCTTTCCTCGATTGAAGCGACAAGAAAAATTTTTAAGTCAGCATTTGGAAAAACGACTGTCCCAATATCCCTTCCATCCATAACAATTCCGCCATCTTTTCCTATGTTTCTTTGCATTTCAACCATAGCTGTTCGGACGCAATCAATTGCACTTACTGGACTGACCCATTTGGTAACGTCCGGTTTCCTTATATCAAAAGATACATCTGAACCGTTTAAAAAAGTCTTTTGACCCTCATCGGTGATTTTAAGTTCAATTTTGATATTTTTAATTATTTCACAAATCGTCTCATTACTGAATTCATTGCCGCTTTTAATCCAAGCAAGAGTAACTGCTCGATACATAGCGCCTGTATCAATATAAAGGTAGTTTAGTTTTTTGGCTACCTCTCTTGCGGTGGTGCTTTTGCCAGATCCCGAAGGACCATCAATAGCTATTATTATTTTTTTCATAATTTATTGAATTAATTGACATAGTGATCTGCTGACTGATATATAATTTTTAAAATTATCAAATAATAAATCAGGTTTATATTTTTCTAATTCAATAAAAGAGAAATTTCCAGTAGCCACAGAAGCAACTTTAATGTTGTTAGCTCTGGCGCAGGAAATATCTCTTGGAGCATCACCAATAATTATCGTATTTTCATTAGAAAAAACATCTTGTTTATTTAATTTATTAGCTCTTTCAATGGCTAAAGGAGGCAATTTACTTCTATCTTCGTCATCGCTTCCAAAAGCACCAAATGAAAAAAAATTATGAAGATTATATGTTCGGAGCTTTTGGTAAGCATTTTCCTGAAAATTTCCAGTAAGTAGCCCTAAAGTAATATTCTTCTCTTTGGATAGCGTGTTTAATAGTTCAGGAACTCCATCAAGCAATAGAATGTAATCAGTTGTGCAATACTTTCCGAATAGAAGCAACATTTTATTCCAAACTTCATTAATGTTTGCCAAAACTGAGGTAAAAGAAATATTATTTATTTCACATATTTCTTTTAAAATTTTTAAATCTGTTTGTCCTGCAAAATCTGGTAAGTTATTTTTATCAATTTTAACCTGAAAAATTTCTTCCATTATATCAGAAAAAATTTTTCCAGCGGTTCCACTTTTGAACTTAATAAGCGTTCCGTCAATGTCGAAGAGAATTAGAATTTTCTTTTGACACATTCAAATAGCGAAGTTATGAATTAAAACGGAAGGTCATCATCATCAGCGACACTCGTATCGATATCAGTATTATCACCGTTACTTTTTGCAAATTTACTGCTGTTCTCTGATTGATAATCAGTTGATTCTGATTTATCGAGAAATACAATAGAATTAGCTATAATATCAGTTGTATAACGAGTAATACCGTCTTTTTCGTAAGAGCTTGTTTTTAATCTTCCTTCAATAGCAACTTTGCTGCCTTTTTTCAGAAACTTATTAGCAGTTTCAGCTAAATTTCTCCAGAGAACAACTCGATGCCATTCAGTATCTTCCTTCCATTCACCTTGATCGTCTTTGTATCTTTCGCTAGTAGCGACATTTAATTTACAAATTGCTAATCCTGAATCCAACATTCTAAAATCAGGATCCTGCCCTAAATTACCAATTATTATTACTTTGTTCATAGACCGAGCCATAAATCACCGTTTTTAAGTTTATAAATTTTCAGATGGTTTTTCTTCATCTGTGAAGTAGCTATCATTGAATATATTATCATCTTCTTCAGATTTTTCAGAATCGAAATCAACGTAAAGCTCGGGATTGTCAGTTGATTCACCAGCTTGCCTATTACGTTTTTCCAAAATTATCATATTGTTTGCAATGATTTCGGTGAAAAACTTTGTTTTGCCATCACGCTCAAACATACGTGTTCTTAGTTTTCCTTCCACGAAAATTTTATCGCCCTTTTTGAGGTGCTGAGCGGCAATTTCTGCCAACCTATCCCAAAAAACAACACTATGCCAATCGGTAACTTCTTTCCATCCACCACCTTTTTCCTTGACAATTTCAGTAGTTGCCATTCTGATTGTGCAAACTGATGCTCCGTTTGGGGTAGTTCTTAATTCCGGATCTTTTCCGATGTTGCCGATTAATGTAGCTCTGTTTAAACTTCTTCCAGCCATATATACTCCATCAAAAAATCAATACTAAACTTAAAACTATATTAACAAACAAGGAAAAAAATAATTGTAAAAAAAAATAAAAAAAAGGACTGTATTTTTTTACAGCCCTATGAAATTTAATTATTTTTTTTTAATAAGCTCCTTTTCCCGATAGAACCACTGCAATAGTTCTTGCAACAATGTAAATATCGAGGAACATAGACCAGTTACGAATATAATAAACGTCTGTACTATTTCTTTCCTCGAAACTCGAAGCATTCCTATCAGTAACTTGCCACAAGCCACTAATTCCGGGCTTTACTTTTAATATCATTTCTTCGTGACCATTCATTTTGTATTTTTCCCAAGGCATATAAGCTCTGGGACCAATCAAGCTCATCTCACCTTTTATGACATTCCAGAATTGTGGGAGCTCGTCCAAGCTATATTTCCTTAAGAATCTTCCAACTCTTGTCAATCTCGGGTCATTTTTCATTTTATGATAAACTTCATATTCAGCTTTTAGTTCTTTGTTTTTGGCAAGTAAATCGGAAAGTCTCTTTTCGGCATCATAATGCATAGTTCGGAATTTCACAATATTAAATCGGCTGTCACCTTTGCCCATTCTTTCTTGTTTGAAGAATACTTTTCCCCGAGAGTCAATTTTTATTAATATTGCGATTATGATAATCAATGGAAGAGCAAGAAAGCTGAGTGTCGTTGCTAAAACTATATCAAAAATTCTTTTTCTGATTTGAGATGATTTTTTTAATAGTTTCTGCTGAACTTCAAGTCCAACAATACCACCTAAATCTTTCGAAGAGACCCATAAACTGGATATGCCGTATAAATCAGGTATAAAAGTTGTATTTTTAAAATATTTTGAATAAGTTTGGATAATTTCCTGCTTTTTGCTTCTTGAGGCATTTGGCATAGCTATTATAGCTTGTTCAATATCCAGTTTGTTTACGAGTTGAGGGATAACCTCCATTCCTCCCACCACTGGAACGTTTTCAATATAACCCCATTTATCACTATTATCATCAATTGCAACAATAGGTCTCAAACCAATTTGGGGATGTTTTTTTAGGGATTTTATTACTTGTTCCCCAGAATTACCAGCACCAATTATAATAACAGGCACACCCCACCAGCTTTTGTGTGAAAACATTTTTCGAACCAACGCTCTTCCCATTGGAACTGTTAAAACCGCAATTCCCCAAGATAAAATAAATGCAATCCTTGAATATTCCCAAGCATCTTTAACTAAGAATGAAAGAGTTGCTAATATTGCAAAAACAAATGTTATACTATAGGTAAGTATTCTTAGCTCCTCGATAACATCTATGCCAAAACCGGGATATAACCCTCTTAGATAAAATATTGCGGGGAAAAGTAATAAAATAAATGGAAAAATATCGAGATATTTGTTTAAATCAACATCTCCGGGCAAAAAGTTATCTCGGGCTATAAGAGTAACAAAAATGGTAGCACTTAAAACAACTAAATCAGCGAAGAAGAGAATACTTCCAGCTGCTAATTTTCTCAGGAACACATTTTCCTGTGGCTTGATTGCCTCTGCTGGATTAACCAGCATCTCTGTGAGGCTCTTTAGAGATGGATTATACATTTGACCCTACAATTAGCTATCCAACAAACTATCCTTGGTAAAATTCCCCTAATCTATCCTTTTCCTTTTTTTATTTATTTAAAAAAAGTTGTTGCAAAATTAACATTTAAAGCAATTTTAAAAAAACACTAAAAAATCAAAACAAAAAATATACCGATTAATTTAATCTGACAGATAAATTTCTTATCAAATCAAAATTAATCGGTATAATTATTACTTATATACTTTGCTCTTGTTTATTGATAATAAGGTAAAAATATACCTATTTTAATCCTTCAAATTTTAAATACACAGCAAAAATAATAATAAAAAATAATCAATGCAAGGAAAAAATTAATTTTCTTTAAAAAAAATAAATTTTACTATTGATTAATGTTGCAAATAAGAACTATTAATTTTTTGCCTCACTGATAGGAAAAGAATGAATTAATGAAAAAAAGTTGATGAAGCTTTTAATAAATTGCTTTGAAGATTTATTGAAAAACAAAAAATTTTTTTAGATGCAATTGTCCAGTAGAAACTCGTGTATTTCATTTAGAAGTATATTTGATTCATTGCTTTCTCAGAATAACATAAATGTTAGAAAAAACATTCATATTAATTTTTGGTAAATATTGCAATATATGGAACTAAATTTAGGATTTGTAAATCCTTAGGACAAAAATTAATTAAAAGATATCCAACATTTTAAAGATGTCGGACATCTAAAATTGCAATACTATTTATAATCAATCAAAAGAATGAAAATTTAAACTTTCTCCAGTAATTTCTTTCTTGTGTAATTAATCAAACCACCGGCATCAATTATAGCCTGACGAGCCGGAGGATGCGGGATAATGTCAAATTCTTTTCCTTTTGTTTTGTTGATGACTTTATTCTCAGTTATCTCAATTTCATCATCCACATCAGCTTCAATATCAGGGCAAGTGATGGTGTTTAAACCCAAATTTACACTGTTTTGAAGGAAAATTCTTGCGAAATTCTTTGCGATGATTATAAGTTCGTGCCCTTTAATAGTCGAGACTGCCTGCTCACGGGAGGAGCCACAACCGAAATTTTTACCAGCTATAATAATACTCCCCTTAGGAATCTGACCATTTACAAGCATTGAATTCAAATCTTTGTTATCAGCAAAGGCATACTGCGGCGTTTCAGTTGGAAGAACTGTAGCCATAAACCGACCGGGATAAATAATATCAGTCGAAATATCATCACCAAATTTATAAACAACTTTTGCCATTTTTTTTCTCCTTTTGTTATTTAATTTAATTCTCTTGGATCGGTAATAAAACCAGTAATTGCACTTGCAGCGGCAACTGCGGGAGAACTAAGATAAACCTCTGAATTTGGGTTGCCCATTCTACCTTTGAAATTTCTGTTTGTAGTTGATAGAGCAACTTCACCATCTCCCAAAGCTCCCTGATGAACACCAAGGCAAGGACCGCAACCGGGATTGACGATTACAGCTCCAGCCTCCATCAAGTCGAGCAGATAACCAGCTTTCATTGCTTCTTTATATATTCTGCCTGAAGCGGGGAAAACCAACATCCTGACATTTTTATCAATTTTTTTATTTTTTAGAATCTTGGCTGCAATTTCAAGGTCATCTAATCTTCCGTTCGTGCAGGAACCTACTACTATTTGATTGATTTTCACACCTGCGACATTTTCAACTGGCTTAACATTATCAACGGTGTGAGGACAAGCTATTTGAGGCACCAAATCAGAAGCATTGATTTCAATTATTTTTTCATATTCTGCATCTGAATCGGGATTAATTAGTTCAATTTCGTCAGTTACTCCTGCAGTATTTCTGAGGTAATTGATTGTTTCTTCGTCAGGAGGGACAATACCTGATGTTGCACCAGCTTCGACTGTCATATTGCAAATGGTTAACCTTCCTGAAGTGGACATATTCCTGATTGCTTCCCCGTGAAATTCAATAACCCTGAAATTTGCTCCTTCGGCTGTCAGTTGACCTATCAAATAAAGTATCAAATCCTTTGGAAGAACAAATTGATTAAATGTTCCATTCACAACAACTTTAATTGTTTGTGGCACTTGAACATTTAATATTGTTCCGAGCGTCCAAACGGAAGCCATTTCGGTTGCACCGATACCAAACGAAAAGGCACCCAACGCCCCGTGGCTTGTAGTGTGGCTATCGGTTCCGACAACGACATAACCGGGTCTGACGTAACCAGATTCGGGCAAAATTTGATGGCATATACCCATTTCATCGCCACGAATGTCGTGAAATTTTGTAATATTTTGCTCAGCGACAAAGTTCCTTACTTTCTTTTGGTTTGTTGCAGTTTTTGAGCTTTCTGCGGGAACTCTGTGGTCAAAAATGATTGCAATTTTGCTTGGATCCCAGACTTTTGGCGCCAAACCGATTCCTTTATAAATTTCAAGGAATTGATTGATTACCAGAGCAGCATTTTCGTGGCTCATCGCCAGATTTACGTTCGGCTCAACAACATCGCCGATTTCAACCGAAGGGCGACCAGTTGCTTTTGCTAAAATTTTTTGAACAATTGTTTGTCCCATTTTTTTCCTGTTAATTATTATAATTTTGTGTTACAAATACCTTACAAAAATATCAATTAAAAAGAATATTTTTCAATCTTTTGAATACTATGTAATCAAAGTGAAAATTTAAATAATTAAAATTCAAAACTAAATTAATTCACACATCATATTTTCTTAACTCTACATTATTGAAGTTTTTTATTTCAAGCAGAGTTCGCAGAGAAGATGCTGTGTAAAAAGTAGAAAAAGTGGTTTTTTTGTCACTCTGAACGAAGTGAAGAGTCCATTATTTATCAATGACTTAAATGATATGGATTCTTCGTCTTCGCCTCAGAATGACCTGTTTTTACACAGCCTCAGAAGTAGCAGAGAACCCATAGTAACTTCATAAGAAATTGAGGTAAATTCATAATTGACAGGAATAAAGTATGAATTACACATTGAAAAACTCTGCGTTCTTTGCGTTTTTTTAAGCTTAATTTTTAGAATAAGATATTTTCTTTGCGTTCTCTGCGAGAAATTAATGGTTTCACGCGGAGTTCGCAGAGAAGATTCTGTGTAAAAAAGTATAAAAAGTGGTTTTTTGTCACTCTGAACGAAGTGAAGAGTCCATTATTTATCAATGACTTAAATGATATGGATTCTTTGTCTTTGCCTCTGATTGACTGGTTTTTACACAGTCTCAGAAGTAGCAGAGACCGTAGAGGCTATTAATTTAAATTTTACATTTGTTTATCTCAATTAATAAAAGCCAAATTGTGGTTTGAAACATAATTTACAATTAATATTGCTTGAGTTAATACGTTAAATGTCATAATTCTTTTTTAGTGGGAAAATTAATTGCTATTTTTGTTCTTTATTTAAGAAATAATATTAAAGATGAATATCCAAAGAAATTTAGAATTCAAGGTTGGCATCGTTTCCTTGCTGGCAATCATTTTACTCATTCTCGGTATCTCATTCGGGCGAGGCGTTGGTGTTTCAGTTACTCAGAAAACCATAAAATTCCGCTTCGATAATTCAGGTGGAATTCAGGTTTCTAATCCCATTGTTGTAAATGGAGTTAAGCGTGGTGTTGTTACTTTGATAAGGAATGATAACGGTGGAGTATATATCGAAGGAACAATTGATGATGTCAGCGATCTGAAAAGCGACGCAACAGCAGAAATCACAATACTCGAAATCACCGGCGGGAAAAAAATTGAAATCAATCCGGGTGTTTCCTCTGAAAAATTTAATCCCCAAAATGAAATACCGGGCATAACCAGAGCTGATTTCACAACATTAGTTAATCAGGGTGGGGATATGCTCAATGATATTCACTCATTGATTGTCAAGTTGGACACAATTTCTTCATCACTTGCTGAGATTACTGCAAATCAAAAGTTTGTTAATAATGTTAATTCTGCTATTGAAAATGCAAGTGAAATTATGCAGATGACTCGCCAATTGCTCGTGGAAAATTCTGATAATATTGAATTATCATTGAAAAATCTGAGGATTTTAAGCACTGATTTGGTTAATATTACTAAGAAAAATGAGCCGAGACTCGACAGTTTGATGACTCAGCTTGAGTTAACTTTAAAAAATTCCGGGAAACTGATTTCTAAAGCAGATACAAGCATAAATGTTCTCAATTCCATACTGGATAATGTGAATAACATCACTAATGAAATCAAGCAGGGCGAAGGACTTGCAACAAAAATCATCTATGATAAAAATTTCAGTTCGAGGCTTGATTCTACTCTGACGGTCCTTTTTGACTTTCTCGTAATGGTCAAGCAGCACGGAATCAATATTAATGCAAGGCTTGGAACACGACCTTAGTAAAAAGATATGAATTTTGACTGGCTAATCATTGCTCTTGGGAATCCGGGCAAAAAATATTCTCAAACAAGGCATAATATCGGTTGGATGGTTGGTTTTGAGCTTTGCCAAAAGCAGAATACACAATTAAATACCGAATCCACGATTTACTACACTTCTCGATTACGCTTCGGTTCCAATAATGTTTTGATTGTTTTTCCAACGACCTATATGAATAATTCTGGGGAAGCTGTCCGAAAGGTTCATCAGAAATACGGAATACCGATTGATAGGATGATTGTAGTTGCAGATGAATATAATTTCCCTCTTGGCAAAGTTCACTTAAAAAAAGGTGGGAGTGACGGTGGGCATAACGGCATTGCTTCAATTATCGAAGAGCTTCAATCGGAGGACTTTTATCGCCTTAGATGCGGCATTGGTCCGAAGCCAAAAGATATTATACTAACAGATTTTGTTCTTTCGGAGTTCAAAGAAGATGAAAAAGATATGCTCAAAGAAACAATCAAGAAAGCTGTCGAAGCTTTGGAGCATTTTTTCAAACACATACCCGAAAGAGCTATGTCAGACATAAACTCTGGCAAACTCTGGAAAGAAGAACCTGAAAAGGAATGAAAATATTTTCATATAAGGTTCTGAGCCTGTGAGCTGTTTTGATGGCGTATAGTCGGTGTTAGTTGCTTTTAGCACATTTACAAAAAATAGTCCCATTTATTTTTATACTTCTCCCCTAATCTTTTTAATCTATTATATTCAACTAGCACTCTATTGCCCTTTGGATTTTTATAAATAATTGTTTTTCCATTCAACTCTTTATGCGCATTTTCTAATTCCAATGAAGGTATAATGAAAACATCAGGAATCACATTAGCATCTTCAATCTTTTTAAGAAAAGAAACGAAGACTAGGAAATGATTTTTTTCTTTTTTATTCCAATTATCAATTGGAAATCAAGATGTATCTTTTAATCCTTTGACATCTATTGTTATTAATCCTTTATCATTTTCAACAACTATATCAACAGATTTTTTATTTCCCAATGTCAAATGAGCATTAATTCCTAATCTGTATAGTATAGATAATACATAAAATTCAGCAGCTAAATTTGTATTATATCCTTTCTCACTCATACTAACTCCATCATTTTATGTGCCAATTGCCCATAATGGTTTGCGGGATGGTGTAGATGAGGATTTTGAGCATAAAAATTTAATCGAAAAATCTGCTCTTGATCTTACCACTTAGCCCGCATTAAGGCAGTTGTTAGTTATGTATTAGTTATTGTCTAATAAATTTTAATTCAACAGGAGAAATTCCGTCATTAAAACGGAGGCAGTAAATTCCACTATTTAAATGTATAGTGTTTATTGTATTACTGTTTTCAAATGTATCAGTTATCATTAACTTACCGGTGCAATCGTAAACTTGATATTTAATTCCACTTAAATTACGGTTTGTATCAACATTTAATATTTTATTGCAAGGATTAGGATATATTTTAATATTGTTTTTGTTATTAATTTCATCTACGCCAACACTTGAATTATATTCAATCACAAAATATAAAACATTATTAATATTAATGTCATTCCATTGTCCTGCTACACCAAGAAAAGTGGTTGAAGCAGGCCATCCTGCCAAAGCTATTGCAGCAGCATCCTGATTCTTGTTGAAATCATCCGGTTCCATAATCTCACCTGTTCCATTTGATTTACCCCAATTATTATAGTTTGATGCGACGGGTTCGCCGTTTCCTGTACCAGCTTTTCCCTGCCCGTTCCAGAAATTGATTCCAATACCATCATTATTTCCATCCCATAACCAACTGCCCTCGGTTTGTTTATCAGTAGCGCCAATCCAAACATAAGCAATGCTACCGCCGTCCATAACACTAACATAAGTGGAAGAAATACCTGCTGCAATAATTCCATTATAAATTGCCGATTGCTCGTTTTCGTCATTTATTTCGGCTAAGTAACCTCCACGCTCCACAGCACAGTCAGCAGCCTCACTCCAAGATTTAAGCTCTTTAACAACCTCATAGGTTTTGTTCCCATATTTAAAAGTGTAGATGTTAGATTGATTAGCGCATTGTGAGAATGCAACAGTATGCCAAAATAATAGACCGATTAAAAGAAAATACAATATTTTACTATTCATTTTTTATTAATATATTATATTTTAAAAATCTTATTCATATTAATCTTTGGTTCCGTTAGGTTTTTTTGTTTCTGGTCTCTTATGAAATACTGAACCTTTGCTGAATTTATTAGTCCACATAATTAAAAATTTCTTTTCTTGTTTTTTGTTCTAAAATTTTCAAAATCATCCAAACTTACATAAAGCATACAATTTTTCAAAAAGTAATTTTGATTAAAAAGTGAAAAAAATGTTAAAGGAAGGGTAGCTTATTTTATGAATAATAGAAAAAATCTGACATTATTTACTTTTTGAATTTATTTGAACTGACTTCTTAGTTTCTATCAGTTTTATTTGGAATAAAATTGTATTAAATCTGAACAATGCTTTCCTGATAAAATTGCAAGAGGGATTCCACCTCCCGGATGGGCTGAACCTGTAGCGAAATAGAGGTTTTTTATACTTCTATTTCTGTTTGCTGGTCGTTTGAAGGCAGTCATTCTTGAGTTTGATGAAATACCATAGATGCTACCTTTGTTAGATCGATAGAGATCGTAAAATTCTTTTGGAGCGAGGACCCGCTCAAACTCGATTTTATTCTCAATGTCAAGCCCAAATTTTTTTAGTTTGTTTAGAATTGTTAATCTCATTTTTTTGACTTCGAAATCCCAATTCTGCGAAGGATTCAAATATGGCATATTCAATAACACATACCAATTTTCAGAATTTGAAGGTGAATGTTCAGGATTTGACTTAGATGATATTGAAATGTAAATTGTAGGGTCATCAGGTGCCTTTTGTTCATCAAAAATTTGTTTGAATTCCTTAAAATAATCATCGGAAAAAAATACATTATGATGTTTTAAAAGGTCAGTTTTTCCTTTCACACCCCATAAAAACAGCATCCCACTTAAAGATGGCTCGAGCTTGTTTAATTTTTCTTTTTCCTTCTCAAATCCATTTATTAATGAATTAAATGTCTGAACTACATCAGAATTGCAAATGATATAATCAAAATATTCTTTTTTTCCTGAGTAAGATATCCCTTTAGCTACTTTCTTTTCAATGAGTATTTCTTTTATTTCACAATTTAAGTTGATTTCAACTCCCAACTTCATAGCCAGATTTTGAAGTGCTTCGACTAATTTATACATTCCACCTTTGATGTAATAAGCACCAAGACCATATTCAACATAAGGTATAACATTGAGAGTTGCGGGGGCTAAATAAGGCGAAGAGCCATTATATGTGGCAAAACGGTTAAAAAGTTGAACAAGTCTATCATCCTGAAAAAAGCTACGATTTGTTTCGTTAATCGTCCTGAAAGCGTCAAGATGAAATACACGTTGAATTGGAATAGACCTTTTCTTTAATAAATATCTAATTTCCTGAAACGGCTCAAAAAGGAAAATATCAGCAGTATTGTCATAAAGTTTCTTTGAATAATGCAAGAAATTTTCGTAATCAGTAGCAGCGGAGGGGTAAATTTTGTTAAGTTCTGATTTCATAATGGATAAGTCTGAACTTGTATCCAAATATGTTCCATCGCTGAAAAAATTCCGACAAGCGGGTTCAATTTTTATGATATCTAAATATTCATTGAATTTCTCACCAACTGTTTCGAAAAGATGTTCGACAACAAACGGCATTGTTAAGAGGGTAGGTCCGATATCAAAATAATAACCATCCTGATGGATATAGGATAGTTTTCCTCCAAATTTATCATTCTTTTCGAAAATTTTGACATTAAACCCAGCATTAGCAAGGTAAATTGCAGCACTCAATCCGCCAAGACCCGCTCCAATTATTCCGACCGTGGGTTTCATTTATTAACCAAGTCTACCGAGGAAATCATCAGCTTTTTTAATTTCTGCAGGACTTAATTTTATATTATCCTTAATGAAGATAATCGCATTTTTTAAAAGCTCTTGTGAGTAAATATTAAGTGAGTTATCATTTAAAAGATGTATTATTCTTTTCAGTTTATTTTCAGCATCATCGGATTTACCAAAAAAGAATGGCAGGTAATAACAGGTTGAACCATATATAAATAAAGCTTCAATGTTATTAGGGTCTGACTTCAAAGCCTTTTCCATTATTTCAATACCTTCGTTAGCAAGTTCAAATTTTTTCCAGGGCCAGAATTCATCACGGGCTTTGACCGCAGTTAATGAGCCAATATAAGTATCGGCAAGAGAACTTAAAGAAGCATCAATTCTTTTAATTTCAGTAAAATATTTGATAGCAACATCAGCTTTTTTGCTATTTTGAGTTGCTTCGTAATAGAATTTTCGTGCTTTCTCTAATCTCTCCGTGAAGCTATTCGAGAATAAAGACATTGAAAAACAAAAAAATGTTATTAAAAAAAATATTGATTTCATAATTCTATTTTGATATCAAAAAAAACTATTGACGTAAAAAATTATATTTAATTAACATTCCTAAATTTTCATATTGTATAAACTTGTAGGATTATTTGTGCCATTTTGAGATAAAATACATAGTTTCAATGTTTTCAGAGATAGGGATGTTTAAGCTACCGGTTAAAAAAAAATCCCTATATGTTATCAAAATGCATAATTTTTACACAGAAAGATGATAAAAATGCGAACGGGAAATTGAGCTTTTTTGATAATATTCTCCAAAAACAAACATTATTTTCATTTTGAACGGATTTTTTTGAAAAAAGGAAAATTAGGATTGGTGTTTGGCTGAAGCCAAATGGTGAAGGGAAACAATGGACCCCGACCTGAAGGTCGGGGCTATTAATGAGCAATAAGGCGAAGAAAGGAATATCGTCTTCACCTGACATTTCTGTGCATACAGGAATCTCTTATATTCTCAGAGACTCCTGCCTCCGCAGGAGTGACATATTGGCGGTAGCATCCTGCTTTCGAGTCTGTGTAAGATGAATAAAAAATTAAAATAAGTTACTCTGAATGAAGTGAAGAGTCCATTATAATTCAATTACTTGTGTAACTTAGATTC
>JAOABA010000021.1 GCA_026418625.1 Candidatus Kapaibacterium sp.
TTTTACAATGACCGCTAACGGTTTGCCGCTTGCCGCAGTGGGAGATTTCGGAGCACTTCACTGCCAACCAAGCACAAACTTTGATAGAAGCACTGCACTTGATTTAACCACGTCAGCCCCCATTGCGGCAAACGGCTGTTAGCGGTTCGGGCTTCTTTCATTCGTCTGTCTTTTTGGTTAATAATGCTATTTCCATAACTCGTCTATAAAAGTCTTTAAATTCGTCTTTGTCATATTTAGTCCGCATTGCCTTGAGAACATCTAAAGCGTCAAATCCACCCCATTCCCAAAGCATTGTGTCAAAATTATATTTTAACATTTGAGTTTCAACTTCTGTACGTAACGTGTTCACTTTGTCTGTCGTCAAGCCATAACTCTCTAAAAGTTTAGTCAATCGTTCGTCTGTTTCAGTTGTAAATTCTGTGTCTAAAAATGGTTCAAGTATCCAACCCCAAATCATTGGTCGTTCAATTGTCTTGATATTATTCTTTACAGCAAACTCTTCGAGTTCAACTTTCTTTTCAGACGTTAAGTAAATTAGTTCATCACCAACTCTAAATGTCGGTGGATATGATTTAAAGTCTATGTCGTCAATTTGGTTTGTCTTGAAGATTTTTTGTCTATACGCTACGGACGGTTCAAATGGATAATTCTCAATTTTTAAATAGTCGTCTCCGATTGTCAATTGTCCATTAGAAACGAGCAATTCTTTCACTTCTGATTTTGAAGTGCTAAACATTGTCCAACTGTCACTTGGTTTTTTGTTTATTTTGAAAAGTCGTTTTATAAATTCCATTCGTTTCTGTTTCGGTGTCGTTTTTTTAGCCTGACCGCTAACACCCAAATATACGCATTTCGTAAATATTATTTTCAATATTGCGGGAAAACCATTAAATTTGTATGGAAAAGTAAATTTTTGCGTCTATCTGTGATATGAAAGATTTTATTGAGCAGTTTACCAAATTACTGGAAATAAAACGTTACAGCTATAAAACTATCAGGACTTACCGGAATGCAATCAATGTTTTCCTTTCAGCTTTTCCCGGCTTCAATCCCGATTTAATTTCTCAAAAAGAAATCGAAGAATTTATTAATAAAAAAGTAACCGTTGACAATATATCCCAATCCTACCAAAAAATTCTTGTTGGAGCCATCAAGTTCTTTTTAAATGATATGCTTAGAAAAAATTTTAAGCTCAATTATTTAATGCCCTCCCGTCATGAGCACAAGTTGCCATCCTATCTGACGAAGGAGGAGATATCATTGATAATTAATTCAATTGATAATCTCAAGCATAAGGCAATAATATCAACAATTTACGGTGCCGGTTTAAGATTGGGTGAACTGCTTCAGCTTAAAATTGCAGATATTGATTCAAATCGAATGTTAATCAGGATTACTCAAGGTAAAGGCAAACGAGACAGATTTGTGATGCTTTCAGTAAAATTATTGAATTTATTGAGGGAGTATTACAAGGTCTATCAGCCCAAAAGATATTTGTTTGAAGGTCAAAAGGGTGGTCAGTATTCTCCGAGGAGCGTTCAAGCTATATTAAAGATAGCGATTAAGAAAGCAAAAATAACAAAATATGCCACAATTCACACTCTACGCCACAGCTTTGCTACCCACCTTATTGAAAACGGAACAGACATAAGATATGTTCAGGAGCTATTGGGACATAAATCAATCAGGACAACCCAAATTTATACTCATATTACCGATGTGTCAAAATCAAATATTAAAAGTCCCCTTGACACATTCTGACAATCTATCCTGCCTAATCCCTCCATCAATCATAAAAATCACTTAAATCAGCTTAATCCAAGTTCAGACAATTTCTCTTAATAATTCAAAAAAATAATATGAATAATTCATTCGCTTTTCCTATTCCAACAAATTAATTTTGCATAGAACATCTATGTTCACCCTTGTTATTTGAAATTCGATAGCGATTTCCGGGCAGAAAAAAAATTTAAACCAAAAAACGAGCATTTTTCTCACTTTTTTAGAGTTTCCTTTACTTAAATTATAGCATCGTCGTAAATCTTAAGAGATATTGGTTATAGTATATTGAAGAAGAATAAAAAAAGAAGTGTACCGGAGGAGGGATTTGAACCCCCGACACCTGGATTATGATTCCAGTGCTCTAACCAACTGAGCTACTCCGGCAAAAAATAGAACTACAAAAATAAGATTTTTTGGCTTGATTTCAAAAATTTTATAATGAAGTGATTGAGTTTTGATATTTCCTCTTTAATTCTTATTTTGATAAATAATTAGAAAAATCTTTCAACTCTCCGTATTAATAGTGAAATTTCTTATAAAGATATGTTAATGTTTGTTTAACATAATAAAAAAAACGAATATATTCATTAAATTGGTATTTGAAAATAATATGATATTAATTTTAGTCTTTATTATGGTATTAATAGAGAAAAATTATGAAATTAGCGATATTAACGGGTGGCGGTGACTCGCCGGGAATGAATGCTTTTGTAAGAGCGGTAGTAAGAAGCGCTTTGAACATTAAACCCTCAAGCTCTGTGTGGGGTGTAGTTGATGGTTGGAGGGGGTTAATTGATGGCAATTTTCGTAAACTATCAAAAAGGGACACAGCTGGAATTGTTCATCAGGGTGGAACTATTTTAGGAACTCTGAGAGTTCCAGAACTCAAAGATGACAAAGATATGCAGGATGGTATTGCAATGAATCTGCATGATAATTTCTTTGATTATTTATTTATTATCGGCGGAAATGGTTCGCTTGCTGCTGCAAATGTGGTTGACAATATTATAAGAAAAAAAGGCTTGAGAACGAAAATATTGTTTGCTCCCGGCTCGATTGATAATGATGTGTGTAATAATTATGGTTTTTCTATTGGTTTTTACAGTGCAATAGACAAAAGCCTCGAAATGCTTGAATGGATAAGGGACACAGCGAGTTCCCATAGAAGAGTTTATATAATAGAATCAATGGGTAGGGACTCAGGCTATTTAGCTTTCTATGCAGGAATTGCAACAGGTGCTGAATATATCATACGACCCGGCGAAAATGTGGATTTTGATAAATTAGTTAATATGATAGGCGAGCGAGAACGTGATACCAGAATTATTGTTGCTGAAGGTTATGAAAAGAGTGGCGAGGAAGTTAAAGAAATATTAGAGGATTTGTTCAATAAAAGGAATATAAAGCACGAAATCCGTCAGGTTGATATGGGCTATTTCCAGAGAGGTGGAAAAGCTGCCGTAAAAGATATTCTTCAAGCAAGTTGGTTAGGATATTGTATGGTTAAGGATGCTTTTATTGGTTGTGGTAGCGGTTTCTATTCCTGCTTTTATGTTGGCAGCAAACCTTCGGTTATTTCTCTTGAAAAGGCAGCTAATGGCAAGGATGTTAATACTGTTGAAATTCCTCAGGAGATAATTGATTTTGCTTTAGCTTTAAGATAGATTATAAATTTTGTGGAGCTTGATATGAAGAAAACAAACAGAAAATATATATACATATTATCAATTCTTTTGATTATTCTTACTTCAGGTATTATTTGGCAATTATCAGTCTCTGCTTTTGATGTTGCGCGTGCAGAAAATCTCTATGTTAACCAATGTGCAAATTGCCACAGAAAAGATGGAACCGGAGTGAAAAGAGTTTATCCTCCACTGAAAAATGCTGATTATATAAGGAATGGAAATACTGTTGAATTACTACGAGGTATGCTATTTGGGCGTTCAGGGAGGATTGTTGTAAATGGATATACTTACAATGGAGTTATGACTACGGAAATTGATAATAATTTATCTGATAACGACATAGCCCTCATTTTAAATTATGTTTATGTTAAATTAAATGATATAACTGATAGACCTGTTACTGAAAAAGATGTCAAAGAAGCCAGAAAGCTTGGGAAGTTACCACCACACAAATAAAAAAACTATAATAATTATAGCTTCTTTACTTGTTCTACTTAATGCAAATTTTTTATTTGCAATCCCTGAATTTGCAATATTGACTGGTAACCGCTGTTCTTCCTGTCACATAAATTTCCAAGGCGGTGGTATGAGGAAAGATTTCGGTTGGAATTTTGGTAAGGATTTTACCGTATTAAGTCCATCTGAAGCAGGATTAGAGGGATTTTATAATTTTTTTGACAAGCAAAAATATTCACTTTTGGACAGATTCCTTGCTGTTGGAACAGATTTTCGTTACCAGACAGCCAGAAGTCATAAATATGAAGATGCCGTTAGAAAATATTATCCAATGCAGGCTTCAATTTATATTAATTCATCACCATTAGATTGGCTCAGATTCGACGGACAATATAATTTCGGCAAATTAATTTTCCCCGGACAGCAAGAATGGTCAGCTTCTGGATATTTTCAGCCATTCAGCGAAGGTCCGATATTAAGGCTTGGAAATTTTCAACCATCACTTGGGTTGCGTGATTGCGATATGACAATGCTCGACAGAAGAATTCCAACACCAGATGGTTCTCAAACAATTTTGCCCCCTGATTATTCAGAAATAGGTGCTGAAATAATTTATGAAAATCAAAAATGGGTATCTCTTTATGCTGGTGTCTTCGATTCAAAAAATCTATGGGCAAATTCTTTTTTTGGAAGAGAAAATAAAATAGTATCAATTCTACATAATCCTTCATTTACTTTTAAATTTGTTATCTATCCCAATTGGATTGATGATTATCCATCATCATTTTTGGGAAGTTCAATACTTGTAAATGGAGATTTAATTTATTCGCATTCATTTCTGGGACTTTCGATAACAGATGATTTTATTTTTACGGTTCGCTTTTCTTTATTAAACAAACCCTATGAAAGATTTGCCTACTCATTCATTCCTGCATTGATTTACGTTCCTTATAAAGGTATCCTTATTGGTGTAAGGGGAGAATTTGGGAAAGCAGATATTATAACCCCTGAAAAGATAGTTATACCGATTTCCACATATCAAATTGTTGCAAATGCAAAAATATTACTTATTCCATACATTGAGTTTATTCCAGAATATCGTTTTGTAGCTACTGAAGAATACAAATCATTTCGTTGGGCTTTTCAATTTCACATTTATTATTAGGTTATTTAGTTTTTTATTTAAAATAAAACAGAATATAAACGTGTTAATTGCTGAAATTCAATTATTTAGAAAAAATGAGCAAATCAGAACTTGTAGAAGAAATCCTAAAATTATTCAGACGAGAGGATAAACCACTTCAATTAAATCAAATATCAAAGCAATTAGGGATTAAATCGGAAACAAATAAATACCAGATCCTTAAGCTTGCATTAGCTGAGCTTTGTCGCCAGAATATCTTGAACAAATCAAGCAGACGAAGGTATTCTTTAAACACTGGATATGGGTTCAACACATATCAAGGTGTTATTGAAATTAAAGATGATAGAGGTGTTGTTACTCTATTAGAAAGCCTTGATATCAATGGAAATGATAAAAATGGCAAGAAAAAATCTAAAGGTCAGAAAATTTATATAAAACGAAAGGACCTTCTGACAGCCCTCGACGGAGATACTGTCTTGGTTAGAATTTTTGCTAAAAGGGATAATAAAAAGCTTTTTGGTGAAGTAGCAGACATTATTAAAAGAAAAGAAAGGAAAATCACGGGAACTATAGAATTTGATGGAACTTTTTATTTTCTTATTCCTGATGAAGATATCTATTACGTTGATTTTCTGGTTCCTCCTGCAATGCTTAATGGAGCAAAAAGTGGAGATAAAGTAGCAGCAAAATTTCTTAAATGGGATAATCCACAAAAAAGCCCTTTAGCAGAAATAATTGAAATTCTTGGTAAAGCTGGTGATCCCAAAACTGAATATCTCACTATTTTAAAAGAGTTTTCTTTACCAGAAAAGTTCTCTGAAAGAATATTGGCTGAAGCTCAAGAAAAAGCAAAAAATTTTGATAAGGAAAAAAATAATCAGGACTTAATAAAAGTCGAGGATTTATCATCCATTCGAAAAGATATTATTAATCAGAGGCTGGATTTAAGAGATAAATTGATAATAACAATAGACCCCGCCGATGCAAAAGATTATGATGACGGGCTTTCGCTTGATTTTCTGGATAATGGAAATTTTCTATTAGGTGTTCATATTGCAGATGTAAGTCATTTTGTTGAGCCAAATTCAGAAATGGATAAAGAAGCCTTTAAAAGAGGCAATAGCTGCTATCTTGTTGATAGAGTTGTCCCGATGTTACCCGAAGAAATTTCTGGTAATATTTGCTCCCTGCACCCGAATAAAATTAGATTTGCTTTTTCTATTTTTTTGGAAATAAGCAAATCAGGAAATCTCAAGAATTACTTTTTAGCGGAATCTTTAATAAAAAGCAAAAAAAGATTTTCCTACGATGAAGTGCAGGATATCATCAAAAAGTATTATGAAACAAAACAAACAGATAAAAAAACAACTGAAAAAAGTTCAAAGGAAGCTAAATTAACTGAATTAGTAATAAATTTACATAAACTTGCTTCATTATTAAGAAAAAAGAGGTTTAGCAAAGGTGGAATTAACTTCGATACTATAGAAGTTAGATTTGTTCTTGATGAAAATAACAAACCTGTTCAAGCGAAATTAAATTCCAGCAATGAATCTACTCAATTGGTCGAAGAATGTATGCTTTTGGCTAATAAAACCGTAGCCGAACATATTAAAACATTATCCAGAAAAAACTCTTTGAAAACAAAGTTACCTTTTCTTTATCGAATTCACGATGAACCTAATGAAGAAAAGCTGAAATCGGTCCTTGATTTTATCAAGATTTTTATACATAATGGAACACCAATGAATGGTAGTTCGAAAGCCATAAATGATTTCTTGCAAAAATTTGAAGGGACACACGAAAAACCCATTGTTCACCAAATGCTAATCAGGTCAATGCCAAAAGCTGAATATTCAAATATTAATATTGGTCATTTTGGTCTGGGATTCAAAGAATATACTCATTTTACTTCTCCAATAAGACGTTATCCTGATTTAGTTGTTCATCGATTGCTTAAAAGCTATATAAAAGGTGACTTTGATAGGAAGAGTATATTAAAGCTTGAGCGTCAATTAGAAGATATTGGAGAAAATTGCTCTTTAACCGAAAAAAATGCAATGGAGGCAGAAAGGGCATCTGTTAAAATTGCTCAATCTGTCCTTGCCTCTGAATATATTGGCAAAGAATTTTTGGGAACGATATCCGGAGTAACTAACTTTGGCTTATTTGTTATGCTTGATGATTTGTATGCGGAAGGTTTAGTTCACATTAGAGATTTATATGATGATTATTATGTCTTTGATGAGAAAAATTTCAGTTTAATTGGAAAAAGAAGAAATAAAACATTTCGATTTGGTGACAGAATCAAAGTCAAAATCATAAAAGTAAATGTAGATAAAAGAAAAATTGACCTAATCATAGCTTAATAATTGAATAATTGTCAATTAGCAATTAATAAAGGATTTATTACGTCTTAATTTCTGATTTCAAACAAAGAAAATTATTTAATCGGTGTTTTAATGAGTGATAAAAAGAGTGGAGATAATAAAGATTTCAAAAAGATGAATCCCTTTGGTGATTTTAATCAATTTGGAAATAAAAACAGCAACGACCAGCAGATGAAATTTATGCGAAACATTATTGTTTGGATAATTTTATTTGCGGGAGTTGTTTCTATATATATGTTTATGCACGGAAATCAAAAACCGGAATGGCCTGTTACTTATACACAATATCTTGAGTTTTTGAATGAAGAGAGGATAAAATCTGCTGTTATTACCAAATCACAGTTAAATGATTTTGAATTCCACGGTGAATTGAAATCAGTCGTGAAGATGAATATAGAGGGGAGATATCGTGATGTTAGGTATTTTGTTACGAAACTTGGGATGGTGGATTCAAAAACAGAAGAGGTTTGGACTTCAAAGGGTATAACTTTTTCATACGAAGATGGAAATAATCCTTGGTGGGGAGCAATACTCTCAATTTTGCCCTGGATTCTGCTAATTGGGGTTTATATATTTTTCCTTCGGAGGATGCAAGGTGGTGGAAGCGGAAAAGGTGGTATATTCTCGTTTGGGAAGTCTCGTGCCAAAATGCTTAGCGAAAATCAGGTAAAGGTAACTTTCGAGGATGTTGCAGGGGCAGACGAAGCAAAATATGAATTACAGGAAATTATTGAATTTCTTAAAGACCCCGCAAAATTTCAGCGATTAGGCGGAAAGATACCTCGTGGTGTGCTTCTGCTCGGACCTCCCGGAACGGGGAAAACATTACTTGCAAGAGCCATTGCAGGAGAAGCTCAAGTTCCTTTCTTTTCAATTTCTGGAGCAGATTTCGTTGAAATGTTTGTTGGTGTTGGTGCTAGCCGTGTTAGAGATTTGTTCGATCAAGCCAAAAAGCATTCACCCTGCATTGTATTCATAGATGAAATTGATGCTGTCGGAAGGCAAAGAGGCGCAGGTTTAGGTGGCGGACACGATGAAAGAGAACAAACACTCAACCAGCTTCTTGTTGAAATGGATGGCTTTGAACAGAATAGTAGCACAATAATCATCGCAGCTACAAATAGACCTGATGTTCTCGATCCTGCTTTATTACGTCCCGGAAGATTTGACAGACAGGTTGTAGTAGATAGACCTGATGTTAAGGGAAGGGAAGGTATCTTTCGTGTTCATACAAAAAAATTGCCGCTTGGAGATGATGTCGATATTAGTATTTTAGCCAAGGGGACACCGGGGCTTTCCGGAGCCGAAATTGCAAATATTGTGAATGAGGCTGCCCTTCTTGCTGCGAGAAGGAATAGCGACAAAGTTACTATGTATGATTTCGAGAATGCCAAAGATAAAGTTTTGATGGGAATTGAGAGGAAAAGTCTTGTTATTTCGGATAAAGAAAAAGAGATTACCGCATATCACGAAATGGGACACGCCCTTGTTGGAAAGTTTCTTCCAAATTCCGATCCTGTTCATAAAGTAACTATAATACCCCGTGGACGTGCTTTGGGAGTAACTTCTTATCTGCCGAACGAGGATTTTCACTCACTCTCTAAAGAATATATTCTTGGAAGAATAGTAACATTAATGGCAGGAAGAGCTGCCGAAAAGATTGCTTTTAACCATCTTTCCACTGGTGCTTCGAATGACTTGGAAAGAGCAACAATGTTGGCTCGTAAAATGGTTTGTGATTGGGGAATGAGCGAGGTTCTCGGTCCAGTTACTTTCGCTAACAAACACGAGGAAGTCTTTCTTGGCAGGGAAATAGCTCAACCACGCGATCATAGCGAACAAACTGCTCAGATAATTGATTCAGAGGTTAGAAAAATTCTTATCGATTGTTATGAAAAAGCCGAAAGCATTTTGAAAGACCATATAGAATTGCTTCATAAAACTTCTAAGATTTTATTGGAAAGAGAAACTTTAGAAGCAGAGGAACTTGATATGATTATTAGGGGTGAAGAATTACCCCCAATCAACTTAAAGAAATTGAATGCACTGCGCTCAATGAAAATAAACGGCGAGAAAGAGCCAATCCCAGAAGAGACAAAGGTAGTGTAAATTTTTTTGCCAGAGTTGATTATTATCAAATTGTTCACTTTGCTTTTTCAGTAGAATTTTATAGGGTTCATTTATAAAGCTTTGGATTAGCTCAAAGTACACAGCCAACAACTCCACCCCAAATAAACAAATATTAATATTTATCATATCGGAAGTGTAAAAATGATAAAAATGTATAGATAGGAGGGGTGTTTTTTGAGAATATCAGCCAAAAAGTAGCATTTTTATCATTTTGAGCGGAATCTCTGAGTTTTTTTCTATAGAGGGACCTTCTATTGAGATACCCTACGGT
>JAOABA010000057.1 GCA_026418625.1 Candidatus Kapaibacterium sp.
GGCGATATTGATGATTTTATACACGCTTATCTTCTTTTAGGCTAAATTATGGGAAATTTTGAATCATATTGGAAGAAAAAATTTGAGGAAAGCGCAAAATTCTCGCAAAATTTCCAAATGTCTATATCCTCAAAAGTCGCTATGAATGAGCTCAGGAGGGTCTTCACAATTTTTCTTGAAAAATATTGGAATGATAAATATAAAACCATTTTGGATATTGGATGTGGACCGGGTAATTATTTTGATATTTATCAAAAATTCAATTTAGACATAACAGGATTGGATTTCAGTCCTCAACAACTTGAGCCAGTCAAGCAAAAATTTCCTGATGCAAAGCTCATAGCTGGAAGAGTGGAAGAAACCGATTTTAATCATAAATTTGATGTGATATCAATTATTGGAGTAATCCAGACGGTGGATGAGCCAGAAATTTTTTTGAGAAGAGTTAAAGATTTATTAAACGATAATGGTTTGGTCTTGATGACATATTCTAACAGAGTAGCTCTCTATCCAAAAATTGGAAACGCCAGATATCTTTATTTATATTCTTTGGAAGAAGCGAAAATCCAATTAAAAAAGTATTTTGATATATTGGAATATAAGCGAGTATATTATTTTCCATCAGTATTAAATGTTTTTAGAAAACTATTTTATCCAATCCAAATACCACTTCTCAATCACTCATTTATGTTCGTTTTAAAGTAAATAATGGAATCAATAACAATATTGGGTTTGATTGCTGCAACACTCACAACATTTGCTTTCCTTCCTCAGATGTTAAAAGCTATCATTAATAGACATACGAAGGATATCTCACTTCTAACATATATTATATTTGTTATTGGTATTATTTTATGGTTTATATATGGGATAATAAAGAATGATTTACCAATAATACTCGCTAATATTGTCTCTTTCATTTTTGCCTTTACAATACTCATACTAAAAATAATATACAAATAGCTTTTAAAACATTTTTATTTAACAAAAAAGCTTAAAAATTGTAACTAAATTGTTAAAATTGTGTTTTGATAATTGTTAAACATTAAAAAATTTAAAAAAGGAGTTTTATGAGAAAATTTTTATCTACTTTGTTATTTTCTTTAATTATTTTCTTCATAACAAACTATTCATCTCAATCATTTGTCAATTTTGATAAGAAAGTTTTGAAACCGACATTATTAAATGGAGATACGTTGCCACCGGGATTTCCAGAACTAACGGTGGTAAAATCTGCCGAACCCTATGATGGTTACTTCTTTTTTGGAAATAATGGGATGGCAACATCTAACTATCTTATTATTATGGATAATGATGCTAAAGTTGTTAAATATAAAAGAGTCCCTTTGAGTTTTGATTTTAAAGTTCAACCAAACGGATTGATGTCATATCAGCAGCCCTTTTCCTTTGGCAATTTAGCAGATGGATTTGCGGAATCAAATATTTATATAACAAACTCTGATTTGGCTACTATTGACTCATTCCAGTGCAAAAGCGGTTATATAGCAGATTTTCATGATTTTAAATTACTACCTAACGGTCATTCTTTGTTAATTTCCTATGATGTCAAACATTTGGACTTAAGTCAGGAAATTTCTGATGGACATCCAGATGCAACTGTTATTGGAGCAGTGGTTCAGGAGCTTGACAGAGAAAGAAATGTTGTATTTCAATGGAGGAGTTGGGACCACATACCATTAGAGGATTGTTATTACCCAATTAATACTCAAAGAGTTGACTATGTTCATATAAATTCAGTTGAACTCGATGATGACGGTCATCTATTAATTTCGAGCCGTCATATTAATCAAATTACAAAGATTAATCGTCAAACAGGTGAAATAATTTGGCGGTTGGGTGGAAAAGGGAATGAGTTTACGTTTATTAACGAAAACGAGGATAATGCCCCTGACTATTTTTCTGAACAACACGATGCTCGAAGGCTCGATAATGGAAATATTACTATATTCGATAACGGAAATCGCCATAAACCTGAACATGCTCGTGCAGTAGAATATGAACTTGATGAAATAAATAAAACTGCAAAGTTAATATGGGAATACAGGCATACACCAGATATTTTATCAAGGAATCAAGGTTCAACACAAAGATTACCTAATGGCGGAAATGTAATAGGTTGGGGAGGTTCGGGAATTCTTAATTTACCATCAATTACTGAAGTAACACCCAATAATGAAGTAGCTATTGAAGTTTCACTTCCAAAAGGTGTAACATTTGGTCAATCAACTTATAGAGCATATAAATTCCCTTATCCTACTCAAATGCCTGTTGCAGAGGTTACGAAAAATAATATTACTGCCCAAACAGAGTATGATTTTAAGGATGACAATAATAATACATCTTTGAAGATTTTTGTTGAATCAGTTAATCCAGATAATGGAAGAATTATTGTTAAGAGATATAATTATGCTCCTTTAAACCCAGACTTTGACAAACCATCACCAATTGTTTTGCCTTACAGAATCACCGTTAAAGGTGAAAATATTACAAGTGTTAATCTTAAACTTATGTTTGACATTAGCCTATTTCCTAGGTTAAGAGATGGAAATGAATTCAAGGTATATTTTAGACCAACCGAAGGACAGGGTAAATTCAATCCAATTGCAACTACATTTGATAATGATAAGAATACTCTATCAATTAATGTTAATGATTTTGGTGAATTTATTTTTGGAAAAGATGATTTCAAACCTCAGCTCGCTATACCAAAATTGTTTTACCCAATAAATGGTCAGGAAATTGATAAAAACAAGTCAATAGATCTGAGATGGGCTGTTGATGGTATGATGGAATTTCATCACATTCAAGTTGCAAAAGATCCTGACTTCAATCAAATACTTTTTGAAAAAAACAATTTAACAGAGCTGATTTATAGGATGTTTCCCCCTTATAATGAAAAAACTTATTATTGGCGAGTAAGAACAATAGTTACTGGACAGGGAAATAGCGATTGGTCAGAGGTTTATTCTTTTTCACCCGTTGCTCCTTATTTCGCTATGAAATCACCCAATGGTGGTGAAGTTCTTATCAAAGACAATCTTCCCAAAATAATTCGCTGGTATGATGTTTCCTACGTTCCTGTAAAAATTGATTTATTTAGAAATGGGAGTTATTTCCTTACCATTATTGACAGTGTTAAAAGCTTTACAAATAATTTTCTGTGGAATTCAATCCCTGAACAAGTTCCAGAAGATTCGAGCTATCAAATTAAGGTTACTAACATAAATAATCCGTCTGAATTTGCTATCAGCAAGGGTTACTTTGCAATAAAGAACAAACCGCTTAGTGTAGAAGAAGCTATAGCAGGTCTCTCCTCGATATCCGATTTAGCAGCTTTTCCAAATCCAAGTGAAAAAGAAGCAAATATTTCCTTTAATTTGAATAAGACAGATAAGGTTACTATTAAACTATTTGATTTATTGGGAAATCCTGTTAATACCGTTTTCGATGGATATCTAAATGTAGGTTATCATAATCTTCATTTCGAAACCAAGTTTTTATTACCGGGGGTTTACCAACTAAAGTTACAAACAAGTAAAGAAATACATACGGTTAAAATTATTAAGATTTAGATAAATTATTTTAAAAAACAAGGCTATCTCAGGGGAAATCATTAGAAATTATAATCTATAGGAATATCTTATTAAGTCTATTATTATTCAATAATTTAATATAGCCAAAAATGGTTTCTAATGATAACTTTTGAGATAGCCTAACCCATAATTAAATATCCTCACAGTAATATTTTTTTTCGAGATGTATAAATTATTTTTAATTATTATCTTTTCTTTATTTTTTTCCTTTTTTACAGGAATGAATTCGCAAGAAGAAATCATTATTGACTCGGATATGACATTCGAAGAAGCTATAAAAGGGACAAATGCTCCAGACTCAATTATTAAAAATCTTGTGCTTTTGGACATCAAATATATTTCGTTTGATAAGAAAATGCATAAAGGTCAACTTGTTATACATAAAGAATTAGCAGAAGAAGTAAAGGAAATATTCAAAATAATTTTAGAAGAAAATTTCCCAATAGAAAAGATGATTCCAATAGTCAAATACGGCTGGTCTGATGATAAATCAATGGAGGATAATAACACTTCAGCCTTTAATTATAGGTTTGTTGCAGGAACGACAAGGCTATCCAATCATTCTTTCGGAAGAGCTATTGATATAAATCCTTTTTTTAATCCTGTCATCTATCCCAACGGCAAGAAGGTTCCAAGCAAAGCGAAATACGAACCGGATAAACCCGGACGTTTGCACGAAAATCACAAAATAGTCAAGGAGTTCAAGAGTCGGGGTTGGCGATGGGGAGGCAACTTTTCTAAATATGCTGATTTACATCATTTCGATAAAAATTAGCTTATTTTCATCAAATAATTTGTGAAAGTAAACAAAACTAATTATGTTTGAAGTTTTGTGTCTGGAATTTTAGAATTTAGATAAGAAAAAAGGAAGATTATGGAAAGTATCCCTCTTTATTCGTCAATTCCGTTTGTGCTTATGTTGCTTTCGATTGCTTTGTTACCATTATTTACACCACATTTTTGGGAATCAAACAAAAACAAATTAATAGTCTCATTGATTTTGGGCATACCAACGGCGATTTATTTAATTGTAACGGGATTTACTCACGCATTATATCATTCATTGGTGTTTGATTATGTCCCTTTTATGATATTATTAGGGGGATTGTTTGTAATAACAGGTGGAATTTTTGTTGATGGTGATGTCGAGTCAAAGCCATTAAATAATTCAATTATGATTGGAATAGGTGGTGTCTTAGCTTCATTTATGGGGACGACAGGAGCAGCAATGCTAATGATAAGACCAGTAATTCATACTATAGAAAGAAGACAATTCAAGGTTCATATTATACTCTTTTTTATCGCAATTGTTGCAAATTGTGGAGGTTTGCTGACTCCTATCGGCGATCCACCATTATTTATGATGTATCTTCGGGGGGCACCTTTTGAATGGTTCTTTCGATTAACACCAGAATGGTTTGTTACAAACTCATTACTGCTTATTATTTTCTTTATTGTTGATACTCATTTTTGGAAAAAAGAAAGCGAAGAAATAAGAAGAATCGAAAAAGAAAGCCAGATACCAATAAAAATAAGAGGCTCTCAGAATTTTATCTTTCTTTTTGGTGTTGTAGCATCAGTTGCTTTTCTTAATAAACATTATATACCTGAAATCGAAACAAATCACTATCTTGGTTTTATTAGGGAAGGTGCTATTATTTTGATGGCTGTTTTGTCAATGATTTTTACGAAGAAGGAAACCAGAGAATCGAATCAGTTCACTTGGCATCCTATTGAGGAGGTTGCATTTTTGTTTCTTGGGATATTTATAACAATGGTCCCCTGTATTCTTTATCTAGAGGAAAATGCTAACCATTTAGGGGTCAATACTCCAGTCTTATTCTATTACTTTTCCGGGGGACTCAGCAGTTTTCTTGATAATACACCAACAGCAGTAACTTTTTATTCTTTAGCGGAGGGTTTGGTCAAACTTGATCCATCGATAATTCAAAATGTTGAAGTGGTAGCGGGTATTCCTGCTAAATTTATGATAGCAATTAGCACTGCTTCTGTATTTTTTGGGTCAATGACATATATAGGAAACGGACCAAACTTTATGGTAAAGGCTATAGCAGAACATTCTGGTATAAAAATGCCTCATTTTTTCGAATATATGTATAAATTCTCTTTAATTGTTTTATTGCCGATTTTCATTTTGGTTCAGATAATAATGATAAATTAAATTAAAAACAAATTGAATACAGACTATTAAATGTGTAATAAAATAAATTGCTTATTTAATAATTTGAATACTTGATTTTATTGAATTTTGATAAAAATTAGAATTAGAAAGATAGTTTAGGTATAATATGCTGACAGAATTTGGTGTTATACTTTTGTTCTTTATAATAGGTTTTTTATTTGTAGCAGTTGGATTATTAGCTGCAGCAATCATTCGCCCACATAAACCCAATCCAATAAAGAACTCAATTTATGAATGTGGTGAAGAAATCATTGGTGAACCGTGGATTCGGTTCAATGTTCGATTTTATGTAATTGGTCTTGTATTTCTATTATTTGATGTTGAGGTGGTTTTTTTACTTCCTTGGGCTGTCATATTTAAGGAATTGGGCTGGTTTGCATTTATTGAAATGGTGATTTTTGTTTTAATTCTTATCATTGGATTAGCTTATGTCTGGGCAAAGGGCGATTTAGATTGGGAAAAGCCAAAACCATATATACCCAAACTGGAAGATTTAGTTTCCGAAAAGAAAAGATTTTAATTTAAAGAGGTAATAATGGGTCTTTTAAATAAATTAAATCAACCATACGAAGCCGGTGGAATAATATTAGGAACTTTTGAGGACATTCTCAATTGGGGAAGAGCCCGTTCGGATTGGTATCTACACTTTGGGCTTGCCTGTTGTGCCATTGAATTTATGGCTATGAATGCTTCTCATTTCGATTTTATGCGTTTCGGGACAATACCGAGAGCAACTCCAAGACAGGCTGATTTTATAATGATTACAGGGACAGTTACCCTGAAAATGGCAGAAAGAATTAAAAAACTTTGGGAGCAAATGGCAGAACCAAAGTATTGTATTTCGGTTGGTTCCTGTGCTAATTGTGGCGGACCTTATTGGGAACACGGCTATCATGTTCTGAAAGGTGTTGATAGGATTATTCCTGTTCATGTTTATGTTCCGGGATGTCCACCAAGACCTGAAGCATTTCAGGACGGAATGATAAAATTACAGAAAATGATCAAAGAAGAAGCCATTTTCAGAAAAAGAAAGAAATTAGAAGAAGAAACAAAAATTGAATTAAGTGCCTGATAATATTAGAAATGGAGAATTGATGACAATCAATGAAATATATGAACAACTAAAAGAAGAATATGGAGATTCAATCATAGAACTTATTGAAAATCCTCCTTGTGATTCATCAATAATTGTTAAAGCAGAATCTATTTTTGATATTTGTCACACATTGAGGGACAAACCGGGCTTTGAATTTGATTATTTGATGTGTCTTAGCGGTTTAGATCTTGGCGAGAATTTATCAGCTGTTTATCATTTATATTCTATGAAACATTCTCACAAAGTTGTCTTAAAAACAATAGTGCCAAAAGATAATCCAAAGATTCCAAGTGTTGAAAAGATTTGGAGAACAGCTGATTGGCACGAGCGAGAAGCTTATGATCTGATAGGAATTATTTTTGAAGGTCATCATAATTTAATCAGGATACTCTGTCCTTATGATTGGGAAGGTTATCCACTTAGAAAAGATTATAAAGAACCTGAATATTATCACGAAATGAAAGTTCCATATTAAAAATTTAAATATTAGAATTTTAGAGACAAAGATTTAAATGGGCGAGAAAAAAAGAATTGAATTAGATTATAGCAAGATAGAATCGGACAGGATGCGGTTGAATGTTGGTCCGCAACATCCTTCAACCCACGGAGTACTTAGGCTCGAAGTTGAATTAGACGGGGAAATAGTAACCGAAGTTGTTCCCCACATAGGCTATTTACATAGGTGTTTTGAAAAACATGCCGAGAAAATGACATATCCTCAGGTAATACCTTACATTGACAGAATGGATTATGTTACTTCAATGAACAATGAGCTTCCTTATGTAATGGCAATTGAAAAAATGTTGGGGATTGAAGTTCCTGAGAAAGTTCAATACATTCGTGTAATAATGTGCGAACTGAATAGGATTGCAAGCCATCAAATAGCAGTTGCAACGTTTGGTCTTGATGCTGGTGCTTTCACTCCGTTTCTTTATTTTTTCAGAGACCGAGAATATATTTTAGCAATTTTTGAAAAAGCATCTGGTGCGAGATTGCTCTTCAATTATTTCTGGATTGGAGGATTAGCTGCTGATGTTCATCCAACTTTTAAGGAGGATGTCTTGGCAATCGTTAAACAAGTCAGGAAAACTAATAAAGAGATTGAGGATTTATTAATTTATAATAAGATATTCATTGAGAGAACTGCTAACGTTGGAATATTACCACCGGATGTGGCTATTAATTATGCTTGTAGCGGACCGGTATTGAGAGGCTCGGGAGTAAAGTTTGACTTAAGAAAAAATGAACCATATTCAATATACGATAGATTTGACTTTGATATACCTGTCGGAATGGGCGAGGTTGGAACCGTTGGAGATTGCTGGGATAGAAATATTGTTAGAATGAGAGAGATGGAGCAAAGCTGTCGAATAATTGAACAAGCAATAGAACAAATGCCAAATGAAGGAGATGTTCAGGAAAAATTACCCAAGAAAATCAAACCTCCAAAGGGTGATATATATATGAGAGCAGAGAATCCTAAGGGAGATTTAGGGTTTTACATAGTCAGCAATGGCACAGATAAGCCCGAAAGGGTAAAAGCCAGAGGGACGAGCTTTGTAAATCTTTCTGTTTTACCCGAAATTTCTAAAGGCTATATGTTTGCTGATTTAATTTTAATTCTTGGAAGTATTGATATTGTTCTTGGTGAAGTTGATAGATAAAATAATAAAGTAGAGTATGGAAACAACAAACTTTGTATATAATTTAATTCCAAATGAAACAATTGCAATAATTGTCATAAGTGTAATACCTCTGATTTTTCTGATAGTTTATGCTTTGCTGGCTATTCTGGGCGAACTAAAGATTTCTGCTTGGATTCAGGAAAGGCTTGGTCCAATGAGAACTGGACCTTGGGGTATTTTGCAGCCAATAGCTGAAGTTGTAAAACTGATACAAAAAGAAGATTTAACACCTGATAGTGCCAACAAACCATTATTTAACCTTGCTCCATATATAATTTTTATGGGTGCTTATGCAAGTTTTGCTGTTATACCCTTCAGCCGTTATTTTGTTCCATCGGGTATAAATATTGGACTTTTCTACATTTTTGCGGTTGGCTCGATAGCAGTCATAGGTATAGTGATGGGAGGTTGGGCTTCGAATAATAAGTATTCACTTCTTGGAGCAATGAGATCGGTAGCTCAAATAATTAGTTATGAAATACCCGGTGCAATGGCAATTCTTTCAGTGGCTGTTTTGGCTTCAAGTTTAGATCTTGAAAAGATTAATATAGCTCAGGAAGGCGGAATTTGGAATTGGTTTATTTTTGGTGGTCAAGGCTCTTGGTCAAAAATATGGGTATTCCCCTTTACTCTGGTTTTATCTTTGATTTACTTAGTAGCATCCCTTGCAGAGACTAATAGAACACCTTTTGATATTCCCGAAGGAGAATCGGAGCTTGTAGCTGGTTACCACACTGAATATTCAGGAATGAAATTCGCGATGTTTTTCTTCGCAGAATATGCTAATATGTTTGTTGTGGCAGCTGTTCTTACAATTACTTTCTTTGGAGGATGGAATTCACCTTTTGGCAATTTTATGCAGGGACCGGGTTGGGATGTTTTTTGGTTTATAAGCAAAGCATTTTTCTTTGTGATTCTTCAAATTTGGCTAAGATGGACGTTGCCGAGATTAAGAGTCGATCAATTAATGTATGTCGGTTGGAAAGTTCTATTGCCATTTTCATTTATTTGCTTTTTATTTATTAGTTTATTTAAAATGATAAATTAATATTGAGATTTATTATTTAAGTCAGGAATTAATATGTTAGAATATATAAAAAATGTCTGGTTGGGTTTTTGGACAGTCATTGTTGGGATGAAAATAACCTTTACTCACTTGTTTGAAAAGAAGGTTACAGTTCAATATCCTGATGACAGATACCCTATACCGCCAAATGCAAGGAATAAGCTACATCTTGAACCAACACTGTGCAATGGTTGCACAAGTTGTGCAAGGATATGTCCAGTTAATTGTATAAAAGTAGAGACTTTAAGGGTTGTCCCGGATGATCCTGAACAGCCAATGATAGCAGATGGAACTAAAAGGAAACTTTGGGTTCCTGTTTATGATATAGATTTTGCAAAATGCTGTTTCTGTGGACTTTGCACGACAGTGTGTCCAACTTTTGCTATCAAACATACAGTTGAGTTTGAGTATTCAACTTATTCGAGAGATGATCTTTACGTGAGATTTTCGGATATGAGCCCGGAAAAAGTAGCAGAAAAGAAAAAAATGTTAGAAGAATTTCAGGCAAAGGAAAAAGCAGCAAAAGCTGAGGCTGCCAGAAAAGCAGCCGAAGAAAAAAGTAAAGCAGAGGCTCAGGCTAAAGCTGAATCTTCGCCTGTTACAGAATCTAAGGAAAGTAATTAATGATGATAGGTTTATAAGACATAAAAACTGATTAAGTTTATGGATATATTTTCAATAGTTTTTTATTTGTTTGCTGTAATAATTGTAGTATCGGCTGCAATAGTTGTGATGTCGAAAAATATAATGTATTCCGCTTTCTCTCTATTATTCACTTTTTTTGGGGTTGCAGGAATTTACGTTTTATTGAATGCGGATTTTATCGCCGTAACACAAATTATGATCTATATCGGTGGTATTTTGATACTTATAATTTTTGGTGTTATGCTAACATCGAGGATTACAGGTGTTGATATTAAAAGCGGAACAACTGGAAAAGTGCAGATAGCTTTTGCAGGGGTAATATCATTGGTAATAGCGATAACACTGATTTTTTTATTTGCTAACACAAAATGGTTCACAAGCGAATTAAAACCGCACCAGTCAACAATTGAAGACATTGGGAAAGAATTATTAACTAACTATTTACTTGCTTTCGAAGTAGCTTCTGTTCTTTTGCTTATAGCAATTATCGGAGCGGCTTTTATAGCAAGAAGAAAGTCATAAAATTAGAAGAGGTTTGGATGAGCATAGGTTTGACACATTATTTGGTATTAGCAGCGATATTATTTTCATTAGGTATATTTGGTATTATAACTCGCAAAAATGCTGTTCTCGTTCTTATGGGATTAGAGCTTGTCCTGAATTCAGCTAACATTAACTTTATTGCTTTTGCAAAATTCGGAGGATTGAATATTCAGGGACACGTAGCTGCTATATTTGTAATTATACTTGCTGCTGCAGAAGTTGCAGTTGCTCTTGCTATTGTCCTTAACATTTATCAAAACTACCGTCACGTTAATATTGACGAAGTGGACAAATTAAAAGAATAGAATTTGAATTATTGAATTAACGAATAGATTAGAGTCAAATGAGTCCGGAAAATATAATTTTATTATCAGCAGTTGTTCTTGTCTTGCCTCTTTTAGGCTTTGTTTTTAATATTTTCTTTGGGAAAAGAATTGGAAAAACAAGTGCTTGGATTGCGGTGGCAATTCTTGGAATTGACCTCATTTTATCAATAATAATCTGCTTTTACAAACTTACAATAGATTACGCTAATAAAACCATAGGCACATCAACTGATACTCTTCAGATAATAATAAAAGATGGACTAATACATACCAAATTGATTTGGTTCAGCGTAGGTGATGTTGTAATTAAAATTGGAATTGGAATTGACAATTTAGCGGCTATTATGCTTATCGTTGTCACTTTGATAAGCTTTTTGGTTCATCTATTCTCTACTGAGTATATGTCAGGCGATCCGAGGTATTCCCGCTATTTTGCTTATCTTGGATTGTTTACATTTTCGATGCTTGGAATAGTAATTGCAAACAATTTCCTGTTTATGTATATATTTTGGGAACTTGTCGGAATAAGTTCCTATTTACTCATTGGTTTCTGGTATGAGAAAAAATCCGCATCAGACGCAGGAAAGAAAGCATTCTTAGTCAATAGGATAGGTGATTTAGGGTTTTTAATTGGAATACTTATCCTATATTCCACATTTGGCACATTTATGTTCGATGAAATATTCGATGGAATGGGCAATGGAATAATTCCTTTTGCAAGTGGAACGATGCTTACAGTTGCTGGAATCTGTGTTTTCTGCGGTGCAATAGGAAAATCAGCTCAGTGGCCTCTACACGTATGGTTACCTGATGCTATGGAGGGTCCGACACCTGTTAGTGCATTGATCCATGCCGCAACGATGGTGGCAGCTGGTGTTTATCTTGTTGCAAGAGTATTCGCAATGTTTACTGCTGATGCTTTGACATTTATAGCGGTCATTGGAACAATAACTGCTTTTATATCAGCCACTATAGCACTAACTCAGGTGGATTTCAAACGTGTTCTTGCATATTCGACCGTTAGTCAGCTTGGTTATATGAT
>JAOABA010000022.1 GCA_026418625.1 Candidatus Kapaibacterium sp.
TTATAAACCCTCTCCAACCTGTGCCACCAGTTGCAGGTGCGGTATAAGCAAAATGGTTAATTCCATCGTATTCAAAAGCGTAAACACTGGGGTATCTTGCATTAAAATCTCTTTCAACATCTGGTGCTTTCGAATTATAAACAAGAACTGGCTTTGACCAAGTGTTACCAAGATCATAGGATTTCAGAATAAATAAGTTATCTTTGGTGTCTGTCCCACTGTAACCGGGTGTTCTTTCAAGATCAAAGAATCCTCTTTTGATAGTTGCAAGAAGGTTCTTCTGGGGAAAATAAATAAACGGCTGTTGACTCTCTGTAAAGTAAGAATAAGCATTAGCAAGAGAATCAAGAATTTTAAAATTCACAGTTAATGATCTTGCTGGTAAATTAGTAATAGCTTTCAAAGAAGCATTTGCAGGTTCAATTTCCTTATAATTATGGAAATTTGTTTTAGGACCGGGCAATACTTCCTGACCGAGCAATGTTAGGTTTGTTACTAACCCTAAAAGTATGATTGTTGTAATAAAAAATTTAAATTGTTGTAACAATTTCATTTTTCCTCCAAAATAAAAATAAAAAGCATATAAATTATCAAGTTCCAAATATAAACATTTATTTTAAAATTTTTTGAATTATTTAACATAATATTAAATTATGTGTTGCTATTAGAATTTGAATTGAAAACCATAAATCAAAGAAACTGATGATTTCCAACTTTTTTCGGAGTTCAGTTCCGGCACTCTGCCCAAAAACAGCCTGCCTTCGGTACCGAGGCTGACTGATACATTTTTCAATACATTTATTTTAGCAAAAAACCTTGTATATCCAAGAGGACCATCACTTGTTGTTCCTCCGCCAATTCTTCCTACAAGGCTTAAATATTCATTTGATAATAGTGATTCTTCGTAAAAGGCGGCTCCCCAGAAAACCTGCTGATTTTTATTGAATTTTATAGGATAAAGAATCAAATCATTTTCGTTATCATTATTAAATTGTGGGACAATAAATCTTTCATCATTAATAGAACCCAAAGGAACCAAAACATTCACTGTCTGCTCATAGGAATATTCTGTGTATCCCATTTCTATACCAATTCTTTGAGTATTATTGATTGAATAGGAAATTGCTTGAGATATATGAGTAATGCCAATTTTTTTATCTGGAATACCATTCCTCAAAACATCTGTTCCGAAAAATGAACTAAATTGAATATCGCTGCTTTGAGTATAAAAATCTGAAGAAGGTTGAAACAAGTTTAAGTGAGCCCCATTTAGGTTTAACATTGGCTTTGTTACTGCATTATCAATTATTACTTCTTCTTTTGGAAAATCAAATGCTTGAGCGAGATCTATTTGACTAATATTCTGTTTTTGTTTGGTTTCAATATCATTCAATATTGTGGTATGATAATTATCTTCAATGTTACTCAATACATTCAGATTTTGATTGTTTCCAGCTTCTCTTCTCAAATCAGATTGAGATAAGTTATTAATTGGTTCAATTTGTGCTTGCTTTTTGTCAGCTTTTTTTGTTTTGTTTTCGCTTATTAATGTATTTTTAAATTGATTATCTGTTTTTAAATCAATATTCTCGCTCTCATCCAAAATTGTCTGAGGCGAAAATAAATTCATTTGTTCTTTAAGCTGAGAAAGCCTTAAATCGTTATTAATGATATTATCACCAAAATAGATAAAATTAACAAGAATGAAAACTGCAACCGCAGCCACATAAGCATAAGTTCTTTTTCTAAACTTTATTATGGGCTGGGCAACTTTTTGAGAGGCTAAAATTTTCATCAGAACTTTGTCTTCGGTTGAACTAACCACTTCGGGTGATGGTGTAATTGCTCTTGAATCTTCTTTAATAGCAGAATGAATATAAATATCTAAGTCAAAATCTTCTTTAATTTTTGGTTCAAGTGATATCATATTTCTTAACTCTTCATCTTCTGAATAGCTAAGTTCACCATCAATATACTTCATTATTAAATCATCTGGATTCATAGATTTCCTTTTTCAAAGGTTCTAAAATTTTTCTTAAAATGAGTCTCGAACGATGGACTCTTATCTTTGCAAGAGATAAATCAATATTTAAAATGTTTGCTATTTCCTGATAAGAAAGGTCTTCGTATTCACGCAATATTAATGCTTCACGAAGTGGAATAGGTAGTTGAGCAATTGCTTTTTTTATGAATTCGCTCAAAACAATATCTTCTTTCTGATAATCTATTGGCTCATAGAGTTCATCGTTGAACGAGATAAATTCTTTCTTAGACCTTAGATAGTTCAAACAGGTATTTCGGGCGATTTTAAAAGCCCAAGCTGAAAAGTTTTCTCCTTTGAATTCGCTGCTGTGTTCGTATATTTTGATAAAAGTTTCCTGAAAAGCATCTTCAGCAAGTTCAACCTCATTAAGCATCCTTAGGCAGAACTTATAGATATTGTTTCTGTATTTCTCGTAAAGAATATGAAAAGCTTCGGCACTACCCTGATTCAGCTGTTCTACCGCTTTCTGAACTTCTTTTTCGTTTGCTCTATGTTTATTACCAAACATTTTAAATTTAATTTCTTTCTCGAATCAAAGACACCCAAGAACTTGAAAAAGTTACAAATTAGTATTAATATTTCTCAGAAATTTATCATTTACTTAGAACAGGCGTTTCAATTGATATTTGAACTGTTCTCGAGTAACTTCTGCCAAATGGTAAGTTATTGTTGTAAATCAGTATGTCGCTCCCATAAGGTTCAATAATAACTAAATTTGGATTATGATTTAGTGCTTTCGCAACTTGTTCGCATCTTTTTCGGCTTAGTTCTTTGTTATATTCGGAAGTTCCAATTCTATCAGCATACCCCTTAATTCTAACTATTGAATTCGGTTTAATATAATCTTGTTTAATTGATTTAATGATATCAACCTGAGCTTCATTCAGTTCAAATTTATCGAAATCGAATAGTATCAATGAGAATTTGTTGAAAATCGTATCATTTTTAATTATCTCTCTCTTTGTCTTGATTGTTTTTTGCTTTATTTGAATTTCTCTGTTAATAGCGTTCTTTTGCCCCATAATATCTTCGGCTCCTAAACTAATCTTAATAGGTGTTTCGAGGCGAGGAATAACATTGCTTTCAACATCCCAAAGCAGTGTGTCGGGTGCAGTTGAACCTGTGAAACTAACTAACCTGCTATTTTCTTGCTCTGCAATTAGATCCCAACCTTTCAATCCAATTTTAGTATTTATTTTGGGGACTAATCCAATAATCGGGGGATTCGATTTTCTGATGATTTCATTCAATCTGACTGGCTGCAGAATTTTTTTGTCATTACTCGAAATTTCTACTCTTTGATTTTCCTCTTTTCCGTCCTCAAGTAAGTTATTTGTTGGAATTTCAGGTAGGTTTCGAGCTTCAATTTGAATTCTGTCAGGGTTTATCTGCCACACATTAACAAGATAGTCTTTAACTGCTTCAGCTCTCTTTTGTGAAAGCTCTAAATTGTTCTCTTCCTCATTTGTATTATTATTGCATCCTTTAATCAGAATTCTTGAATTATCATAAATAGAAAGCCTTTTTCCTATAATATTTAGTAAATCCTTATAAATTTCAACTACGTCCCATTTCAGATTTTTTTCATTGAAATTATTTCTATCACTCGATGAAATTAGTTTCATCGCAGTATTATTGAGCTGGGAGTTTCCTCTCTTGAAATAAACATAGGGAAGAAGTGGAAATTCTTCAGTTGTTTCAATTTCTTCTATCTCCATTATTGGTTCTGGTATGACTACTTTATTTCTTTTCATACCAAAGATTTTTAGGTCAAGAGTTGGTGGTTCAAGCTTTGGAACTTTCTTTTGATAATGCTCGGTGTATTTTGTTGTAATGGTTACTATACTGCCCTTTTTAGAAGTAGATTCTGTGATTTTATAATCAATCAAAGAAACTTCAGGATATAATATATTCTCATCAAAAACACTGACTGTATCCCGAACATAAATTGTATCATACCTTGTTTCAACTTGTTCCCTATAAACAGGAATCCTGAGAGAAGCACCAATATTAAGAGAAGCTACCCTCCAATCAACTGAAGTTACTTTGGTGAAAGGTAGATAATACCTTAATTCAGGTGCTAACATTAAACCTCTACCTAAAGGAAGATCGAAAGATATACCAAGAAGCCCAAAAATTTGAAATTTGTTAATTTCTGGTATTTCCTGATTATAAACATCATTTCTGATGATTCTGTCATCAGTGAAAACAACATTATTGGGTGAAATTATTTTTTCTCTTTGATCATATTGGTTAGTGAGAAAATAAGCAAGCTTAAAACCAAGATAACTCCTTAAATTCCCAAAAAAAGTAAAATATAGCGAAGGCTCAAAACCAATAGCCAATAATTTTGCTTTTATCAAATGTTCAACTGTTATATTCCCAGTATAAGTATTAAAAGGTGGTGTTGTTTCCTTCAATCTGACATTGCCAATATTTTCCTCTTCAGTAAGATTAGCTCCCAAATCAGAAAAAGATAATCTTAAGTCAATTCCAAGATCTCGCCTTAGAGGTAAATCCAGAAATCCTCCAAGTGTAAAACCCGACCCAAAAGAAGTTCTAAATCTTGGACAGCAGTTCGGAACTCCCGGCAGTTTGTTGAAATCTGCAATATGAATATTTAGGTTATAATTTACAAAAGGTCCAAAATGAAAAAGAAGGCTGTCTTCCTGCGGCATATCCTCCTTTGACAAAACTTGGTAGAAAGTCAAAAATAATAGTATAAGATTGAAAGATATTTTTTTATTTATCCTAATGACCAAACTATACATAGAACACTAAACAATTATTTGTTATTCAATAAGATAGGAAATTAATTAAAAGTTCCAAATTAGAAAAAGAAATATGGAGAAAAAGTTTAATTTATCTGTAATTATTCAATTGAGATTTATATAAGAAAAATTTCATATTAAAAAGAAGGTTAAGTAGCTTTTTTATATTTACTGGATTCTTCCTCACTTAGTTCGAGATTGTCTAAAAACCAGTCTTTCTGAGCCGAAGGCGAAGAATCCATATAACATAGGTCATTGAAAATTGATGGACTCTTCACTTCGTTCAGAGTGACAAAAATACTATTTTTCAGATGTCCTACACCTAAGAGGTGTAGGATATATTTTGTTGCACACGAAGGGTTGTCTGTTCTACCGGCAATCACTATTAGAAATAATTTCTTTGTCAACTAATTGATAGTAGTGGCTATTCAATTTTAACAAACCGTTCCACCCAATCACCAAGACGGACGTAGTGAATTCCTGAGGGCAGGTTTGAAATATCAATCCTAAAATTCCCCTCTTGAGGGGTGGCACGAAGTGCCGGGGTGGATAATACACATTCACCTAACAATTTGAAATTACAGGTTTCAGACTCCTGCCTCCGCAGGAGTGACATATTGAATCGAGACTCCTGCCTACGAGGTTCTAAAAACCTATCATTCTGAGCCGAAGGCGAAGAATCCATATAACATAGGTCATTGAAAATTGATGGACTCTTCACTTCGTTCAGAGTGACAATATATTTTTTTTCAGATGTCCTACACCTCTAAGGTGTAGGACATCTTTCTTTGCACTGACAGAGGAGTCTGTTCTAACGGAAAGCACTATTAAAAATAATTTTGTCTACTACTTGAAAGTAGTGACTATTCAATTTTGACAAAGCTCCCTACCCAAGCACCAAGATGGATATAATAAAGCCCTGAGGGCAAATGTTCGATATTCATCCGATAACTCAGAGTTATCGGATGAATTTTCTCTGATAATACACACTTGCCAAGGATGTTGATAATCCTGACTTCAAATTCCTGCATTCGCAGGAATGACTCTGGTAGAGAGATTACTATGAATTCTTTTGCTGGATTTGGTGAAATTGAAAATTTCTTGTTTGAAAGATTTGAATTATTCGCACTTGTTAAATAAGATAAATCTGCCTTATAAATTCCTCCATAAGCAGGTGAGGCGAAGATCCAATTTTTATAAATATGCAATGAATAAGGACTCCTTAGTTCAAGCTCTTCAATCCCATTTATTTTTTCAATCCAATTATTGCCATTATTAGACGATACAAGAATTTTATTCTCTTCATCATCTTTCGATGAAACACTTATAAAAATCATATCACCATATATTTCTATGTCTCTAATAATTGCGAAATCTGAACCTTTAAAAATTCTTGTGATTGTTTTAAAAGTATCAGAACTAACAAAAATGCTATTGTTAGATCCAATAAAAATGGTATCATTTTTTATATTGAAAGCAGTGGTGTAAGTCAACTGACTATCAACTACCTCCCAGTTTCGTCCGTTATCCAATGATTGAATTAATCCATTTTCAGAACCGCCGAAAATCATATCTTTATATACTAACATTTTATGACAGAACTGATTTTTATAATTTGATTCTATCCAACTTTCTCCATTATCTTCAGAGTAGAAAATTCCCTTATCAGTTGATATTATTAAAAAATTATTTTTCTTTACAATGTGTTTTACTCGTGTACCTAATTCTTTTTTAATCCAACTCATACCGTTATTTGAAGATATACATAAATAAGACATTGCACCCATAAAAAGCCTACCATCGTATTCAATAATTGCATACGAGGGACAATCCCTGGAGTTTAATCCATCGGTGCTACTATGCCAATTCACTCCATCATCAGTTGATACCCAAAAACACTGATCTCCAACCGCAAATAGTATATTCTCCTTGTGAGTAATTGAAAAAATTCGGGGTGCAAAGCCATCATCATACATATTACATTTCTGCCATTGAGAAAAGATTGCTTGACTTAGAACAAAAATAAATAAGAGAGAAATCTTCTTCATAATATGTCAACCTTTTAAATTTATATTTGTTAAAATAGCAAAAACTTATTTAAAAAAAAATTTGCAATGATAATCAGTGTTAAATCTATAACTATACAAAGATATGATACCTAATAAAACATAATAATCACTTTCTGACAATAGCTAATTATAAGATACGTTAATCATTTGGTATTAATTAAATTATGAGCGATATGTCTCTAAAGTCAACACCGGTAACCGAAGAAATTGAATCTTATTTAAAGAAATATTTTTCATCCGAAGATGAGTTTCTTTATAACCTAAGAATGGAAGCAAAAGCAGCAGGAATGCCTGAAATATCAATATCACCAATTCAAGGTTTGTTCCTTCAGTTGATACTCAAATCAATTAATGCAAAAAAAGTTCTCGAAATCGGTTCTCTTGGTGGTTATTCAGCCATTACTATGGCAAGAGCATTACCTTATGATGGCATTCTTTATGCCGTGGAAATCAATAAAAACTATTGTGATTTTATTAATCGCAAAGTCTTAGAAGCAGGTTTATCTGATAAAGTAAAAGTGATAAACTCTTCCGGAAGAGATTTCCTGCAAAATCTTCCAGTTGATGAAATTTTTGACTTCATTTTTCTTGATGCTGATAAATCAGGTTACATAAACTACGTAAATTTAGCAAATCCTCACCTTCGAAAAGGTGGTATGATTGCTGCTGATAATGCTTTGGCTATGGGCAAAATATCTGACGCATCAGATGATGAAAACGCCAAAGCAATACATAATTTTAATTTATTTATGATAAATAATCAAGATTTTTTTACTTCACTCGTTCCAATTGGTGACGGTTTAACTATAGGACTTAAATTATAGCAGAATTATTACGTTTTAAGAGATATTTTTGAGGTGGTTAAGATTAAAAGCGAAAATTTAATCAAATCGTTAGGTTTATTGCTAATATTTACTTTTGTTGTTATTGCCTTTTCCTGCAGCTCCCAGAGAAGGCTTCGAGGCTTTGAATTTCAGAAAAGTGTCGAGGATTTTCAGGACTCAGCCGCTAAACAAATTTATTTAACTTCCACAAAACCAATTGATTCAGTTGATGTAAACAAGCTGGCTTTTGACGTATGGCGGCTCAAGTCAGACAAATACCCCGATTCAATTAAAATTTATGCAAGAGTTTTCGATTCCTCTGGTCATTTTGTTACAAATATGGCTGACCCTTATAAGAAGGACCCAAATATTAACTACTTTTCCGGGCTATCAGAGCAATTAGGTAAGATTTATAACATTAGAAACGTTACTATTGACTCGTTCAAAGTCAGGGAATACGGTGCAGGAGATTCAATTCCATATAGTCTTGTTCTTACTGTTGATTATAGCGGCTCGATGGACCCTGTCATCGAAGCTATTTACGAGGGAACTGAAATTTTCACTAATCTTAAATTCGATTTCGACAGGCTTGCCTTAACAACATTTAATAAAGACTTCGATGTCAAAGTCCCGATGTCAACCGATAAGAAACAAATTATCAATCTTTATCGGGCAAATCGAAAAAATAATTTCGGACTTTTTACCGCTGTCTATGATGCTCTCTGGAATTCAATCAAAATTTTAGGAGATACACCCGAAGATGACCCCCGTGTTCTTGTAATATTCACTGACGGAGATGATAATTATTCCAAAAAGGACATTGCAGCAATTATTGATAGTGCCAGAAATGCTCAGGTTCACATATTTGCGGTGGCATTCGGTTACTCTAAGGATGATAATTTGAGAACTATTGCTCAATACACTGGCGGAAAATTCTATAAAGTATATACCAAAGAAGATTTGATAAGTGTTTTCAGAGATATTTATTTAAGTTTAAGAAATTATTATCTGATAACATACAAACCACCAATTTATTGGGGTTACCATAAAGCAACGGTTGCTTTGAGCCCTCCCGGGCGAGAGGACACACTCTTTGCATCAGGTGAATACGAAACAGGATTGCCACCTTGGTTCAATGTGGACTCAATGTTTACAAGACCAATTCTCTTTGATTTCGATTCAGCTGTTGTGAAAAAAGAATCATATCCAATTCTTGATGAAATTGTTGATGCAATGATGAGCTTCCCTCGATTGAAGCTCGAGATTCAAGGTCATACAGATAACGTAGGAAAGATTGATTATAATCAGGCTCTATCGGACGCAAGAGCTAAAGCGGTAATGAACGAGCTTATCAAACGAGGAATTGCAAGTAATCGGCTTCGTGCCAGAGGCTTCGGTATGTCTATGCCTGTTGCCTCTAATGACACTCCCGAAGGTCGTGCGAAAAATCGTAGAACCCAATTTGTAGTTATTGCAAAATAAAAATTTAATTTATCAGTTTAATTTTATGTTCCCTAAATTATGTTTTAGGGCTTCAAAGATTTTCTTGAAACAATGGTATTATTTTTGGATATAATTAACTGAGATGTAATTTTTAGAATAATGTTTATAAAAAGATACATATCGCTCCTGTCAATTTTGTTTTGGTCATACACATTGGCTAATGGTCAAAGTGTTAAGCCAACTTATCAGGATGTCGAATATGCAAAAATTGATACCATTAGTTTGAAACTCGATTTGTATCTTCCAGAAAACATTGAAAAACCTGTTCCTCTGGTTATATGGATTCACGGTGGTTCTTGGAGTTACGGAAGCAAAGACTATCCTATGGATGCCCTTACTCTTCTTCCACGTGGTTATGCAATTGCAAGTATTAGTTATAGATTTTCTCAGCATGCAAAATTTCCAGCACAGATAAATGACGTGAAAGGAGCTGTCCGTTTCCTCAGGGCAAATGCAGAGAAGTTCAAAATTGACCCAAACAGATTCGGCGTTTGGGGAGCTTCTGCCGGTGGACATCTTGCAGCATTATTAGGCACAACAAATGGAATAAGATTTTATACCATCGGGAATACAACGTTCGATTTGGAGGGTGATGTTGGTGGTAATACTGTTTTTTCAAGCGAAGTTCAGGCAGTAGTTGATTGGTATGGTCCAACAAATTTTACAACAATAATGAATTATCCAAGCGGAGTTGACAGACGCTCTGCTGATAATTCTCAAGCTCGTCTTATAGGTGGCAGATTAACTGACAGTGTTGATAAAGCTGCACTTGCAAGCCCAATAACTTATGTTTCACCCGATGATCCACCATTTTTAATTCAGCACGGGAAAAAAGATAACACAATTCCCTATCAGCAAAGTCTGGAAATGGATTCAGCCTTGAAAAAAAATGGTGTTATATCTATTTTAATACTTTTAGATAAGACTAATCACGGAGGAGGTCTTTTCGAACAAGATACCACATTAGCTCGGGTCGGTCTCTTTTTTGACAAATACCTTAAAAATCTAAATAATCAGAAACCAATTGATTGGAAGCCATATTTTACATTAGGACCCGAAGATGGACTGAAATTCTTGATTGATACTTCAGCTATTGCATTCGATTCAGGCGTTCCGGTGGTTAATATAACTAATGATAACAAAATCGTATTAAGTCATTACGGAAAAAATTCTGGTTCATTTCAAGTATTAGATAACGGGACAAAATATCAAAAACTACCAAATCCACCTAATAGAGGTGCAGACGGTGCTTTTATTTATTTGAACGATGGAGGGATCCGCTTCATAGGGGAAGAACCAGCTCCGGGCAGCACACCTCAAAAACGTAGAAGCCGTTTGGTCAGTTGGATTTCTTATGACGGGTATTATTGGATGAAGGAAGATGGCATTAGATATCAACCGGGTTTAGACGATGACTCAATCTCAAGTGTTCCTGCGGCTATTCATATTAGAGATTCAATTTGGAGATTATATTACGTTGGTGATTTTTATCGGAGTAACGGCATAAGAACTGCTATCTCAACTGATTGGGGTTTGACTTGGGAACCTGAATCAAAGAAGAACATTTTGTCTAAGGGAGACGTTGACCCCCACCCGGTTTACCTTACTAATGATAAAATTAGGCTTTACTTTAGAACCGGAATGACAAAACCAATAGATAAGTCAGGAATTGCTTATTGCGACAGCGAAGACGGGCTGAATTTTGATACAAATCAGACAAAGTTAATTATCCCTGATAAAGAAATTGACTCAATGTTTAAGCTTGATCCTGCGGTAATTAAATTCCCAAATGGAAGAACTGCAGTTTACATTGGCGAGGCTCCAAATCAGTTTAATCAATCACCACCAAAGTTAATTGTTGCGTGGGATAGCCAAAACTTAAATATCAGAGAAATAGCAAAAAAAGACGAAGTCTCAATTATGATTAAGCCAAATCCCGCCAAAGATATTATAACTTTAGAATATTTTCTTCCAATTTCCGGAATTATTTCGATTGAAATCTTCGATATTAAGGGAAAAAAATTTCCTATCAAAACAAAAGAAGCACACCAAAGCGGTCATTACTCATTTGAAATAAGCATAAATAATTTAAAGAAGAAATTAAGCGGCAACAATTTCTATCTTAATTTCAAGCTCGATGACCAACAGAAAACCATCCCTTTCGCTGTAAATAACTAAAAAATTATCAAAAAGTAATATTATTCAAAAAAAAATCATAAATTTGAATGATATATTTTATGGTTTGATATGACAGTCTTATTTTCAAAGAAGTGCGAATTAGCTTTACAATCAGTTCTTTACCTATCAATTCTACCAAAAGGCACAATCGAAAGTGCTGACAATATTTCTAAACAAATAAAAGCTCCCAGAGAATTCGTTTCTAAGATTCTTCAATCACTTACAGATGTTGATATCATCAAGTCCAAAAAAGGAAAATTTGGAGGCTTTTCCTTAGCGAAGGATCCTAAGGAAATAAAATTGATTGATATCATCACTGCAATTGATGGCGATTATGTCTTTGATAGTTGTGTGATGGGTTTTCCCGGCTGTTCAGATGAAAATCCCTGCCCGATGCACGAAAAGTGGGCAAAACTAAGAGAAGAATCCCTCCAAATGCTTAGCACAAACACTTTAGCAGATTTATACGAGATTACAAAAAGAAAAATTGAAAAAATATAATTTTTTTGTTTTTTTTAAGACAAAAAATTCCGATATTAGCTTTTGTATTTTTCAATTATTCATAGCTTTTTTTCTATGAGTGAAAATGAGAGAAAAGGTTCTAAATTCAAAATTGCATTTATCGTTTTACTCGGAATTGCAGTTGGTTTAGGACTTGTAATAGTCAGAGTTTCAAACGCAATATCTTACCTATCAGATGACCCCGTTGCTTGTGTTAATTGCCATATTATGACTCCCCAATATGCAACTTGGTTCCATAGTAGCCACCGTGAGCGGGCAACTTGCAATGACTGTCACGTTCCGCATAACAACATAGTAAGAAAATATTGGTTCAAAGCAAATGACGGATTCCGACATGCATCAATATTTACTTTAAGGCTCGATCCTCAGGTTATCCAAATAAAAGATGATGGCAAGACAGTTGTGCAGGAAAATTGCATCAGATGTCATATTAATCAGGTCAATGATGTTTCATCATCCTACGTTACAGGTCGAACATACAAAGAAGGAAAGGGAAATCTTTGCTGGGACTGTCATAGAAATGTGCCTCACGGAACAGTTCACAGCCAGGCATCAACTCCTTATGCCAGAGTCCCGAGACTGCATCCCGCTATTCCAGAATGGTTGAATATTAATAAAAATGAAAATAAATAAGAGGTTTATTATGAGTGAAAAAACAAGCACTGGAAAAAAAATTTTTTATATCGTTTTATTTCTTGCAACAGTCGTTATTGTATTCATATTAGGTTTACTTGCAGCTTCGATTTTCGAAAGGAGAGGTGAATCGGTAGCTCGTCTTGAACCCGTTAAAGAAATTGCCGAATGGGAACCAAGGAATGAGGTTTGGGGTGAAAATTACCCACGTGAATACGAAACATATAGAAAAACGCTTGACACAGGTTTTCGAAGCAAATATGCCGGCTCGGCTACCATAGATTACTTAGAAGATTATCCTGATTTAGTTGTTCTTTGGGCTGGTTATCTGTTTTCAAGAGATTTCAAGCAAGCCCGTGGTCATGCTTATGCTATTAAAGATATCCGTCAAACGTTAAGAACTGGCGGGGTTGAATTCAGTCCTCAACCCGGCACTTGTTGGTCCTGCAAAAGCACTGATGTTCCAAGGCTAATTCAATCAATGGGCGCCGAAGCCTTTTATAAATCCAAGTGGTCTGATTTGGGCGATCAGGTCGTCAATCCAATCGGATGTCAAGACTGCCACGACCCCAAAACAATGGATTTAAGAATTACCAGACCTGCCTTGATTGAAGCTCTCGAAAGGCAGGGCAAAAAAATGAAAGATATTACACATCAAGAGATGCGATCGCTTGTTTGTGCACAATGTCACGTGGAATATTATTTCAAAGGTCCTGATAAATATTTGACTTTTCCGTGGGACAAAGGCTTTAGTGCTGATTCAATGGAGTCATATTATAATGAAATTGCTTTCAAGGATTGGGAACATAAGCTCAGCAAAGCACCAATGCTCAAAGCTCAACATCCCGATTATGAGTTGTATATGACCGGTATTCACGCTGCAAGGGGTGTTTCCTGTGCTGATTGTCATATGCCTTATAAAGTCGAAGGTGGGGTCAAATTTACTGATCATCACATTCAAAGCCCTCTAAATAATATTGCTAACTCCTGTCAGGTATGCCACAGACAAAGCGAAACACAATTACTTAAAGATGTTTATGACCGTCAGGATAGAGTAGCTGAAATTAGAAAAATAGCTGAATACTCATTGAGAAAAGCACATCTTGAAGCTGAATTAGCTTGGAAAAATGAAGCAAGTGAAGATGAGATGAAACCTATACTTGAACTAATTAGGTCAGCTCAATGGAGATGGGATTGGGTCGCTGCTGCTAATTCAGTTGGATTTCACTCACCTGTAGAAGCTCTCAGGGTTCTTGGCACTGCTATTGAGAGATCCGAAAAAGCTCGTGGTTTGCTAAATGTTGTATTTACAAAAAGAGGTGTAAGTTTACCCGTAACTCTGCCGGATGTCGGAACTAAGCTGATAGCTCAAAAATATATCGGACTCGATATTGAAAAGATTTTGCAGGATAAGCTTAATTTCTTGCAGACTGTTGTTCCTGAATGGGACAAGAAAGCTAAGTCCCGTCAAGGAACTTTGCAGGAATATTAGTATTTTTTAATGCAACGAAAAATATTTTTAGTTACAATTTGATTACATAATTTCCGTCAAAATTTTTGTTTATTAAACATAATAGTGATGGAATAAAATGATTGTAACTATAGATAAATCTTCAGGTTTTTGTTGGGGTGTTGTCCGAACTATTGAAAAAGCTGAGGAAACATTAGCTAATACTAATGAAAATGTATATATTCTTGGGCAGATTATTCATAACCCCCATGAGAGTTCCCGCCTCGAGGCAAAGGGTTTAAAAACTATTTCACATCAGGATCTGGAAAAAATTTCCCAAGAAAAAAATGCAAAAGTTCTTATAAGGGCTCACGGGGAACCACCATCAACTTACAAAAAAGCAGCTGAACTTGGAATTGATATCGTTGATGCCACCTGCCCTCTTGTTACTTCGCTTCAAAAAAGGGTAGAAAAATTCTACAAAGATGATTATCAAATCGTGATTTATGGCAAAAAGGAACACGCCGAGATAATTGGTCTTCGTGGGGTTTGTAATGACGAGTGTATCGTTATTAAGACTGTCGAGGAAGCTCTCGAAAAAGTTGATTTTAGCAAAAAAACTGTCCTTATATCCCAAACTACGATGGAGAGAGCTACTTTTTATAAAATTAAAGAAGCCCTCGAAGAGAGAGTTAAAGAATTGATTGACGGTGGTGAGGTCAGCGATAGATTTACAGCTAAAGACACACTTTGCAAAGCCGTTTATGGCAGAGAAGACAAATTGAAAGAATTTGCAAAATCTAATGATGTTGTTATCTTCGTTGCCGGACGCAATTCCTCTAACGGGAAAAGCCTTTTCCATATTTGTCAGGACACAAATCCACGCTCTTACTTTATTGAAGACATTTCCGAACTTAATATGGATTGGTTCGAGGGTGCTGAAAGAGTTGGAATTACTGGAGCAACGAGCACACCTCAATGGTATATGGAAAATGTTAAGGAAAAGATTGAGCAGGAAATGAGCTCTGTCTTAGTCTGATAGGCTATCTTTAAATAATATTTATTTCTTTTGCGGAAACAAGCGGGAGCTGATCCCAATCAGTAGTATATTTTGGTGTTCTCATATCTGCACGGGTTCGCCATTTACGGTTGATACCCGTTGCAGCATAAAACAATGTGTTCGAACCCATTTTCTTATTAACTTCATCAACAACTTCAGTGATTTTTGCCATTTTCATTCTATCCTCAGTATCAAAAATTGATGTTTGAGAACGATTCGTAGGCACTAAACCACTCAACATTACTCCCACTTTATAATATTTATAACCAATTCTGAAAATCTGTTCGACCCCCTTCATTGCATAAGAAATCAATTCTGAGGTAGAATCAGTCGGAACAGGTAGTTGAATCAGGACACCATTATGATATTGTGCCTCTTTTTTGAATGGGTTCGTTCTAAGAAAAACCGATAAGAGATTAGCCGAAGATTTTTGTGCTCTCATTTTTTCGCTTGCCCTCGTTACAAAAAAAGCAATAGCCTCCTTAACTGAAGCAATGTCCTGAACTGTCTGACCGAAAGAGCGTGAGGACACAATAGCTTTCTTTGCTGGTGGGAAGTATTCATATTCTATACAGGGAATTCCCTTAAGCTCAAGAGCTGTCCGCAGACCCATCACTGTCATTTTCTTTTTTATCCACTTTTCGTTTGCATTTGCAAAATCATAAGCCGTAAAGATATTCTGTAAATTGAGAAGTTTTGTATATTGTCTGCCAACTCCCCAAATATCAGCAACTTCAGTATTTTTTAAGTAATAATCTTTATTTTCTAACCCATACAAATTCAGAACTCCTTTGTTCGAAGGAACCTTCTTGGCAAATCTATTTGCTAATTTTGCTAATGTCTTTGTTTCGGCTATACCAATTGAAACAGGGATTCCTGTCCATTTTCTGACTGTGTTCCTGATTAAACGGCAATAATCTGTTAAATCCTTATGTGAAAAACCTTCTAAATTAATAAAGGCTTCGTCTATTGAATAAATCTCGACATCAGGCGAAAAATGTTCCAATGTGGTCATAACTCTGTGGGACATATCCCCATAAAGCGTATAGTTTGAAGAAAATACGTGAACATTATGTTTTTTTATTATTTCTTGAGCTTTGAAAAGCGGTTCACCCATTTTGATTCCCAACTCTTTTGCTTCATTGGATCTGGCTATAATCATTCCATCATTATTTGAAAGGACAACAATCGGTTTTCCCCAAAGTTTGGGATTGAAAACACGTTCGCAGGATGCATAGAAATTATTGCAATCTACGAGTGCAACCGGTTTTACTTTTTTTGATACCGTTCCTTCCATAAAACTTCAAGACGTTCTTTGAAAGACTTTTCTTTTCCAAAATTACCCGGGAGATAGAAAGCTTTGGCATTATAATCATCAGGGAAATAATTCTCCATAACAAAATTGCCCTCGTAATTATGAGGATATTGGTAACCTTCGCTATAACCTTCGTCTCGCATCAGCTTTGTTGGTGCATTTCTCAGATGCATAGGCACAGTAACGGAAGCTCCTCTCCTTATCTCTCCTAAAGCATTCATAAGTCCCATATAAGAAGCATTTGATTTATTGCAGGATGCAAGATAAGTAACGCCTTGAGCAAGATTTATCTGACATTCCGGCATTCCTATCATTTCAACAGCCTGAAAAACAGATATAGCAAGAGTCAGTGCAAATGGGTCTGCATTCCCGATATCTTCGCTTGCAAATACAACCATTCTTCTGGCAATGAAGCGGGGATCTTCACCTGCATCAAGCATTTTTGCAAGCCAGAAAAGAGCTGCATCTGGATCTGAGCCTCTAAGTGATTTTATAAAGGCTGAAATAGTATCGTAATGTGATTCACCTTTTTTATCATATTGGGCAGTTTTTTGCTGAAGTGCCTTTTCGAGCAATTCTCGAGTTAAAACTACCTCATTATTATCTTTTTTAGCAATTTTGAAGGCTAATTCAATGGCATTAAGAGCTGTCCTCGCATCACCGGCTGAGATGGTAAATAAAAATTCCCAGTCATCAATTATTATAGTATATTTTGAAAGTATCTCATCTTTTTGAAGTGCATTAATCACAATTGAACGAATGTCTTCATTCGATAATAGATGAAGACGATAGACCTGACAGCGGCTCAATAAAGCAGAATTTACCTCAAATGAAGGATTTTCAGTCGTTGCCCCAACCAGAGTTATTTCACCCTTTTCCACTGCGTGAAGCAAGGCATCCTGCTGATTTTTATTAAACCGATGGATTTCGTCAATGAAGAGCATTGTCCTTTTACCTGACTTCCTCAATAATTTAGCTCTATCAATAACAGTTCTTACTTCCTTTACACCGGAATCTACAGCGGACATACGTTCGAAATGATAGTCCCCTATTTTGGCAATTATCAATGCTAATGTTGTTTTTCCAGAGCCGGGTGGTCCCCAGAATATTATTGAAGGCAAATCTTTACTTTCGAGAAATTTCCTCAAAGGTCCGTCACTGCCAACCAAATGATTTTGTCCATAAATATCATCAAGAGTTTCAGGGCGAACTCTATCTGCAAGTGGTGATAAGATTTTTTGATCTTGTTTTTCATCATTTTGAAAAAACAAATCCATCGGTAACTCCGATAATTATTTCGCAATTTATTTATTTTTCATTGATTTGACGATGATGGACTATATATATTAAAAAAGGGGTGGCATAAATAAAATGACACCCCTTTGATAATTCAGTTAAAGAACATCACATAGCTATAGACTCAAATTCTGATTCAATTTCTTTATCAACTTCTTTGAACACTTCGACCTCAGGCTCTGGGGTTTCTACTCTACCAAAAATATTACCAATATCACTAATAACTTTCATTTCCTGATAATGCCTTAATCCAGTTCCAGCAGGAATTAACTGCCCTAAGATAATATTTTCTTTCAAACCATTCAATGTATCAATCTTTGCTGAGACGGAAGCATCGGATAATACTCTTGTAGTTTCTTGGAATGAAGCAGCTGATAACCAGCTTTCAGTTGTAAGTGATGCTTGAGTAATACCTAACAGCAAAGGTTCTGCTATGGCTGGTTCGGCAGGACGTGATTCTGGTAGTTGTCTTCCTTTTTTCTTAAGTTCAGTTATGATTTCTCTAAATCTCTTTCTTGTAACTAATTGTCCTTCTTTAAGTTTTGAGTCGCCCTTTTCTGTAACAACAACCATATTTTTTAGCTTATCATTTTCATCAACGAACCTGATTCTATCAACCTGATCATTTTCGAGGAATGGAGAATCGCCGGAGTCAGAAATTTTCACTTTTTGAAGCATTTGCCTTACGATAATTTCAATATGTTTATCATTAATTTTAACACCCTGCATACGGTAAACTTCCTGAATTTCGTTTACCAAATACTCCTGAACGGCATTCGGTCCTTTAATCCTTAAAATATCGTGAGGATTGACTGAGCCTTCAGTTAACCTTTCGCCAGCTCTTACGAAATCTTCTTCCTGAACAAGAATATATTTTCCGATTGGAACAGCATATTCTTTTTGAGTTTTTTCGTCGGGCGAGGTAACAATTATTATTCTCTGACCTCTTTTTTGTTTATCAAAAGAAACGATTCCGTCAATTTCAGAAACTATAGCAGGATTTTGAGGAGCCCGTGCCTCGAAAAGTTCTGTAACTCTCGGTAAACCACCAGTAATGTCCCTCATTCTGCCCAAATCTCTTGGGATTTTGACTAATTGAGTTCCAACCCCAATCATTTCATCATCTTCAACTCTGATTTGTGCTTTAGTGGGAATACTATATGATTTAAGAACATTTCCTTTTTCATCCAAAATTTCTATTGTAGGTGATTTAGTTCTATCTCTGGATTCAACTACAACTTTGGTAATGTGCCCGGTCTGTTCATCATTTATTTCCCTATATGTAACGTTTAACGCAAGATCTTTGTATCTTACTTTACCACCAACTTCCGAAATAATTGTTGAGTTATAGGGATCCCACTCATAAATCATACTACCTTTTTTGACCATTTGCCCATTCTTAACTTTTAGTTCAGCACCATAAGTTGCATCATATTTTGTAAGAATTCGGCTACTTTCGGGGTCAACAATATTAATAACACCACTTCGGCTAACAACAATCTGAACTTCATCATCAAATTCATTTAGATAAGAAACAATTCTCACATTCTCGAACTGAATCATACCATCAAATTTAGCGACTACTGATGATTGAGAAGCAACAAGAAGAGCGGTTCCACCAGTGTGGAATGTTCTTAATGTTAGCTGTGTTCCCGGCTCACCGATTGATTGTGCTGCTATAGTTCCAACAGCTTCACCAACATCAACTAATTTTCCTGTTGCAAGGTTTCGACCGTAACATTTTGCACAAACACCTTTTCTCGATTCACAAGTAAGAACCGACCTAATTAAAACACTTTCAATAGATGTTTCTTCTATTTTTCTTGCTATTTCTTCATCAATTACTTCACCAGCTTTGACTATAAGTTCATCTGTTAATGGATCGACTACGTCCAAAAGAGTTACTCTACCGATGATTCTTTCGAAAAGGGGCTCTTTAACTTCTTCTCCATCTTTAAGGGCTGTCATTTCAACCCCTCTGATTGTATGACAGTCGCTCTCAGAAATAATAACATCTTGAGAAACATCGTGCAATCTTCTTGTTAAATAACCAGCGTCGGCTGTTTTGAGAGCTGTATCGGCTAAACCTTTTCTTGCTCCGTGTGTGGAAATGAAATATTCAAGAATAGAGAGTCCTTCTTTAAAGTTTGATATAATTGGGTTTTCAATAAGCTCACCAGTAGAACCCGATAGCGATTTTTTCGGTTTTGCCATTAAACCTCTCATACCGGCTAACTGTCTAATCTGCTCTTTGGAGCCTCTTGCTTGAGAGTCTAACATCATCCAGAAAGTATTGAAACCTTGATTGGCTTTGGATAGCTCAGAATAAAGCCTATCAGCAACACGGTTTGTGGCAGTTGACCAAGTATCAATGATTTTATTATATCGTTCGCCGTGGGAAATAACACCACCTTGATAATTGTTTTCTACTTCGTCAATTTTCGCCTGAGCCGAATTAATAATGGTTTGTTTATCGTCTGGAACTAATACATCCCCGATACTGACCGAAAGACCACCTTTTGTAGCATAAGTAAATCCAATTTCTTTAAGTGCATCCAAAAATTCGACTGTTCTTGCCAATCCAACTGCTCTGAAACAAATACCAATTATTTGTCTTAGTCTTTTCTTAGTTAATAATTCATTTAGAAATCCAATTTCTTTGGGAACAATTTGATTAAATAGGATACGACCTGTTGTAGTTTCAATTAATTTACCTTCTATTCTAACTTTTATTTTTGCGTGAAGGTCGAGCGTCCCGCTATTATAAGCTATAATTACTTCTTCAGGAGATGAAAACATTCTGTTTTCTCCCATAGCACCGTGCCTGACTTTTGTTATGTAATAAACACCAAGAACCATATCTTGCGAGGGAACTGCAATTGGATCTCCGTTCTGTGTGTGCATAATATTATGCGGTGCCAACATTAACAAAAGAGATTCAAGTTGAGCTTCGTAACTAAGAGGAACGTGAACTGCCATCTGGTCACCGTCGAAGTCAGCATTGAAAGCCGTGCAGACCAATGGGTGCAATTGTATTGCCTTTCCTTCAATTAATCTTGGTTGAAAAGCTTGGATACCGAGCCTGTGCAGAGTGGGAGCTCTGTTTAATAAAACGGGATGTCCTTCTATGACTTTTTCTAATATATCCCAAACTTCGTTAGTTTTTCTCTCGACAAGTTTTTTTGCACTTTTGACAGTTTTTACGTGACCACGCTCTATAAGTTTTCGAATGATGAACGGTTTGAATAGTTCGACAGCCATATCTTTCGGGAGACCACATTCGTGGAGCTTCAGTTCAGGACCTACAACAATAACCGAACGACCTGAATAATCAACTCTCTTTCCAAGAAGATTTTGTCTAAATCTTCCTGTTTTTCCCTTGAGTGTGTCAGCCAATGATTTTAAAGCTCTTTGGGATTCACTTCTTACAGCACGTCTGCTATTGTCAAAGAGTGCGTCAACTGATTCTTGGAGCATCCTCTTTTCATTTCTTAAAATGACTTCGGGTGCTTTGATGTCAATTAATCTTTTTAATCTGTTATTTCTAATTATAACTCTTCGATATAAATCATTCAAATCTGAAGTAGCAAATCTACCTCCTTCGAGAGGCACAAGAGGCCTCAGGTCAGGTGGAATAACAGGTATAACATCAAGAACCATCCACTCAGGTTTATTAACTGACAAGTTACCGTCCGGTGTAATAAATGCATCAAGGACTCTCAATCTTTTTAAGAGTTCAGCTTTCTTTTGCTGCGAAATTTCTTCAGTCCTTAGAACTTGCTTTAATTGAGCATAGGTTTCTATTGGATTTACTCTTTTTAGCAATTCTTTGATAGCTTCACCACCAATAAGGGCAATGAATTTATTTGGATCTTCATCATCGAGGTTTCTATCATCATCGGTTAAGCTCATCATTACTTCGAGATATTGTTCTTCGGTTAGTAAGTCATTGTGTTGCAATCCGGTTTTTCCGGGCTGAACCACGATGTAAGATTCATAATATACAATTCTCTCTATGTCTTTGGTTGGAATACCAAGAATAGCAGAAATTTTGCTTGGAAGAGTTCTTAAAAACCAGATATGAACGACCGGGACAGCAAGCATAATATGTCCCATTCTTTCTCTTCTTACCGATTTTTGAGTAACTTCGACCCCGCATCTATCACAAACAATACCTTTATATCTAATTCTTTTGTATTTACCACAGGCACATTCCCAGTCCCTAATAGGACCAAATATTTTCTCACAGAATAAGCCGTCTTTTTCGGGCCTGAAAGACCTATAATTTATGGTTTCAGGTTTTGTTACTTCGCCGTGAGAACGATTTAAGATATCATCTGGCGAGGCTATTTTGATAGCTATTCTCGAAAAACCTTTTCTTGGAATTGATTTTGGTTGCATTGGATATTTCTCCTAAATATCAATTTATTATTTTTAATCTATTTCAATATCAAGACATAATCCTTGAAGCTCCCTAACAAGAACGTTAAAGGATTCAGGAATGTTAGGATTAGGCATATTTTCGCCCTTTACGATTGATTCATACATTTTGGCTCTGCCCTGCACATCATCGGATTTGACAGTTAACATTTCCTGTAATGTATGAGCTGCCCCATAAGCCTCAAGAGCCCAAACTTCCATTTCCCCAAGCCTTTGACCACCAAATTGAGCTTTTCCTCCTAATGGTTGCTGGGTTATTAGAGAATATGGTCCTATTGACCTTGCGTGAATTTTATCTTCGACCAAGTGTGACAGTTTGAGCATATAAATTACACCAACAGTGATTTTTTCGGTGAACTTATCGCCTGTTCTTCCATCGAATAGGACGGATTTTCCATCTCTTGGTAAGCCTGCTTTTTCTAAATAATCCCCTACGTCTTCCCAAGTAGCACCGTCGAATATTGGTGTTGCAAAATGGACATTTAATTTTTGACCTGCCCATCCAAGAGCTGTTTCAAATAATTGTCCAAGATTCATACGTGAAGGCACACCAAGAGGATTTAAAACTATGTCAACTGGTGTTCCATCTGGCAAAAAGGGCATATCCTCAACTGGAACAATCTTTGATACAATTCCCTTGTTTCCGTGTCTTCCAGCCATTTTATCGCCGACCATTAATTTTCTTTTCTTAGCAATATAAACCTTTGCCATCTGAAGAATTCCGGGTTGTAATTCATCACCAGTTACTATTTTATTTCTTTCAGTTTTAATAGTTAAGATTATCTCATTTCTTTCGTGATGATAATTTTTCATTAATGTTGTGAGCAACTCTTGTTTCTCGTCGTTATGACATACCTTTGAATTAACATCAAGTAGCTCCGGCTTTAATATTCCTTCTTCGTATTTTGCAATTACTTCTGATTTCTTAACAGTAGTGCCACTTCGGAAAATTGACTGCCCGTTTGTTAATTTCAGTCCATATATTTTTTGACCATTCAATATTTCTGATAATTTCTCGATACAGGAATCATCAAGAGACCTTAGCAAATCTTTTTCTTTTTTGGCAAGTTGTTCTTGACGTTTTTTCTCTTCGGCTTTACTATCTTTTTCGGATGAAAGCATTTTTCTTGTAAATAGTTTCGTATTAATAACAACACCTTTCAAACCCGGTGTAGCTCTGAGAGAAACATCCTTAACGTCGCCTGCTTTATCTCCAAAAATTGCCCTAAGAAGTTTTTCTTCGGGGGTGGGGTCTGTTTCTCCTTTAGGGGTTATCTTCCCAATTAATATATCACCTTCGGTAACTTTCGCCCCTACTCGAATAATACCAAATTCATCCAAATCTTTAGTAGCTTCTTCGCTAACATTTGGAATTTCACGAGTAAATTCCTCTTCACCTCTCTTAGTATCCCTTACTTGCAAAGTGAACTCTTCTATATGAACTGATGTAAATATGTCTTCGGCTACCAATCTTTGTGAAACAATGATAGCGTCTTCAAAATTATATCCTCGCCAAGGCATAAAAGCTACTAAAATGTTCTGACCTAAAGCCAACTCCCCTTTATTCGTGGAGGCTCCGTCAGCAAGTGGTTGTCCTTTAACAACTCTATCACCAACCTTGACAATCGGTTTTTGATTTATGCAAGTATCCTGATTTGTTCTAAAGAATTTTACCAAAGGATAAACAGCTTTTCTTTTGGTATAAAAGGTTGTTAATTTTTCTTCTTCAGTTCTATTATCATCGTAATTTACTATTATTTTATCAGCACTAACATATTCAACTACTCCATCACCTTCAGCTAATAACAAAGTCCTTGAATCATAAGCAACTTTTGCTTCCATACCCGTGCCAACTATTGGGGCACTTGGTCTTAATAATGGAACAGCTTGGCGTTGCATATTCGAGCCCATCAAAGCACGGTTAGCGTCATCGTGTTCAAGGAATGGAATGAGTGAGGATGCGGCACTTGTAATCTGGTCTGTCGAAACATCTATGTATTGGATGGAATCTGCATCAACCATAACAAAATCGCCCGAAAGTCTGGCTTTAACTCTTTCTTCGATTATTTTACCATCCTTGTCAACTTTTGTGCTTGCAGGGGCAATTATTAATCCATCTTCTCTCTCGGCAGTTAAATATTCTATTTGGTCAGTTACGTATCCATTTTCGACCTTTCGATATGGTGTTTCAATGAACCCAAGACTATTAATTCTTGCGTGAATAGCTAATGAAGAAATCAAACCAATATTTGGACCTTCAGGAGTTTCAATAGGACATAATCTACCATAATGAGTGTAATGAACGTCACGAACTTCGAATCCAGCACGTTCTCGAGTCAAGCCACCCGGTCCAAGTGCTGATGTTCTTCTTTTATGGGTCAGTTCGGCTAAAGGATTTGTCTGATCCATAAATTGAGATAGCTGGTTTGTTCCAAAAAACTGATTAATGACTGAAGTAATTGTTCTTGCATTAACCAATTCATTGGGCGAGAGGTTCTCTGCATCGTGTATGCTGAGTCTTTCTTTTATTGTTCTTGCCATTCTTGCCAAACCAACATTAAACTGTGCAGTTAATTGCTCTCCCACAGTTCTTACTCTTCTGTTTCCAAGATGATCTATATCATCTCCAGCTTGTTTTGTATCGTGAAGATGAATAAGGTGTTTAATAATAGCTACAATATCTTCTTTGGTAAGAGTTGTGATGCTATAATCAATATCAAGTTTGAGTTTTTGATTTATTCTGAACCTACCAACAATACCAAGATCATATCTTTTGGGGTCAAAAAACAGTTTTTTAAGAAGTGCTTCTGCGGTTTCGATATCTGGTGGTTCGCTTGATCTTAATTGGCGATAAATAGCTTCTAATGCATCTTCACGTGTTTTTGCAGTATCTTTGGACAAGGTTTTAGCAATTATTGGTTCATCATTTGGGTCAGAATAATTAAATATTCTCAATGGCAAAAGCTCTGCTTGAAGCATTCTTTCGAGCAATTCCTGAGTTATAATTGTGTCACGAGTTGCAATTATTTCACCTGTGGACATATCTATAACATCAGAGGCTATTCTGCGACCAAGAAGGCTTGTATCAACTTCCTCGGGCTTTATTTCTTTGGATAAATCAAATAAATTCAATAAATCTTCATCGGAAGAGTAACCTAATGCTCTGAGCAATGTTGTAACTGGAAACTTTTTCTTTCGGTCAATATAAGCAAACAACACATCGTGTATATCTGTGATAAATTCAACCCAAGATCCACGGAATGGAATTATTCTTGCTGTGTAAATTCTCGTTCCATTGGGATGAAGAGCATCATCGTAAAAGACTCCCGGGGATCGGTGCAATTGAGTTACTATAACTCTTTCTGCTCCATTTATGATAAAAGTTCCTCTTGGTGTCATTGCAGGAATGTTACCAAGATAAACCTCAGTTTCTATAGTATCAAAATAATCTTCGGTGTCTTTTTCTGCTTTACTGGAAAGTCTAAGCTTTGCTTTTAGTGGTTTTGAATAAGTTAATTCTCTTTCACGGCATTCATCTTCTGTGTATTTAGATCTTTCGACACTATATTCCACAAACTCTAATTGATAGATTGATGATGCATCCTCAATAGGAAAATTGTTCATAAAAGCTTGTTGCAAGCCTTTATTCTCACGCTGGTCGGGTGGAACATTTTCCTGAAGAAAATCTTCATAGGCTTTGAGCTGAATGTTCAATAAATCGGGATATTTATGATATTCTTTCTCTGTCCCGAATTGAACTCTGTCCCTTAGTCTTATAAAATGATTATTTTTGTTTAGTTGAGAGTTTTTTGTGGTGAGTTTATTTGTTTCCACTTTTTTTACCTCCGATGTAGATTTTATTCATCGAAAAAAAATTTCTGCCTTACTCAACTTTTTTGGGAGAGCAAAACAGAAAATTGTTTTTATTGAATGTTATTAATGTTCAAATTTATTTTTTAAAGTTCAGAAATTTGGTTAAAATTATCTAAAAACAAAATGAACTGAAGGAATCCCTTGAGGACTCCTTCAAGTTTTATTATGAAATAATATTTCTCAAAATCTCTTTATTATTTTAGTGTTACTTTTGCTCCTGCAGCTTCAAGTTTCTTTTTGATATCTTCGGCTTCTTCTTTGCTAACTGCCTCTTTGACCATCTTGGGTGCTCCTTCGACTAAATCTTTGGCTTCTTTTAAACCTAAACCTGTTAACTCACGAATAACCTTGATAACATTTAATTTGTTTGCACCAAACTCTGTTAGTTCAACGTCGAATTCAGTCTTTTCTTCTGCTGGTGCAGCTTCGGCAGCGGCAGGTGCTGGACCACCGGCAACCATTACTGGTGCTGCTGCAGTTACTCCAAATTTTTCTTCGAGAGCTGTTTTCAATTCAGCTGCTTCAACTAATGTAAGATTTGATATTTTTTCTAATAATTCTTCAACAATTGGTGTCATAAAATTTATCTCCTTAATTTCGTTCAAAAAATGTTTATGAAGCTTTTTTCTTAGCTACTTCCTCAACCAGATAAGCAACATCTCTCAGAACAGCATTGATAGATCCAACTATGCCTGAAACAGGTGAAGTAAGTGAACCTAAAATGCCAGCGATTAATTGTGGTTTTGATGGAAGTGAAGCTAATTGCTTGAGTTGAGAACCGTCATAGTAAACACCTTCAATGACTGCAGCTTTTAGAGATGGTATATTGTTTTTTTCAAATTGATCCTTGATAACTTTTGCTGGTGCAACGGGGTCATCGTAACCGAAAATCACACCTGTAGCACCTTTATATTTAGCTTCAGGGATGTTGAAAGAACCAATTTCGGACAAAGCTCGCTTTATTAAAGTGTTTTTAGCTACTTTCAGTTCCATACTCGACTTTTTCAGGTCTCTACGAAAGACTACGGCTGATTCAACATTCATTCCCATAAAATCAACTAAGTAGAAACCCTGGGCTTTCCGAAACTTTTCAACAAGTTCGGCAACTATCTGTCGTTTTTTCTCCTGTGTAACCATACATACCTTATTTATTTATAATTACCATTTAAACGGCAACAAATCATAATGATTTGAGAAGCACTTGCCGTTGAAAGAGTACGTAATATTCATATTTAATAAAGTTTTAATCTTTTTGCTGAAATGATAATTCATTTACTCTTACGCTTGGACCCATAGTTGAGCTGAAAAACACACTTTTAATATATTTTCCTTTGGCAGTTGCTGGTTTTGCTCTTATGACACTATTTACAAAAACATTTAGGTTTTCAGCAAGTTGCTCATTTGTAAATGAACATTTACCAATTGCAGCGTGAATGTTACCGGTTTTGTCAACACGGTATTCAATTTTACCAGCTTTAACTTCCTTAACAGCCTGTGTAATGTCGAATGTAACAGTTCCACTTTTGGGGTTAGGCATTAATCCTCGTGGTCCGAGTATTCTTCCTAATTTACCAACTTCGCCCATAACATCAGGAGTTGCAATAATAACATCAACTTCTGTCCAGCCACCTTTGATTTTTTCAATATATTCATCAAGACCGGCGTATTCAGCGCCAGCATCGAGAGCTTCTTTATCCTTTGGTGGTTTTGCAAGGACTAAAACCTTTACTTGCTTACCTGTTCCGTGTGGCAGAGAAACAGTTCCTCTTACCAACTGGTCTGCTTTACGGGGATCGACACCCAAATTCATTGCAATTTCAAAAGACTCATCGAATTTTGCATTTGCTGTTTTTTTGACTATAGAAACAGCTTCCTGATAAGGATAAATTTCCTGCTGATTAATGCTTTTAACTAATGAATTATATCTTTTACCATGTTTTTTCATAATTTCTTCTCAGATAATAAAAAAAAGATTAACCCTCAACAACAATTCCCATACTTCTTGCGGAGCCTTTAATCATATTTACGGCACTTTCCAGCGTATCACAATTTAAATCATCCATTTTGATTTTAGCTATTTCTTCTGCCTGAGCCTTAGTTATTTTTCCAACTTTTGTTTTGTTTGGCTCTGCAGAACCTTTTTTCAAACCGGCTGCTTGGGCTAATAAAACGGCTGCCGGTGGCGATTTAACCACGAAAGTAAAGGACTTGTCAGAATAAAATGTTATTACTGCAGGAAGTATTGTTCCTTTTTGTTTAGCAGTTCTTGCATTGAATTGTTTTACGAATTCCATACCGTTCAAGCCTCTTTGTCCAAATGCCGGTCCAACAGGTGGTGCCATCGTCGCTTCACCAGCATTTAATTGTAACTTGAACGATCCCATTACTTTTTTTGCCATTGTTTTTTCTCTTTTTAAAAACTTGAAAATTCTTTGACAGATTTATTGTTAATTTATTTTAAATATTAATGATTTTCTAATTCAATTTGTCTAAAATCTAATTCAACTGGTGTTTTTCTTCCAAGAATACCAACTTCAACTTTTACTTTTTGTTTCTCATAATTTACTTCTTTAATTGTTCCGTTAAATGAATTAAAAGGACCATCAATAACTTTAACGGGGTCACCAACTTGAAAAGCAGTTTCAATAGTTTCTATACTTTTTCTTTCTTCAACTCTGCCGATTATACGGTCAACTTCGTGCTTTTGAAGTGGGGTTGGTTCTTTTTTGGTTCCGACAAAACTAACTACTGATGGAATATTGCTTATCAGTTCATGGTTTTTTTTATCCATAATCATATTGATAACAATATATCCGGGCAGAAAGTTCTTAACTTTGGTTCTTCTTTTGCCTCCACGAACCTCGAAAACAGTTTCCTGAGGAATGATTATTTCTCCGATTTTATCTTGGAGTTTTAATCTTTTGACTTCAGCTTCGATTGAAAGCTTAACTTTTTGCTCGTGTCCCGTGTATGTTCTAAGGGCATACCATTTGAAACCGGGTCTTTCTTCAATTTTTTCATCACTTTTATTTGAATCAACTTCTTCGTTGTTATCAATTAAATTGGATTCGATATTTAGTTCTTCGTTCATAGCAGGGAAATAGTGATGATTTAATTAAAAAATAAACCCAATAGCTTTTGTTACAAGCCAATCAATTAAGTAAGTGAAAACAGTAAATATAAGAGTTGCAACCACGACGACAACTGTGGACTCCCTCAATTGTTCTTTTGTGGGCCAAGAAACTTTTTTCATTTCTTTTGCAACATCACTGAAAAAGTTTTTTATTTTTTCAATCATAATCAATCCTTTAGAATACTTGCACGGGTGGAAGGACTTGAACCCTCAGCCTACGGTTTTGGAGACCGCCGCTCTGCCAATTGAGCTACACCCGTAAAATCTGAGCTGATGACCGGGATTGAACCGGTGACCTCTTCCTTACCAAGGAAGTGCTCTACCAACTGAGCTACATCAGCAGAGCGGAGCGGGAAACGGGGTTCGAACCCGCGACCCTCAGCTTGGGAAGCTGATGCTCTACCAGCTGAGCTACTCCCGCTTTTCAAAAACACACCATTATAAACAACTTGAGCGGGAGACGAGGCTCGAACCCGCGACCCTCAGCTTGGAAGGCTGATGCTCTACCAACTGAGCTACTCCCGCATTTTTTCTCTTTGTGGGCAGGGAAGGATTCGAACCTCCGTAGGGCTGAGCCCAGCAGATTTACAGTCTGCCCCGTTTAACCGCTTCGGTACCTACCCTTTGTTTTAGCCTACAAAATTAAGAAAAAATTTTATTTTATACAAAATTTATTTAAAATTTTTTTTATTTAAACAGTTATTACATTTTGTATATCTACTTCGGTATCGGCTGGTATTTCTGTGTAACTAATAACGCTAACCATCGGATATTGATTATGTATCATTTTGTAAAAATATGGACGTATTTGTGCTGAACAAATTACTATTGGTAGGTATCCTGTCATTGTTATATCATCAATTGCTTCTGAAAGACTATCGTAAATTTTCTTTATCGTTTCAGGTGATAAACCTAACGTAGGACTCGAAGTAGCTTGACTGCCAGATTGAAGTGCATTTGTCATTATTTGCTCTAATTGTGGGTCTAATGAAATTGCATGTATTACTCCGTTTTGGTCTTGATATAATTTCTTTATTGTTTCCGATAAGTTATGTCTTACAAATTCTGTAAGAACATCTATATTTTTTGTTACTTTATAATACTCAAGCAACGCTTCCAAAATTAGTGGAAGATCCCTAATTGGTATTCCCTCCCTTAACAAATTCTGCAAAACTTTTTGAATTGTTGCTATTGGTAATGTATCCGGATTGATTTCTTCGACTAAAGCAGGATAATCTGACTTAAGATTCTCGATTAAATGCTTTATATCCTGTCGTGTTAGCAATTTATCTGCATTTCTTCTTATCAATTCCGTAAGATGAGTAATCAAAACAGTGGCAGCCTCGACTACCGTAAATCCCATTATTTCAGCATTTTCTCTGTCAGCGTTCGAAATCCAAGTGGCAGGCAACCCAAAAACAGGCTCTGTAACTTTTATACCCCGAATTTCACCTTCGGCGGTGCCGGAATTCATTGCCAGTAGCATATTTGGATGTAAAACATTCCTTGATATTTCAATTCCCCGAATTTTTATTACATATTCTTCGGGTTCTAATTGCAGATTATCTCTTACTCTTACCGGTGGCAATATAATTCCTAATTCTACCGCTAATTGTTTCCTGACGTTTGCTATTCTTTTGAATACATCGCCACCTTGAGTTTCATCAACTAATGCAATAAGACTGTATCCCAGTTCAATTTCAACTGGGTCAACTTTTAGCAGGTCTTCTACAGGTGCTTCTTCGGGTTTAGTAGCAACCTCTGCTTCTGTCATTTCTTTGACTAATTTTTCCTGTTCTTCTTTCTTTATGCTTTTTGTTCTGATATATGCTAATCCACCGACAATTGATGATAAAATCAGAAAAGGAATTGTTGGAAAGCCCGGTATAAAACCCATCAAAAACATAGCTGCAGAAGATATCCAAATAGCTCTCGGTTTTGCACCAAATTGTTTTCCTAATTCAATGTCGAGTTTTTCAGATGATGATGAACGAGTAACAACCAAGCCACCTGCAACCGAAATCAAGAGCGAAGGTATCTGAGAAACTAATCCATCGCCGATTGTCAAAATTGTGTAAGTGGAAAGAGCGTGTGTTATATCCATTCCTCTCTGTGTCATTCCGATTATAAAGCCGCCTATTATATTAATACCCGTAATTATTAGTGCAGCTATAGCATCACCTTTAATAAATTTAGCAGCACCATCCATTGCTCCATAAAAATCTGCCTCTTTGGATAGGCTATCCCTTCTTCTTCGGGCTTCTATCTCGTCAATATAACCTGCGTTCAAGTCAGCATCAATGCTCATTTGCTTACCCGGAAGCGCATCGAGAGTAAACCTTGCAGCAACCTCAGCAATTCTGGTTGAACCTTTGATAACAACTATGAAATTTATTACAAGTAAAATTAGAAATATAATTATACCAACAACATAATTCCCACGAATAACAAATGTTCCAAAAGCATTGATTATTTCACCTGCGTGACCATCACTAAGTATTAATCTTGTTGCAGCAACGTTCAAACCTAATCTGTAAAGTGTTGCAATTAACAAAATCGTTGGAAATGAAGAAAATTCAAGTGGGCTTAACAAATATATGGCTACCACCAAAATTAATATTGACATTGCAAGATCAACCGCAATCAATAAGTCCAGCAAAAATGGAGGCAAGGGTAGCACAAGAAGTGTTAAAATTAGTAATACTCCACCCGCTAAGAGAATATCTGGACTTTTTGATAAAGAAGATAAAAAATCTCCTTTGTTTTTAGTTTCGCCAGTCAAATATAATTGTTTATTATTAGCCAATTTCTTTTTAAAAATTATTCTTCTGTTTAATTATTATTTCTGTAAATATTTGTCCAATTTGCCCGATTTCTTTTGTCTTTTCGCTTTAATTGATATACATAAGCCAGAACTTGGGCAACTGCTTTAAACAAATTTTCCGGTATTTCCATATCAACATCGGTAGAAAAGAACAAAGCCCGTGCCAACGGTGGTTGTTCCACAATTGGTATTAAATTTTCCTCAGCTATTTGCCTGATTTGTGCTGCCAGATAATCGGCTCCTTTTGCTACAACAACAGGGGCGCTCATTTTGGCTGAATCATAAGCAAGTGCAACAGCATAGTGTGTTGGGTTAGTGATTACTACATCTGCCGTTTTCACATTCTTTAACATCAGCTTTCTAATTCTCGACCTCATTATTGAGCGAAGTCTGGCTTTCACTCTTGGGTCACCCTCTGCTTGTTTGTTTTCTTCCTTAACTTCTTGTTTTGTCATTTTTAAATCTTCTTTATAGCGGTATCTTTGATAAAGCATATCAGCAACAGCTATCAAAATATAAACTGCTCCAACCTTTGCTACAACCTCTAAACTCACCGAAGCAAGAAAAGCTCCTATCTCTGATATTGGTTTCTCTATTAAATCAATTGTCTCTTGGACCTTGTCTTCGAGAATATCATAGACAACAAACCCAAGAATAAAAATCTTAATTAGGCTTTTTGTCAATTCAAAAACTGACCGTCCTGAAAAAAATATTTTTTTTAAACCTGATAATGGATTAAATATCCTTTTAAAATTCAACCCTTCAGTAAATTTTTTTGTGGCTATATGTAAACCAGTTTGTGATATTTCTGCGATAAGAACTATTAAAAAGATTAAAGAAACAATTGGTAGAATTAACTTTATAAAAAAAAGAATAAACTTAAAATAGTAAGCTGAAATATTCTGAGTTGTCAATTCAATGTTGGTTGATTCAATGAAAATAATTCGCATAAATTTTTGGATGTCTGCCATCATAGGAGAACCCATCAAAAAGACAATAACACCACCAACAAGCAGAACGGCTGCAGTTGTAACATCCATACTTTTTGCTGTTTGTCCGCGAGCACGAGCTTCTCTTATACGCTTCGCACTCGCCGGTTCAGTTTTTTCCTGACCATCTTTGTTTTCTGCCATCTTTTTAGACTTTCCCTTTTCCCAAAGACATTATTATTTTCATTGTTTCATCCTGAAATAATTCAAGTGAATTTTTTGCTACCATTATTAATATTGGTGTTGATATTAAAAGAACAAGTAATCCAACAGCAATTTTAAGCTGAAAACTCATTACGAATATATTTGTTTGAGGAGCTATTCTTGCCAATAATGCTAAAACCAAATTAGTTAAGAAGAGTGCAACAAGGATAGGAGCGGAAATTTTCACACCTATAATAATGACACTTGTTGCAATCTTTATCATCAAATCTTTTGCTGACAATGAGAATTCAAGTGTTGTCAATGGAATTATATCAAGACTTGCATTTAGGCTTTCAATCAAATAATGATGCCCATTAAGTAATAAAAATAAAACAAGCGTTGCCATTTCGAATAGGTTCCCAACCAAGGTTGGAGAATCATCACCCATATTAAACATAGCAGCGGCTTGGTAACCCATATCAAAATCAATAATACCACCTGCAAGTTTAGCACCCCAAAAAACTAAATTTGCAGTATAACCAATGATAAATCCAATAAACATTTCCTTCATAACAAGAAACACCAAATTCCACAGGTGAAAATCAATCTGAGGTTGGCTTTCCCAATGAGTTGCCGTTAATGTAAATGCAAGTATGAATGATATAATAATTTTTAACTGAATATTAATAGCCATACTTTTGAAAAAAGGGGCTGAAATAAATAATCCTGTTATTCTGACAAAGATTAGCAGACCAATGATAAATTTTCCTGTTAAAAAATATATATCACTTGAATTTATCATTTAAGCGTGGGAATCATTTTTATGATTTCAATTGCGAAAGTTTTGATATTGCTGAGCATAAAGGGAAGAAATAATACACTCATCAAAAATACTACTAATAGCTTGGGGACAAATGTCAATGTCTGTTCCGAGATTGATGTTGCGGCTTGAAAAATTGATATTAATAAGCCTATTACCAAGGATGCTAAAAGAAGTGGTCCGCAAATAAGAATAACATAATAAAAGGCATCTCTAACTAATTGTATAACCATTTGGTCTGTCATATTCTTTCCTTTTTTTTACCTTAAAATACTTTGCATTAGGGATTCAATCACTAAATACCAGCCATCAACTAATATAAATAAGAGCAGTTTTATAGGCAATGATATCAATTGCGGAGGCAAGAGAAACATTCCGAGCGACATCAGCACACTCGCTATCACCATATCCAGAACAAGGAATGGAACGAATAGCAAAAATCCAATCTGAAATGCCATCTTTAATTCACTTATTGAATAAGCAGGTATGATTGTCCAAATTGATACTTCACTTATATCGGCTGGTTTATCTTTTCCGCTTAACTTGATAAAAAGCCTTAAATCTTCTTCCCTTGTATGCTTAAGCATAAAATCCCTGAAGGGCTGAACTATATTATCAACAGCCTGAGTTTGATTTATTTCTTCTCTTATATAGGGTTGAAGCCCTCTTTCGTTTGCCTGATCCAGAACCGGCTGCATAACAAAAAATGTAAGAAATAGGGCTAAACCGGATAAAAGTTGATTTGGTGGTTGCGTCTGAGTCCCAAGTGCCTGCCTTAAAAAGTGAAAAACTACAATTATTCTGGTAAAGCAGGTCATCATTATCAAAATTGATGGTGCAAGAGTCAAAACGGTAATAACAGCAAGAATCTGCAAATTCAACGCTAAATCATCGCTTTTATCTGAATTGTTTACATTTATTGAAACAGTTGGTAAGGTCAGATTATTAGTTTGGGGTGCCTGAGCAAATCCTTTGCCCAGAGACCCCAAGAATAGAACAGTAATCAAGAACAGACCTGCGATAATTCCTTTTATCATTCTCCTAATCCATTAGTTTTTTGTCCGAAATCACTTATTACAATAGCTGTGCCAAAGTAAAAATCATTTCTCTGATTTTTTTATTCTATGATTTTATGTTCTTTTAAATCATATATTTAAAGGTATTCGAGGAAGGAAATAATTTTTTTAGGTTTAATCTGTTGATGAAATCTAATTTGCCACAAAAAAATAAATTGTTCATTATTGAACAATTGTCTAAAAAGTTTATTGGATAAAAAAAACACAAGATTTACAGAATTTATCATATTATATCATTTTTTTTGTAATAGAAAATTAAATACATTATTTTATTTGACTTGAAAAATTAAATCATTGAAAAATATTTAAGTTGGAGAATAACAATGGCACTAAAATCAGAGATTGAGAATCTGGAAGTAAATTGCAAAACTGCTATCGAGTTAATTAATCTTGCTCTTAAAGCACTCGAAGAACCCACAGACAAGGAATATGCAGCTCATCTGCTCGAGAAAGCCGAAAACCTTTGCTCGGTTCCAATTGATTACATCAGACTCGCCGAAGCTTATATAATTGGTTTCGACGATAAAGATAAAGCTGATGAATTTTATGAAGAAGCCGAAGATAATTGTTTCGAGGCTATTGAATCAGCTGAACTCGGTCATAGTATTGCAAAATACCTTGGTGACAAAGACAGAGCCAAAGAATTTTTGAACTCGGCAGCGAAAGATGCCAAAAAACCTGCTGAAATACTGACAATCATCTCTTATGTCAAATCTGACCTGAGCGATGATGCCTTGGCAAAAGAACTGATGACAAAAATTGAAGCACAATGCAAAACACTTGATGATTATAAATCTCTGGCAAAAAGCATTATTGCTGATACTAATGATAAACAATCCGCTAAAGAATTGCTCAAAAAAGCAGAAAGCAAAGTAAACGGAATCGCAGACTACGTCAAATTCTGCGAAATTATCAATGAATTATTAGAAGATAAAGAATGGATTAATGACATACTTGAGGAAAATTCCGAAGATGCTCAATTTACAAAAGATTTCACACTTTTAGCTACAGCATATAAAAATTTCTGTGCTGATGATGATAAAGCAAAGGAAATGCTTGATTCAGCAAAAGATTATGCAATGAAAGGTGATGAATTCATTGATCTTGCCTTTACATTCTGGAATTTATATCAAGACAAAGATTTGGCAAGTCAGTTCTTCGAAAAAGGATTGAACGATCTAAATGATACTGCCAAATTGCTCGAAATTGCTGGACTAATTGCCAAAGATATAAAGGATGAAAACCTTGCCAAAAAGTTCTTCAAAAAAGCTGAATCCAAGATGACCTCTGCAAAAGACCTTAGCAATTTAGCTAAAGTGGTAATTAATGACCTAAACGACAAAGAATATGCAAAGGATATCTATTCAAGAGCAACTGAAAGCATTGATGATCCTAAGGAACTCATAAGATTAGCTGATGAACTAATCTCGGCAATCGGCGATAAGGAAATGGCTAATTCTATTTATCAAAAAGCTTTCGAAAAAGCTGAAAAACTTGATATTTTGCTCGAAATTGTTGATGAATCTGCCAAAAATGACGGAAGCAAAGAATTTATTCGAAATGTCATTCAAAAAGCTGAAAATTTAGCGAATGGCAGTCCTGAACTAATTCTTGTAGGTCAAAAAATTCTGAAAGCACTTGGTGACAAAGACTATGCTGCAAAAGTTCTTACTAATGCCGAAGAAATTGTTACAAGCCTAAAAGAATTGAAGGATGTCTCAGTTGTAGTAAACGAAAATTTCGCTGACAAAAAAGAATGGATTGATAGAATAAACGTAAAAATACAGAAAAGAGAAGAAAATCAGGCTAAGTATGATGAATACCAAAAGCTTGAAAATGATGCTAAATTACTAAAGGACTACCTGAACCTTGTTGATGATTTAATGGCAACTCTCGATGATCCTTACTATGCTAAGAAACTTCTTGGTAAAGCAGAGAACTTGCTGAATAATGAACAATTCAATATTGATAATTACGAAAAACTTATAGTTTCAATCAAAAAACATCTGAATGATACTAACTGGATTTTCAATATTTTAAATCATATTCTTCAAAACAGAGTTAAATTCGTTTTTGATTATCTCAATCTAATTGATATTACATTAAAACATATAACAGATGAACCATCAGCGAAAAAATTAGCTGAGGAAATACTAAAGAAAGCCGAAAATGTCATTGATAATTCTGATAAAAAACTTGCTTATGACTATTTCAAATTAGCCAAAATAGCTTATGAAAAATTGAATAATACTAATTGGGCTTTGGATTTATTAGCCAAAGCTGAAAAGTGCGATTTAGATCCTTATGCCTATGTTAATATTGGAAATCTCGAACTTAAGCTCAATAAACAGGATATTGCACAGACGAATTTCGATAAGGCTATTTCGAATTGCAAGTCATCTGCAGAAATTGTGAATTTAATCTCATTCCTTAAAACAATTAACGATGATAATAACTTGCTTGTTAATCTTTATTTGAAGGGCAAAAACAACCTCAATCAGCTTAATGAAATGATTACTTGGGCTGAAGGATTTGTTGATTTGTTTGGTGATAAAAACAGAAGCGAAAAGATTTATAGCGATATCCTTAATCAAGCAAGAAACAAAGAAGAGAAAGAACTTGTAAACCTCAGCCGAAAACAAAAATTAGAAGGAGAATATTGGGAATAAACTAAATTAAAATAACTCAATAATTTTAAGCAAATTCCCAAAAAAAGTATTTCACTTTCTTATCGTAAAGTGGTTATTTCGTTTTTTTTCTTCTTTTTTTGAGATTAATCAATTAGTTTTTACTCTTACAAAAACTATAGATTGAGGACAAACAAGCTGTCTGTCTTGCAATGAACAGTTGATAAGAATTTTTTCCTAAGCAATGATAATTTTAAATCAATCCGGCATTTTGCATTGCTTTTTTGAATATATCTTTGTTTTTCTTAGTCATTTCGAGCAATGGCAAACGATAAACAGGGTCAATTTTTTTCATCAAAGCTAAAGCATATTTGACTGGTATAGGATTGGATTCGATGAAATTCAATTCCATCAGTTCCATCAATTCGTAATGAATTTTACGAGCTTTGTCGAATATTCCGTTCATTGCATTTTTGACCATTTCGCTGAATTGCTTAGGTGCATAATTGCTAATAACCGAAACGACACCTTTTCCTCCGAAAGCAATTATCGGGAGAGTGAAAATATCATCACCAGAAAGCAAATTGAAGCCTTCGGGAGCATCTTTGATAATCTTCATCATTTGCTCAAAATTCCCAGAGGCTTCCTTAGTAGCCACAATATTTTTGCAGGTTTTAGCCAATTTTAACTGAGTTTCCGCAGAAATATTAACTCCCGTCCTACCGGGAACATTATAAATGATAACTGGAATATCAACATTATCCGCTACTAATTTAAAATGCTCATATAATCCATCCTGAGTGGGTTTGTTGTAGTAGGGAGCAACAAGCAATAAACCTGTAACACCTAAATTGAATGCTATAGTAGAAAGATTCAGAGTGCCTTCGGTTTCATTACTGCCGGTGCCTGCGATAATCGGAATTTTCCCTCCAGCATATTCAATTGATTTTTTGAAGATTGCAATTTTATCATTAATTGTTAAAGTAGCACTTTCGCCTGTTGAACCACAAACAACGATTGCATCAACACCACCTTGAATCTGAAATTCAATTAAATCTTTTAGTGCTTCAAAATCTACTGCGCCACCTTTTTGAAATGGAGTTACAAGGGCTGTTATTGTTCCCTGCGGTATATATTTTTTCATCAGCTAACCCCTTTTAATAAAACATTATTTTCTGAACAGAACTTTAAAACAAAATAAATTATAAATTTAATATTAAAAATAATGCTTTTATTTATTATTTTAAAAAAAATATTTTTATATAACTTAAATTATTATGATTAATATACTTATAACTGTTGTTGTTCAATTATAACTTTTAAAAAATTCCGTATTTATATTTACTATTGATTTGCTCTCATTCAATTATTTTATAAATTGCACCATTTGGTGTTAAAATACTCTCAATGAGGTTGAATTTGAAGCTTTTCATTTCTCCAAAGAGAGTCTCCCTGTATTTTTCGATAGCTTTTCTAAAATTTGTCCTATCAGCGAATTTAACTCGTTGGAGTGTGATGTGAGGATGGTATTCACGTTTTTCTGGTTTAAACCCGAACTTTTGCAATATTTTTGTTGTTTCTTTCTGAATTTCAAAGACCTTCCCATCAGGATTCAGAACATTTATAAAAAGAACTCTTGGATTTCTCAAATCAGGAAATGCCCCTAATCCTTTGATAATTAAATTTGACTCAAAGTTTGTATGATAATTTTTTAAACTGTCCCTGATTTTCTCAACAACTGACTCTTCTGTATCTCCAATGAAATGATAGGTGAAGTGTAGGTTTTCGATTTCCACCCATTTTCCTTTCGTTGCATTTTTGAATTCCTTCTGCAATTCATCATAAATATTATCAAGTATTAAACCATCAATAAAAGTTCCGGTAAAAATTCTTTTCGATGCCATATTTCTAATTTTTATTATTAAATTGTAACAAAATAAAGAATGTGGTGTTAATAATAAAAATTTTTTTTTTGTAAGAAAGAGAGTTAATATGAGAAAATTAGTTTGTTTGCTTTTTATATTGACATTATTCCAAACTTCCACAGTTCTCTCTGAGTGGGAGCATAAGTTCAACGCTGTAAACGAACAATGCTATGTTGAACTCGATGGTAAGCTCTATCGGGGCTTTACAAATGGCCTTTCTATATATCACTTAAAAAAGAATCAAGAAAAGTTTTACACTATGCTAAATTCGGATTTACCCGGTAATTATGTAAATTCAATGATATTGCTGGAAGATAAATCAATCTTAGTTAGCACCGATAAAGGTCTTGCTGTGATTGAAAATGGAGTGATTACAACTAACAAACCAATTTGCACAACTTACCCTGATAATGACTCAAGAAAATTGTATTTAGATGAGTTTTCTAATATCTGGACTTTTTCAGCTCAAAAGGTTCATTTATTCAAGGATAATGAATGGAAAACATTTGATTTAAGCACACAGAACATCCCTTTTCCTTTTGAAATTCTTGAATTATTTGTTGATGGTGATAGTGTTTTGGCAATGTTTCATAACCAGCTAAAATCAGGCACTTCTTATTATTATAACACTAATTCAGATTTATATCTCTCGATAGCCATAATAAACGAAAACGGTATTTCTTACCTTTGGCTGGATAATCAAACATTCCCCTATAGACAAGGGGGTTATAGTCTTATCAGATCTGGTGATGAACTTTGGTTTCAAAATTATAATGCAATATTTAAGTATAAAAATGATAGATGGGATAGCCTCAAAGTATTCAACTTCGGTAATTATAAGCCTTATTTCAGCACACAATCATTTTTTAAAGATAAATTCGGCAGGGTTTGGACTATTTTGGAAGATACCCTCAAAAAAATTCGATTACCAGCTTCCTACGACCCAAGCACTAATAAAGTAAAAGTTTATCTTGAAAATGAAAAAGAGAGTTTCTACTATATTTCTGTCCTGAGTAATGACAATTTGATGATTTGGAATCACTCAACAATGGTCTTGTATGATATTGAAACCGACACTTGGAAGAAATCTTCATCAGTATCATTAGGAATTCCTGAAAACTGTCTGTTCTTTAAGCCAAGAATACTTAATGGAAAAATTTATGTTTTTCTATCGGTTATTTATCAAAATTATTCTTATGATTATACATTCTATGGTAACTTATTCTGTATAGAAGATAAAACGGTAATACCAAAATTATTTAATGAATTACCCTATTCCTCTCTGGTTCAATGCGCAATTAACAAAAAAGGTCAGGGACTGTTTAAAGGAAGATTTGTAGGGGAGGAACTGAAAGTTCAGACTTCATCTGGTTTTGTTCAGCAACGCTTTTATTCAAATGTATTTCCAGTAGTAGCATTACCAGACGGTAATATTTATTTTAGCAAATTTACTATTGATAGGAAAAATATTTATTCGACCATCGCAACTTGGGATGATTCAGATTTGGTCCAAATTGATATGGGATTCAAGGATAAAAATGCTGATTTAAGCGATATTGATTATTATCAAGATAATATAATTACAATGGGCACTTATTATTATGACCCAAAACAGGATTCTGCTACAACTTGTATTTCAATTTATAACACTAAAACAAAAAAATTAAATAAATATGACAAATTTAACTCAGGTTTGCCTGATTATTATTTTGAAAAGGTTGATATTATTTGGTTTGTTCAGGATACGGTTCCTAAAAGTATCAGTGTTGATGATGCTGGAAATGTCTGGCTTATGACCTCAATGAGCCTTATAAAATTCAAAGATGGAAAAGTTAATATTTTTGATTTGCCAAAGAACTCAGATGGAAGCCCATTATCAATTCCAAAAATTTTCTTTGATGGCAATTCAAAGCAACTCATTGCTTATTTCGAATCTTTTGAACCACATAATTATTATACTTATAGAGCTAAATTTTATTTCTTTGATACATTTTTTAACCAATGGGATAGCACTGATATAAAAGGTGCCGGAATTATTGGTAAATTAGTTCGTATGAAAAAGCTGCTTGATGGTAATGTCTGGGCTTGCGATAATTTAGGCTACTTTTATAAATATTCTGGCGATGGAAAGTTCAAAATTTTCGACTTAAGAATAAATAACCGACCAAACCTTGGATTTCAAATAAACGATTTTTCGATGGATGTAAACGGTTATTTACATTTAGCTACTGATATTGGTTTGCTTTCTAACAAATCAATTTTGCTGAATGTTGAGGAAAATGACAAATTTTCAAACGAACTGAAAGTTTACCCAAATCCCTTTAACGATAAAATTAACATTGAATTACCTAATGATGATATTATCCAATTTGAATTGATTGATATTTTCGGCAGAAGGATAATTAAATCCTATGGAACAAATTATTTAAATACCGAGACAATCTCAGCAGGATTATATATTTTAAAAGTTCAAAACTCGAATAATCAGTCGAAATCAATAAAAGTAATAAAATATTGAAATAATTGAAATAATTTACATATAAATCAATTCACTTTTTGGATATTTTATACCAAAAGATGTTGAATTTATCAATAATAAGATGTAAAGAATGCTTTGGTTTTTAGTTTAAAGGCTCATTATTCAATATCAATATTACTGACGAAATATTTATCAGACAATCTTCTTCAGCTTTTGGGTGCGGTAAGCGTTGAGCATAAGTCCAACCAAGCAGAAATTTGTGATTAAGAAAGAACCGCCGGAACTTAAAAAAGGCAGGGGTATTCCCATTACGGGGACTATCCCGATAGCCATTCCGATATTAATAATAGAGTGATATAGAATAATAACTCCTCCTCCAAAGCTAACTATACTAAGAAATTTTGAATCAGAGGCTGCCGCTATTCTCATCGAGCGGTTAATCAGGAATGCCAGTAATCCTATGACTAATAGTCCTCCAAGAAATCCAAATTCTTCCGTAGGAACTGAGAAAATGAAGTCTGTCCATTGCTCCGGAATATATTTCAATCTTGTCTGAGTTCCCTGCAAAAACCCAGCCCCAGTTAAACCGCCGTTACCAACTGCAAGTATTGATTGAATTACGTTATAGCCCTGTTTTTTTGGATGCGAACCCGGGTCAAGAAAAATTGCAATTCTTTCTTTCTGGTATGGTTCGAGCTTTTCGACTATAATATTTGATAAATAACCTGCTACTCCAACTATTATTATTCCTAAAACCGTTACCCAAATTTTTCTTCTGAACAGAGCGGCTATTATTGCAAAAATTGAAAGAGAAAGGACAAAATAACCTATGCCAAACAATGAAAAAATTACTACTAATGGAGTTGCAACAAGAATAAATATTATGAATAAGTCAAATCCAGCCCAGAAAAGTATCCCTATAAACAAAGCAAGAAATACTGTCGTTGTTCCGTGGTCAGGTTGTAGAAAAATCAAAGTTACAGGAACAACAAAAATTAGCAATAGCTTTCCAAGGTCTCTGACTGTATGGACATCAAACCCCCTTGTTGAAATGAATTTAGCTAATAACAACAAAGTTGATAATTTTGCAAACTCCGCCGGCTGAAGATTGAAGCTTCCGAACGAGAGCCATCCTTTTGTCCCGTTAATCTCCTTTCCGATTATTAATACTGCAATTAGAAGCAGTATATTAGTTCCGAAAAGGATATAAACTATATTTGTTATCCATCTTTCGGGTATAAAAGTTATACCAACCATCAGTGCAAGACCAATAATTGAATAGTAGAGCTGGCGGGTAAAGATTGAACTCATTCCTGCATCAAAAGTTGCACTATAAATCGAAATCAACCCGATGGCTGTCAGAGTAACAGTAGTTAGAAAAGTTCTCCAATCGAAGAATTCTCCCGGATTCCTTTTTAAATAAATTCCTGTTTCTCTCTCTTGACCCATTTTGTCTAAGAATAAATAATTCTAAAAAGTGCTTCACGATATTTTTCTGCTGTTTTTTCGATTATTTCAGCAGGTAATTCAGGTGGTGGTGGTTGCTTGTTCCAATTAATGCTTTCGAGATAATCACGGAGAATTTGTTTATCAAAATTATACTGTGGCTTTCCCGGAGCATAGTGTTCCTTTAACCAAAACCTTGATGAATCGGGAGTTAGGACTTCATCAATTAAAAGTAACTCATTATTTTCATCTAATCCGAATTCAAACTTAGTATCAGCAAGGATAAGATTGCTTTTCTCCAATTTTTCTGAAGCGAAATTGAAAATATCTATTGAGATTTTGCTGACTTTTTCAGCTAATTCTTCTCCAATGAGCTTTTGCATTTCCTCGAAGGAAATATTTTGATCGTGTCCGCTTTCAGCCTTTGTTGATGGAGTAAAAATCGGTGCCGGGATTTTCGAAAATTCAAGAAGACCGTTGGGAAGCCTTATTCCACATACTGTTTTCTTCTCTTTGTATTCCTTCCAACCGGAACCAGCAAGATAACCACGAACCACACATTCAACAGGTAAAGGATTGCATTTCCTAACAAGCATTGAACGACCTTCGAGTATCTCCCTATATGGCTTACATTCTTCCGGATATTCAGATGGATTATCTGTAATAAAATGATTTTTGACTATATGAGCAGTATTCTTGAACCAATAGACAGAGATTTTTGTTAAAATCGAGCCTTTTTCAGGAACTGGCTGGTTCATAATTACATCAAAAGCTGAAATTCTGTCGCTCGCTATGAAAAGGAGATAGTCCCCTAAATCATAAACATCCCGGACTTTCCCCCTTTTCAAGAGTTTTAGCCCTTGCAACTCTGTATTGATTACTATTTTACTCATCAGATTTAAATATAAATTTAAATCACAAATATATTATTATTTACTCAAATTCGTGAAGAATTTTTTTACAATAACTCTTATAATCAGAATTTGGTAAACTTTCTACGGTTGCTTTATATTTGTCAATGCTGATGAAACCCTGTTGCAAAGCAATTTCCTCCAAACAAGCGATTTTTCTTCCCTGCCTTTGTTCAATAGCACGAATAAAAACACTTGCGTCAATCAAATTAGCCGGGGTTCCTGTGTCGAGCCAAGCTATACCACGCCCTATAATTTGAACATCTAATTCATTTGTTTCGAGGTAAGCTTTATGAACATCTGTGATTTCTATTTCGCCCCTTGCACTGGGTTTTAATTTTTCGGATATTTCGCAAACACGACTGTCAAAAATATAAAGTCCGGGAATAGCATAATTGGATTTTGGATTTTTTGGTTTTTCCTCTATACTAATTACTTTTCTGTCCTTGTTGAATTCAACAACTCCATAGCTTTCAGGGCTATCAACCCAATATGCAAAAATTGTTGCACCATTGTTGCTGTCGAGTGCTTCACGGAAAAATGTCAGCTTCCCATAGAAAAGATTATCCCCGAGAATTAAGCAAACTTGGTCATTACCAATAAATTCCTTTCCTAATATAAAAGCTTGAGGTAAACCACCCGGATATGGCTGAACTTTATAATGCAGGTTAACGCCCCATTGACTACCATCACCTAATAGTTTCTGATAATTTGGTGTATCTTCTGGTGTTGAAATAATCAAAATATCTTTGATATGTCCAAGCATCAGAATAGCAAGGGGATAATAAATCATTGGTTTATCGTAAACGGGTTGCAACTGCTTACTAAAAGCACTTGTCATTGGATAAAGCCTTGTCCCCTTGCCACCAGCAAGTATTATACCTTTTGTGTATTTCATAAATTAATTAATAATAAATACAACATTCATTGAAGTATTACCAGTCAAAGTATCACGAAGATGTAATCGGACATCTCCAGGCTTACGATATAAATTTTTTGGAACACTAGCTGTAATTACAGTTGCTAAAGTATCTGAATTGGAAACCAATTGCTGTGTATCCCAATAAACAACCGTGTTGCGAGTTCCATTCTGGACATTGAACCATAATGCTGATTCTCCATTTTCCTGCACGTTGAAATCCTGACCGGCTTTAGTAAAGTTTGGACCCCAATTAAGAATAACAATAGGACCTTCGGGTTTCTTTGCGGTTACTTCTTTTTTTGCAACTGTGTCTTTTGTTTCTTGTGGTTTTTCTCCGCTTTGTTGGTTGCAAGAAGACAACCATAAGCTAAACATCAAGATAAAAGCAAGTTTTGATAATAATTTCATAGATAACTCCAATAAATTAATGAACAGGTTTTAAATTTGTTTTTCTAATTTTTTTAATAATAAAAATTGTTGCTGCTAAAACATAAAATGGCAGCTCAATTAATAGAGCGTGAAAAGAAAATTTTAGCATTTCTTTTGGATTGTGCCAACCGGGGCTATATTCCGAAACTGATGGAAATAAATTAAATAATAAGATATTTTGATTGATGAGGGGCCAGAAAAAAGCAACCCCCATACCGTTAGAAGGATTGGTATCCATCATTGCATCGAGCAATAAATGACTTAAACCCCCGATTAACATACCAATAAAAACATTCTTCTTAATTTCTTTTTTTGTGAAAAGATAGCCTAATAAACTAATCAGTAGAACGAAGAAAATATTATGCGTTACAACACGATGAATCTCGTTAAACCAAGGGAACGGAAGAAAAATAAAATCAAAATCTACCAATAAAGCAGCTATAAAGGCAGAAAGGACTGTTGCCTTAGAGGCTTTTGCCGTTAAAATATAAGAAACCGATATGTGACCTATTGGTGTCATTATTTAATCTTTTCTAAAACTCTATCTATAAAACTTTGCAGAGATTCTTCGTTTACCTTAACAAACATTAGTTCCCAACCATAAAAGTAGCCTTTCTGCAAAGTAAATTCTTTCTTTAGAACCTTTGCTATAAACTGAAGTTCACTATTTGTTAAATGAGTAATGTTGTAATCATCAAGCGAAAAATTATCCGATAGCCAAGTCCAATCGTCGGGCCACTCCCTCATATTAACCAAATCAAAACCATTTCGATTCATTAATGCGATAAAACTTCCACGAGTAAATTGCTGAATATGCCCACCACCATCAGGATGTATCAAACGGTAAAGCCTATCTGTAATATTTGTCGAATCAGGAATTCCAATATGAGCAAGACCACCCATTTTAAGAATATGATTGATTGAATAAGCAAGCTCTTCAGGCTCTTTGACGTGCTCGAAAATATTATCCGCAACGACCAAATCATATTTGTTTTTTAGTTCTGCTTTATTATAAAGCTTTGTTACATCTTCCTGAAAGAAATTGAAATTATCCCGATTGTGATTTGGCGGGAAGAATAAATCATAACCATCAATCACACAATTTTCAGGAAGCTTATCATACCATTCCGATCCTTTGGCTCCGCAGCCAAGGTCAGCTATAAGCCAGCCTTCCTGAACAATTTCCTCGAAAAATAATTCCATTAATGATTACTTTATTACCAAAAACTTTTGCAAAAACTTATTTATCAAAAAATTATTTTGATTTTTTTAATTAGAAATTCTTTTTTCAATTTTTTCAAGATAAGATTCAATGCTATTAATCAGAGTTTGTTTCTGAACCTCTTTTTCAATATTTACAGTTTCGATGTTTTTAATATTCTCCTGTTGTAAGCTGATTATTTCATCTTTTGAAATAAGCAAATCCTGTAATTCAGATATCTTAGCGTTCAATGAATCCCTTTGGGCTATTAATGTTGTCTTCTCCTTTAAAGCTGAGAATAGTTTATTTTCCAGATTAAGTTTTTCATTACTCAATAGTTTCAGCTGACTCTCTTTTTCTGAAATTTTTGACTGTAATTGAACAATTTCATTTTGCATTCTGTGAAATTCTGCCTGATATTGCTTGAACTCAATCAATTTTGCCTCGATTTCTTTCTTATCCGATTCAATCTGCTTAATTTTTTCTTCGTAGTCATTGATTTTCGTTAAATCTTCGCTTAATGACTTAATCTTTTCGTTTAAATCATTAATAATTTCATCCTTCTGCGAAATTTCCTTTTGAAGTTCTTCAATTTTGATATTTAGGTTATCCTTTTCATTCAATTTTATTTCAAGTTCGGAAATATTTTCTTTTAAACTTTTTTCTTCGGATAATTTTTCCTCATATTTATTTTTTAATTCAAAAAGTTCTTTTTCGACTTCAGATAGTGTGTTTTTTAATTCATTTAATCTTGCGTCTTTAACTTCTATTTCGCTTCTAAGTTCATCTTCTGTGTTCTTATATGACTCAATTTCTTCATTCAGTCGGAGAATTTCAGATTCGTAACTGCTTTTAATTTGATTGAGTTCCTCTTTAGCTTTTTCGAGTTCTTCTTCGTTTGCTATGTTTACTGAACTCAATTCATTAATTCTTGTGGAAAATTCCTCGAACCTATATTCATTATTCTTATATTCAGCCAATAGATTTTTTAGCTCCAAAATTTCCTGATTCAGACTGTTTATGATATGATTCTTTTCGATAATGTCATTCTGGGCAATTTTCAATTCTTCTTGTAATTTTTCGGAAATGTCAGATTCAATCTTCTGATTTAGCTCTGAAACAAGTTTTTCAAGTTCTGAATTTTTTTCGGTCAGATTGTTTATTACTTTTTGAAGCTCATCAACCTTGAATGAATAATAGGATTCTTTCTCACTTTGAACATTTTCGCTTTCAAAATCGAAGAAATAATTTTTTGATTCCTTTGGAATTTTCCTCAACTTATCGTTTTCTTCACGTAAGTAGCGGATTAATTCGGCAGACATATTAATAAAATGCCATAAATTATTAACCGCAGTCTGAATGGACTGACTCGGTTTTAATTCCTCTTCTTCAATGTTATCAAACATTCTGTGATTTTCCATTTATGTAATTTAATTTTTTACCAATAATTTTGATAAATCAGATAGCTCTTAATTTAGCGTTAAATTTCTTCTCAACTTTGCCAATTATATTGTCAATAACAGTTGTGATTTCTTTTTCTTCGAGAGTGTGATCTTCAGAATTAAATACCATCGAGAAGGCAATGCTTTTCGTCCCTTCAGGAATATTTTTTCCTTTATATAAATCGAAAATTTCAAGGCTTTTTAGCAGTTTTCCACCTTCTTTAATTATCTCTTCATACAATAAGTTGGCAGGTAGATTATCCTCCACAAGAAAAGCTAAATCCCTTAGAACCGGTGGATAAGGCGAAACCTTTTGATATTTGTTTTCCTTTTGCTCAATTTTTCTTAGCTCCGTCAGATTCAGCCTTAAAATGTAAACTGGATGTCTAATATCATATTTTTGCTGAAATTCCTTACTGATTTCTCCAATTTCACCAATTATTTTCTCATTTAAATAAATAGCAAGATGATTAGCGTTGAAAATCTTGCTCTGTCCATTCGAATTATTTAGTATCAAAGTTCCGAGATTGAAGAAATTCTTTAAATCTTCAAAAATTCCTTTTATATCATAAAAATCTACTAATCTTGGTTTTTCGTCCCATCGAGTAGGTGATATTTCGCCCGAAATAGCAACCATAAGCTCTTCGATTTCCAGCACATTATGAATGAATTCATCAGCTGACTCAGTCCTGTGGAAAGACTTGCCAATTTCGAAAATCCGAATATTTGAGGTTCCAAGAGCATTATTCCTTCCAATTGTTTTCAGAAATGAGGGAACGAGGGAAGTCCTCATCATTGACAATTGTTCACCTAAAGGATTCGAAATTTTGAATGGAGTCTCGCCCATTATCTCGGCTGACTCAGGATCAACAATGTTTTGTGTTATGACCTCATTAAATCCCGAATAAGTCAAAAATCTTTTAATCTTTTCCCTGAATGGATTAACCTGCAATTTCTCAGGAACTCCTTTTCCTGAAAAATCAATATTGCTCGTAAAGTCAGGAGAAAGGTTATCATAATTATATAACCTTGCAATTTCTTCAATTAAATCAATTTCGAGCGATATGTCAACACGGTAATTTGGAATTTCAACCTGAATTTGGTTTGCATCCTCCGATATAATATTAATGCCAAGTGATTTTAGCAGAGATTTAATCGTTTCATTTGATATTTCCAAGCCAATAATGTCCTTAGCTCTTTGAAATCTTAAATTTATGACTGGTTTGGCTTTTTTGACAGGGTAAACATCCATTACACCGCTTTCAGGTTCACCTCCGCAAATTTCTGCAATGAGTTGAGTGGCTCTGTTCGAAGCATAAATGATATTATCAATATCAACACCTCGCTCGAAGCGATATGATGACTCGCTTTGTATTCCAAGCTTTTTCGATGTCCGCCTAATGGAGGAGGGATTGAAATAAGCTGATTCGATAAGAACATTAGTTGTATTGTCGTTAATCTCGCTGTTTAACCCACCCATAACACCACCGATTGCAACAGACCTTTCGCCGTCACATATCATTAAAACAGAACTGTCAAGTTGTCGCTCAGTGTTGTCAAGAGTAATAAATTTTTCAGCGTCATTCGCTGATTTAACAATTATCTTATTCCCTTTCAGCAAATCTAAATCAAAAGCGTGAAGTGGCTGCCCGCATTCGAGCAATATATAATTCGTTATATCAACTACATTGTTAATAGGTCTTTGCCCTAACATTTTCAATCTGTTTTTGAGCCATTGAGGTGATTCGCTTACCTTTACATTTCGTATAACCCTTGCAGTATAACGTGGGCAATTCTCAACATCAATAATTTCAACACTGACTGAGTCCTCTGATTTAGTGTCAGCTTCATTAAAATTAATTTTGGGGTATTTAATTGGAACTTCTTTTCCAAAATTATATGAAATATAAGCCGCTATCTCTCTTGCAATACCGATATGGCTCAAACAATCGGAGCGGTTTGGTGTTATTCCGACTTCAAATACGATATCATTTACTCCAAGATAATCCGCAAGGCTAATTCCATCAGTTACTTCTTGCGGTAAAACCCAAATTCCGCTTTTATCTTCGCCCAGACCAAGCTCATATTCCGAACAAATCATACCTTCGGAAACAATGTTTCTAACTGGTCTGGTTTCGAGCTTTAAGCCATTTACAGGAACGATGGCTCCGGGCAGACCCAAAATAACAGATTGACCTGCAGCGACATTCGATGCTCCACAAACAACAGTTCTAACATCTTCGTTTATTTTAACCTTGCAAACGGATAATTTGTCGGCATTTGGATGTTTCTCCTTTTCCAATACCTTAGCCGTAAAAAAACCTTGATATTTCTCTGCATAATTTTCAACAGCATCTATCTCAAGCCCGAGCATTGTCAATATATCAGAAAGCTCGGAAACACTGAAATCAAAGTCTATTAATTCTCTAAGCCAATTATAAGAAACAAGCATAAAAAAATAATATAAGTAATTAAAAGAATTGCAAATTAGTCAATTTAGATGAAATTTTTATTACCAAATTCCTCCAAGAAAAAATTGGGAATAAATTTACTATGTCCGTCTTGGTGATTGGGTGGGGAAGTTTGTCAAAATTGAATAGCAACTACTTTCAAGTAGTGGAGAAATAAATCATTTTTAAAGGTGCTTTACTGTAGAAACAACATCCCAGTCTGTGCAACAAAAGATGTCCTACACCTTTGAGGTGTAGGACATCTGAAAAATAGCTTTTTTGTCACTCTGAACGAAGTGAAGAGTCAATAATAATTCAATGACTTATGTGATATGGATTCTTCGCCTTCGGCTCCTAATAACTCCTTTTTACACAGCCTCGCATACAGGAATCTGAATTCATGATTTTCAACATCCTTTGCGAATTTGTTTTATCCATAGAGACACAGAATTCTGTGTCTCTACAGAGGATTGATGTTTCAAATTTGCCATCAGGGCTTTACTATGTCCGTCTTCATGATTGGGTGGGGAAGTTTGTCAAAATTGAATAGCCACTACTTTTAAGTAGTGGAGAAAAAAATCATTTTTAAAGGTGCTTTCCGTTAGAACAGACTCCTCTTTCCGTGCAAAAAAGATGTCCTACACCTCTAAGGTGTAGGACATCTGAATAAATAGTATTTTCGTAACACTTCACTTCGTTCAGAGTGACAAAGAATCATTTTTTATACTTTTTACACAGCCTAAGAGGCAGGAGTTTTAGAGAATACAAAAGATTCCTGTTTGCACAGGAATGACGATGATTTTGACGGTGTCACTCCTGCGAAGGCAGGAGTTTTAAAGAACACAAAAGATTCCTGTTTGCACAGGAATGACGATGATTTTGACGGTGTCACTCCTGCGAAGGCAGGAGTCTTAGAGTAATGAAGAGATTCCTGTCTCCACAGGAATGACAGGGAAGTTGGGGAAATCTCTTAATTAACAGTTATTATTCTCCAAGAAGATATCTTGTAATTTCTTCCCATTCCTCTTCGAAAGTAGTTTTTGGTTTTGGACGTCCTGCAATGGAATACCAATAGGATGCATTCCATTCATTGGGCTCTTTTCTGTGAAGATAGGCATGAACCCAAGCAGCAGTTTTCGTATTCATTGCTTGAACAATATTATGAGCCTTGTCCCAGTTTCCTTGTGCTTCAAACCAAAGTGCCACGAGTTCTTTGCTAATTCCCGCTGGTGGATTTTCTTGATTTAATGTAGATTTAAATTCCTCAAATGTCATAATTAATAATACCTAACCTTTGCCAATACTTCTGATAGCCAAAAATCAGGTTTCGAGGTTATTTTTATATTGAATTCTTCGCCGGGGATTACGTGAACATTATAACCTAAATTTTCCACTAAAGTTGCATCGTCTGTTACGATTTGTTCCCCATTTTTTAAAGATTGATAGGCTTGATAAATGATTTCAGTTTTGAATCCCTGCGGAGTTTGAACACTAACAAGAGTATCCCTTGCTATTGTGCCTTGTATGAAATTATCCTCATCAATCACTTTAATTGTTTCCTTAGGGGTCAAGCCCGGTATTGCTGCCCCAAATATTTTTGTAGCTTCAATTATTTCCTGAACAAGCAAAGGACTTGCAAATGGACGAACTGCATCGTGAATTAAAACAATTTCAGAATTGAGAACTGCCTTGGTATTCATAGCATTTAGAACCGAAAAATGTCTTTCCTTGCCTCCATCCACAAGGTCAGTTACCTTTGAAATATTATAGTCCCGAACATAAGCTTCGAGTTTGCTTTTATACTGAGGCAGCACAGAAACTACAATTGAAGTGATATCAGGTGTAATCTCAAAAATCAGAAGTGTTCTGACAATAACGGGTATGCCATCCAAATTAACAAACTGTTTTGGAATGTTTCCGCCAAATCTGTCACCTGTTCCACCAGCGGGTATTATTGCCGCTATATTAGTTTTTTTCTTATCTTTCATAACGATATTTTTCACTTATCGAGGGTGGTTGATAAAGCCTAAAATCACCGAACCCATTAATATCAACAAAAATAAATTGTCTATTGTTAGTATAAGTCCATCGCTCAAAAACTCTATTATCACCATAAGGTGTTTGTCTTTCGACGTTATATGGCTTTCCAAAAATAATAAAAACCATTCCTTTGTCAGTTCTCCAGCCTTCTACATAAGACCTAAAATTTTTATTTGCATAATCAACTCTTGCATAATATTCTTCATAAGCCTCATTTCTATCAGTATTCGGAGTTGGATCCAATTTTTTCCAGAATTGTTCAAATCTGCTTTGCTTTTCTTCAATCGTTGCACCTGCCTCTATATAATCAATTTCTTCCTGAGTTGCAACATATCTGAGTTGCTTAATTGATTTATTTAGGTCGCTTATTATCACTCCCGAAATAGATCTAAATATTCTTATTGAACGCTCTGTTACTGCAAGGAAACCAGATGGATTGTAATCATTTTCATCATTTGTTTGCTTCATCGCAGTTAATCTCAATGTATAGCCACCCTGCAAAATATTCTGTGGTAGAATAATTCTAATGTAATTTCTATTGACATTGGCAGAACTGTTTCTACTAATTTTTTTGCTTTTTTCAACAACCTCACCGTTAGAGTTAATGAGTTCATAAAAATAATCAACTGATTCAAGATTTAATTTCGAATATGATTCAAAAAAAATGAAAAAACCATCAGTTAAATCACCTACATTTTCAGATAAATGAGGTGTGATTTTAAATCTACCCTCCCTTTCCTCGATAGAACTGACAAGCATTAAGCCACTCAAGGAAAAATTAAAATCATTAAAATTAAGAACTGTTAATACTCTTGATCTCTGATTAAACTTCTTTGAAAAATTATCAATTATTTCCACTGTGATTTCATACTTACCCGGTTTTAGAAAAAAAATATTTTGAGTATAATCAAAGGAAGCATTTGAACCAAGTGCGATATTATAATCTCTTTCAAATAATTTTCTTTGCTGAGTTTTGGTTTCAACAATATTGCTATTCTCATCGTAAATGGATATTGTTAAATCATAGGAAGCACTATAGTTATCCCCTGTTTTGAAAAAACTAAGAGTTTGATATGGGACAACTGTAAATATATCCACTCTACCAAGTGAATCCAAATCAGATTTAAAGCAAATAGCATCGAAATAGAAAGTTCCGCTTGTTCCTTCCCTTTCAAAAGCTTGTGAAAATAAATTCGAGGGAAGAAATGACAATGAAATAAAACTCAAAATAATAATTAACTTAAATAATTTCAGATTCATAAATAATTATTTAAAATGTCATCATTAAAAATTAAAATTAACGTTAAATCTCTTATATTAATTCATTCAAATCAATAAAAAAAAATAAATTACGTTTGCTAATTTTTTATATGACGAAAAAATAGATAATTAAAGGCGGAAATTTGGCAACAATTTTCAGAAAAAAGAAAAAAAACGAACTAAACTACCTCGAAATGACACCTTTTGCAATTTATTCCCACGAATTTAATTCTGAGGGTAAGATTGATGTTCTCGTCCCAAGATTTTCTGATAAAGTTTTTGGCAAACTCCTCCAACCCCGATTAAAAAATAAATATATTAAAGCAAATTTAGACGAATTCGGCTCGGCTACTTGGCAACTTATCAATGGAACAAATTCTGTAACAAGAATCGGAGAATTGCTAACCGAAAAATTTGGTGAGAAAATTCAACCTGTCTATGATAGATTAACTTTATTTTTGACACAATTATATAATGCTGGTTTTATTTCATTTAAAGAATTAGAAAGGAAGTAACTATGGGAAATGTTCTCGGTTCATTAGAGCCAAAAAGTGTTTGGAATTTTTTTGAAGAAATCACACAAATTCCAAGACCCTCAAAAAAAGAGGAAAAAATTGCTGCTTATATCATTGATTTTGCTAAAAAGAATGGTTTTGAATATAAAACCGATAAACTTGGCAATATCGTCGTTCGCAAACCTGCTACTCCGGGTATGGAAAATAGAGTTCCTACTGTCATTCAAGGGCATCTCGATATGGTTTGCGAAAAAAACGCTGACGTTGAATTTGATTTTATGACCGACCCAATTCAACCCTATATTGATGGCGATTGGGTAAAAGCCAAAGGCACAACACTCGGTGCTGATAATGGTATCGGTCTTGCAATGGGGCTGGCAGTCCTTGCCTCCAATGATATTCCACATCCCCCAATGGAATTGCTTTGCACGCTCGACGAGGAAACCGGATTAACGGGGGCTGTTCAGCTTGGAACTGACCTTTTGAATGGCAAAATTTTAATTAATCTCGATTCAGAGGAAGATGGTGCCTTTACTATCGGTTGTGCTGGAGGAACCAACACCTCAGCTACATTTATGTATGATGAAGATGCAGTTCCATCTGGTTCAGTTGCTTACGAAGTTGCTATAAGAGGTTTGCAGGGTGGGCACTCTGGTATCGAAATTCACGATGGCAGAGCTAATGCAATCAAACTTCTAAACAGATTTTTATGGACAATCACTAAGTCTCTGGATGTAAGAATATCATCCATTAGAGCCGGAAGCGCTCATAATGCTATTCCAAGAGAAGCCTTTGCCATTGTTACATTATCACCTGCAATTGAAAATCAATTTAAAGAAAAAGTTGCAGAGTTTGACAGAATCTATAAAAGCGAATGGCAATCAAAAGAGAAAAACATATCTCTTTCAGCCCAAACAACAGCCCTTCCAACAAGAATAATGTCAAAGAGCCTTCAAAAAAGATTATTGACTTCAATTTATGCAGCCCCGCATGGTCCTATGAGATATAGCCCAGACATTCCGGGCTTGGTTCAAACATCAACCAATCTGGCAATTGTTGAAACAAGACCTCTGGAAATATTTGTTTTGACAAGTCAAAGAAGCTCAGTCGAAACTGAAAAGACTGATATGGCAAATACCGTAAGGAGTGCCTTTGAACTGGGTGGTGCCGTTGTTCGACACGGTGATGGCTATCCTGCTTGGCAGCCGAACATAAATTCTCCAATTTTGAATTTAGCTGTTAAAATTTACAAGGAAATGACTGGTAAGGAGCCAAAAGTCGAAGCAATTCACGCAGGTTTGGAATGCGGTTTGATTGGCGAAAAATACCCCGGTATGGATATGCTTTCATTTGGTCCAACTCTTAAAGAGGTTCATTCACCAAACGAGAAGGTTCAAATATCAACCGTCCAAAACTGTTGGAATCTATTAACAAGAATATTAGCTAATATTCCAGAAAAGAGTTAATTTTTCAGAATAATATTTTAAAAGCCGCATTCAATTATTTCGTTGTTTGCGGCTTTTTTTATTTTTGGCAATTTACTATTGATGAAAGTGCAAACGCCCAAATTCATTCAAGATGTATATTGTTAGGTTTCACTAAAAAATCCCAACAAATCCATTTCAATATTTTTCCAATCCTGATTTAGATTGTAATCAACAATCCTTTAAAGAATGCTTTATCTTTTCAATTCAATTCTTTGCTTTTTTGAAGGAATAAAATAGAAAATAAAGACCTAATAAAATAAAGGGTATGCTTAAGAATTGTCCCATATATAATGGCAGGGTCTTCTCGAAATCAGCCTGTGTCTCTTTGAAGAATTCAATGACAAACCTTGCACTGAAAAGCAGAGTCAGGAAAATCCCTGCTAATCTGCCCGTTGGGAGGTTTGCCTTATATTTTTTGTAAATGAAGAAAATTATTATGAAGATAACAAGATATGAAATTCCCTCGTAAAGCTGCGAAGGATGTCGGGGAATATTGTCAACGCTCGTAAAGATAAAAGCCCAAGGCACATCAGCAGGCCTCCCGATTATTTCAGAATTGAAAAGATTGCCCATTCTAACGAGGAAGGCAGCCAAGGCAACGGGGATAACTACTCTGTCGAAAAGCCATAAGAGCTTGATATCCTTGAATCTTAGATGAAATAACAACAATGCCAGTAGAATTCCGATGCCGGCTCCGTGGCTTGCCAATCCACCTTTCCAGACATATAATATTTCAATCGGATTCGATAGATAATAATCAGGTTCATAAAAAAGGCAATGACCAAGTCTTGCCCCGATAACAGTTCCAAGAACTAAATAAATTGTCAGAGATTCCAATGCTTTTGGACTTTTATTCTCAACTTTGAAAATCCACGACATAATTGTGTAACCAAGAATAAAACCAAGAGCAAAAAGAAGCCCATACCACCTGATATGAATGGGTCCTAACTGAATAATTTCCGGCGAAACGCTCCAAACTATTGATGCAAATATTTCCATTTTGTATTCTCTTGAAACATAAAAATTATTTTGAATCCTCTTTCATTTTAAGTTCTGGATTGAAATCAACAGCATTGGCAGCCCAAAGAAGTTTTTCCCTCAGCAAATCGTAATAACTTGAATTAAGAGGCTTAATGAGTTTAACAACTGCCTCGGAACGTCTGAAAACGACGGGTTGGTTGTTAGGTAAAACTCTAATAATTTGTCCGTCAGCCACCAGATTAGATTCTCCAGTTGGGGAATAAGTAATAATACTTACATCATTGGTATCTGGAATTACAAGTGGTCTGAGGTTCATTGAGTGAGGACAAATAGGGGTCAGGCAAAAAACTCTGGTAGAAGGTGCAAGAACTGGACCACCGGCTGAAAGCGAGTAAGCTGTTGAACCTGTAGGAGTCGTCAGAATCAATCCATCAGCCCGATAATCTGCAATATGGTGCTTATTGGAAAATGTTCTCACTGTAATCATTCTCGAGGAATCCCTCTTCTCAATCACAAAATCATTTAGAGCGTATAGAATTTCACCATTATATTCAGTTTCAATCACAGCCCTATCAACTACCCTATAATTGCCCTCGACAAGATTAAAGATTACCTCATCAAGCTTGTCAATCGAGAACTCTGCCAAGAATCCAAGCTTACCAACATTAACACCTAAAATTGGTATATCGTTTTTAAGCATTAGACGGGCTGCATGGAGCATTGTCCCATCACCACCAAAGGAAATCATAACATCTGCGAATTTCTCGAAATCTTCAATAGAGGAAGCCTTAACATATTTTTTTAATTCTGGCTTAATCTTAGAAATAAAATCTGGAGTTCCATAGCATTCGGCACCGTGGTTAACTAATTTTTCAATAGTAACCTCAGCACATTGAATAGCTTCGGGCTTATTTGCATGTTCAAAAAGAGCAATTTTTTTCATGAAATTACTTTCTATTAATTTTTGAACCTCAAAAATAAGAAATCAAAACTTAACTGCAAATAAAACTTGTTTAATAATCAAATTCGAATAAAAGTTACACAATATAAGACTAAAATAGTCGTATTTTTAAATGATTTTAATTTTAAATTTCTTTGAAAATTATTGAATATTTGATAATTTGCTATTTCGATTGAAAAATGTTTAGGAAGTGATTATGCTTGAAGCTTATTTGCCATTGATATTTATGTTGATATTCGGATTCGGAATAGCAGTTATTTTTCTGGTTCTATCTGAATGGCTTGGTGCAAGGAGAATTACAAAAGAAAAGCAAACAACTTATGAGAGCGGAATGCAACCTTTCAGGACTGCAAGAGACAGATTCTCAGTTAAGTTCTATCTTGTTGCAATGAGTTTTATAGTATTTGATATCGAGGTTGTATTTCTCTATCCTTGGGCTGTTCAGTTTAAAATGCTAAGTCCCGAAGCAATTATTGCTATGTTCATCTTCATCGCAATATTGTTTGCCGGATATTTTTATGAATTAAGAAAGGGAGGAATAGAATGGCAATAAATGCATTAGAAAGAGATGGTTTTCTTACCACAACGGTAGAAAACGTTATTAAATGGGCACAAAAAAATTCTTTGTGGCCTATGCCGCTGGGTATATCCTGCTGTGCCATTGAGATGATGGCATTTGCCTCGCCAAGATTCGATGTTTCAAGATTTGGTTCGGAAGTTTTCAGGATGTCCCCAAGACAATCTGATTTACTGATAGTTGCCGGAACAGTTACTTACAAAATGTCTTGGGTTGTCCGTAAAATTTATGACCAGATGCCTGATCCCAAATGGGTGATTTCAATGGGGGTCTGTGCATCAACTGGTGGTATGTTCCGCAGCTATTCAGTTGTTCAAGGGATTGATCAGTTCCTTCCGGTTGATGCTTATGTTTCGGGGTGTCCCCCAAGACCAGAGGCTCTAATCAAAGCCCTTATGCTTATTCAGGAAAAAGTTCAGAAAGCACATAAACCAGATCTATTCAATTTCGGAAAGAATGTTTCTCCAACACCTGTTCAGAAACCTTTCCCGTCAAAACTGACTGAAGTGCACGTTTAAAGCATTGATAAAATCACAGAATATAAATCTTAAAGGGATGTTTGTTCTAATATTTGGATAAACATCCTTTTTTGTTATAAATTAAGACCACCTCTTCTTCTTCCCTTTTTCACATTCCTGTGACGGCTGAAATATGAAATCAGGCTTTAAGGGAAGTTTGTAATGATTGAATAGCCACTTCTTTTAAGTAGTGGGTAAAAAAAATATTTCCAATAATGCCTTCGGTTAGAATAGACAACCCTTTTTGTGTAACAAAAGATGTCCCACACCTCTAAGGTGTAGGACATCTGAAAAGATAGTATTTTTGTCACTCTTCACTGAGTTCAGAGTGACAAACAACCACTTTTTATGCTTTTTACACAGCCTCATGCACAGAAATGACTTTGAAAGTGCAATAAAAGCTGTCCGACATCTTGAAAATGTCGGACAGCTCAACATAATTATTTGGTTTAGAAGAACAAAACGCTTCGAGTATTTTTACTTCCTCCTGAAAACAGCGTCAGAGCGAAATTCGAGCTTGGAATCAATTGTAGTCAATCGAGTATTTTTCAGTTGAATTTCATAAGGAACTTGCTCCATTTGGTTAGAACCTGCTTTTTTTGATGGCTTTGGAAATTGAACTTCTGTATTGATTGCTATAGGAACTGCCATAGGTTTCATTATATCTGCGAATTCAAGCTGAGAATCATAACCCCAAGGAATTTTCCACTCAAGCAATTTGAAAAAGAACTTTGTCTTTAAAGTCAGTTTTGCCGGACGAGGCTTAAGAACTATATATCCGCTGTCAGTGCCTTCAAGATTGAACGAAACCGGTTCGTTCAGGTAAATTTGAACTTCAGGTGAAATAGAAGCAGGAACGCCGATATATTTACCTGAAGCGCTGATAGCTCCCTTCCCCTCTATTTCAATTTTTCCCTCAATAATATTCTTATCAAATTTAGAAAAATTTATTGCTTTGATATTAACCGAAAAACTTCCAGTATCAATATTGATGTAGTTTGTGTAGTTGATACCTAAAACCGATTTATCCTCTTTAACCACATTTTTCGATTGCCGGAAAATAATCTTAATATCATCTTCTCTTCTATTGGAAAGAGCTTTCAATATAGTATTTAAAGGATTAACACTTAAACGAAGGATAAAATCATTCCCTGAGGGTAGATTTTTTGTTCTGTCATCTATGTTTCTATCAGCTAAATTGATTTGAGGTTGATAAAAATCAATCAATTTTTGTGATTGTTCAATTGTCGGCAAGTCAATACTTTTACATCCAAACAAAGTGATAATAATTGATATGAATATAAAAATTAAACTGTAACTTTTCATTTGACCTCCACTTTATCAATGCTCATTGCAACAAAGACCTTACCTCTGAATATCAATATTTCATTGAGTTTCAAGCTGTATTTAATCGGGTAATCATTATACGAAACAAGCATATTGACTTTGTCCTTGATATTTATGTTGGCTTTTTCCAAAAGGAAATCATTGGTGAAAGACAATGGAATTTTAAGCGGTGGAAAGCTTTTGCTGAGGTTTGCCAGATTAATTTTAATTAGATTTTCGATTATTTCATCTGTTCCACCCAATAAACCTTTTGCATCGGCTATTGGAGAAATGTTAAACGGTTCGAGATTCATTTCAAGTTCATTTTTGAGCATTTTGAACGTTACAATGCAGTCCATCGAAAGAGAAACATCAACATTATAACTGTTATTATGAGCCAAAAGAGTGAGCGTTGCAATTGCCGAGCCATTGAACAGCGTAAGCTTTGTCTTCAGAATCTTATAGCTTGTGGCAGGGTCGAGCCAACCCTCCGAAGAATCATACTGCATAGCTATCTTGTTAAGGAAAGCCTCAGATAAATAAAAGCTTATGTCAGCATTTTCTGGAGGGTTACCTTCATTAAGACGCTTTGCAAGGCTTGTAGCAGCTAAGAATTTTACTTCCATCATTTTAGCTTCCCTTGCCTTATCGAATTGGACAGGGTCAATATCAGCACCTGCAATTTTTTTAATAATGCCGCAGGAGGTTAGCAAAATGGCTAAAGATATAGTAAATATTATAAATTTCATAATCAAAAGTATTATTTTTAAAGGAACAAAATTAATAATTTCAATCAATTATATTATCTTTGTAATCTGATAAATTTTGTTGAAGAAATAATTAATTTTTATGATAAATATTGGTGTTGTCGGTGCAACCGGCCTTGTTGGCAGAAAAATGTTAGAAGTTCTTGAAGAGCGGAATTTCCCGATTGGAAAAATAAGGCTTTTTGCTACTTCTAAATCTGCAGGGCAGAAAATAAAATTTAAAAATGAATTAATTGAAGTTGAAGATGCTTCAAATTCAAGTTTTAAAGGGCTGGATATTGCTCTTTTCTCTGCCGGTAAAGAAGCGAGTAAAAATATTGCACCAAAAGTAGTTGCTGATGGCTGTGTTGTTATTGATAATGGTAGCTATTGGAGAATGGACAAAAACGTTCCTCTTGTTGTGCCAGAAGTTAATCCCGAAGATGCTTTCAAACATCAAGGAATAATAGCAAATCCAAATTGCTCAACGATTCAGCTTGTTGTTGTTCTAAAACCTTTGAATGACAAATTTGGAATAAAAAGGGTTGTTGTTTCGACCTACCAATCTATCTCTGGTGCTGGTCAAAAAGGTTTGAATCAGCTTTATTCTGAGTTAAAAGGTGAAACTCCAAAGGATAGAATTTCAAATCAACAAATTGCCTTTAACACTGTTTTTCACGCAATCAGTGATGACAGTCTCTATTCCGAAGAGGAAATCAAGATGATTAATGAGACACGCAAAATTTTAAATTATCCTGATTTAAAAATTTCTGTTACCTGCGTCCGATTACCAATTACAGGTGGGCATTCTGAATCAGTAAATATTGAATTTGAAAAAGAAATCCATTTAGATGAAATAACAGATACACTCAAAAATGTGAAGGGAGTTGTTGTCCTCGACGAACCAAAAAAAGAAATTTATCCGACACCAATTTTGGCTGAGAATAAAGATGAAGTGTTTGTTGGAAGGATAAGGAGAGACACTTCTATAGACAATGGAATTAATCTTTGGGTTGTTTCTGACAATTTAAGAAAAGGAGCCGCTACAAATGCTGTCCAAATAGCAGAATTATTAATTAGAAAGTAAAATTATTTTAACCATTAGAGTTATGGAAACACAATTTAAAAAACAGTTAATTATAGTAATTATTTCTTTGATATTTCCAGCGATAATTTTTTCACAAACCGATTATGACCCGAGGAATTCTGTCATTAAGATTTATGTTAATGATTATTCTTATAGCTATCGAATACCTTGGCAAAATTTGCCTCCTTCATCTTCATCAGGTTCAGGTGTTGTGATTGAAGGAAATAAAATCCTGACAAATGCACATAATGTTACGAATGCAACATTTATTCAGGTCAAGAAATTTAACGATTCAAAAAAATATATTGCAAAGGTGGAGTATATCGGAGATGAATGTGATCTTGCTTTGTTAAAAGTAGATGACAAAAAATTTTTTGAAGGAGTTAAGCCTTTAGAGATAGCTGATGTCCCTCACTTGCAAGAACAAATCTATGTGCTGGGTTATCCGATTGGAGGAGAGGAACTTAGCATAACCAAAGGAGTCATTTCAAGAATAGAATATCAAACTTATACTCATTCTGGAATGGGGTTGATGGCTTGTCAAATTGATGCAGCAGTAAATCCGGGTAATAGCGGTGGTCCTGTTATGATTGAGGACAAAATTGCAGGTATTGCTTTCCAATCCGATATGTTCGCCGAAAATACAGGCTATTTCATACCTAAACCTGTCATTGACCACTTCCTTGAAGATATCAAAGATGGAACTTATGATGGTTTTCCTTTTCTGGCTATGCAAACTCAAAATTTAGAAAATGAAGATTTACGGAAGTATTATAAATGTGAAGATGATGATTATGGTATGCTTGTAACCTACATAGCCGATATTTCTCCTTTGAAAAATATATTGAAAACTGAAGATGTAATTATCGAAATTGACGGAGTTCCAATTTCGAGCGACGGGACAGTAATTTTCCGCCCAACAGAAAGAATTAATTATAATTATGTAATTGACAAAAAGTATATCGGTGATGAGTGCAAAATAAAAGTGATCAGAGATGGCAAAAAGATAGATCTAAAATTTAAATTATCTTTAAGCGGCTCAGATGCTTTTATTATGTATTCTGATGAATTTAATATAGAACCAAGATATTTCGTCTTTGCTGGCTTTGTTTTTCAGGCTCTAACCATAAACTACTTGAGAACTTTTGGAAATTATTGGTATTACGATGCTCCTAAATCCTTGCTTAGTTATGCTGGTGCTTACAAATCAGACTCTCTTCACGAAGTAGTTATAATTAATACTATATTAAAAGATGAAATAAACCAAGGTTATGATGATTTTGGTTACGGTTCTTTCATAGTTAAATCAGTTAACAAAAAGAAAATTAAAAAACTCGATGATTTAATAAACTTTATTGAATCTGAAAAATCAGAATTCCTCATATTTGAAGATCTTGCCTATAACAAGATAGTTTTAAATAGAAAGAATGCCATTTTAAGAAATAATGATATTCTTAAGAATTATAATGTTGTTTCAGATAGATCTAAAGTATTTAAAAAAGGGGGTAAATAGTGTTTTTTTTTCTTATAATGAAAGTTTTCAGTTATTTAATTTATTATTAAAAGCTTCAAATTAAACATATACTATATAGGCTAAAAATTTATATTTATTTGAAAGATAATTTTTTTATCCTGATTACCTAAAATTTGGTTTAAACCACTGCCAAGATTATCAACATTGTTTTTCGAAGTAATGGAAAATCGAAATGCGGCTGATAGAAATTCAGTAATACTATACCTTACTCCGAAATATCCTCTCCAGCCCTGTTCGTAGAGAACTTGTGAATACATATATCCCTGAACGGGACATTCAAATTGCCAGATGGCTGACTCATAACTGTCTGTATCAAATTTTGTTATTCTTCCTTGAAATAATAAATCAGGAATTGGCTTGTAAGTCATTTCTAATGAAATGGCAAAACCTGTTTCGTTTGGTTTTACATCAACCATATTAATAAAATTGAAATCCGAACGAAGTCTAATCTGGAAAGTTTCACTAAATTTTCTTTGATATTCAATTCTTGAGTAATATTTTGATTTCTGGATATAATTTTTGTTCCCTTTGTTGTCCGAAATATTATCTGTCTTGCTTTCGTAATTAAATCTAAATCTTAAATTTGAGGAGTTATCAATATTCCAATCGGATTGAACGAAAAAATCCTGCCCGTTTTTCAAAAAAGGAATAAAAAAAGTTCTTGCCAGAGTCTTGAAGAAATCAAAATAGCTTGATATAATAATGCTTTTTGAGAGTTTCCATTTTATCCCAGTATAAATTCCAGTTTCATTGTTAACTTCTGGTGAGTCACCAAAATTAAATCCAAAGGGTGAACGAAAATTTTCATCGAAATATCTGAAATTCACTACAAATTCTATATTATCAAAAGATTTGTTAAATGCAGCCCTCAATGCCAATTTTCTGTTATTATCAATGCTAAATTCTCCTAAAAGTCTTGACTTACCAAGATTAATCAGATAATATAAAGAACCGAGATAACCTGTTTGCCCGTGCAATACAGCTCTTGAATCGCTATTAATGAATTTATCATAATTATATAAAAAACCAGATAAACCTATTATGTTATTTAAACTGTTCATTTCGGATTTAAAACCAATAATAGTCTCATTCAGGTTATTTTTTTTCTGAATTTCTGATTCAGTTCTGAAAAGACCTAAATTATAAATAGAAATAATTGTATCGTTTGAATTATTGATTGTCCCTGATAGTTTCCTTGATGAAAACCAAGCAGAGTTTCTGATATTGAAATTTTTGGAAAGCTTTAAATCGAAACTAATTGAAGCACCTCGAAAAAAATCTGATTCGGTGGAAGATATATAACCACTTGTGTTTGAATTGAAGCTAACTGCAGGATATATTGTCTCAGCACCTTTACCAAAGCTATATTGACTCCAAAGAATATTTCCCATACCTGAATGGATTAAAAAATCACCCAAAGTAATATCAATTCCCATTAACTTAAATTTAAAATATCCGGCTATAAATTCTGTAAGACTTTGCTCACCAATGTCTTTTGATAATAATAACCCAGCCTTAATATCCTCATAATTTGTTCTAAACCTGAAATATGTGTCATAGGGTGAACCAAGGAATTTACTATTTTCAAAACCTTTTATTTGGTTTATCAAAGGTTGATATCTGGCTCTTGCATCAAGTTTAAATTTTTTCTTTTTTTCTATTTCATCACCTAAATATGTAGTCAGAGTCAGCAAATAAAAGATATCGTCAGATAAAATCAAGGAATCTCTGATTTCTGAAAATTTGATGTCTGGATTTTGTTTTATTAGCTGTTTAATTCTGATGGCTAAATCATAAGAAATAGCTGGTATTTCTGCAATTTCTTTTTCGGACGAAACCCTTAAATTTATTGGATTTAGGATAAAATATTCAATCATATCCAAAGAGATATTCGCATTTTCTTCTGATGAAATTCTTTCCACTAATTGTTCTAATTGCTCGGGGTTATAATTTTGAGCAGGTAAAGTTAGAACAGAAAAAATACAAACAATAATGCAGGGTATTATGGTAATTCTATTAGCCATAGAGCTTATATATTACCAATAAAAAGAAAGTGCAAATGACTTTGAAAAACCAAGATAAGAATGATAATTAAGCCCTGCGGATATGCCTATAAAATTTAAAGGTGTTATTTTTACTGCAAGTCCGGCGATTTCAGGATTAGTTGAGTAAGCTAAATAAAAGGCAAGATAATCGCTTATTAGATATTTGCCTGAAAAAGTAAATCCGGTTTGATAATTAATAAATATTCTTGTCCCAAGCTCCAATGAGATTTCATCATTTATTGATGCCCCTAAACCAATATTAATTGAATGGTTAAATAGTGATTTTTTTTCCTCGGGATATGGATTGTGATAATAAACATAATTAAAGCCGGCATTGAACATTTCTGAAAGTTTTAGAATGAATCCAAGATTTATATTAAATGATGAAAAGTTATTGTAATTTTTGATTGATTGCCTGTCATAGCTGAATGACAAGCCTGCATCGAGAATTGAAGAGATATTTAAACCTGTAAGAAGAGTTGCCGAAAAATCAGAATAAAGAGAATTTCCAAGATTATATATGGAGACTGCCGCAGTAAAATCATCACTAATCTTATTTCCTATCATTATCATAGCAGGAGAAATTTCTGGAAGATTAAAAACTGATGGAGAATAAATAACTGTAGCATAATTCGAATCGGATTGGGCAATCAGTGCTGGATTTGTTTTCCTGTCGCTGTCCAGTAAAATTGTTTTACCGCTTATGCTCGGCAGTGGATTGATGTTGAAATAATTAATCTCTGGTGCTGACTTTAGTATTTCATTCGAAAATAAAGTTAAAAGTAATAGAAAACCAACCTTCGTAAAATTCATTTTCAATCTATTTTTATTCTTAATTCATTCCCTTTTTATGTTTATCATATTAAGGATTCTATCAATTTGTAAATCATAACATAACTTTTGAGAGGCAATCTCACAATTAATTTTGTAATCATCCTTATTTTCAAGGATTTGTCTGATTGCATCAGCTATTTCGATCGAGTTTGCCTTGTGAGATATAAGTTTTCCAATATGATACTCATCAATAATTTTTTTCATAGCAGGTAAATCCGTAACAAGCGAGGGAATTCCTGCCATACAATATTCAAATAATTTATTTGGAAGGGCTAAACGATAAGAAAATGAAATGGGTCTTATGAAAACAACACCCATATCGGCAGATGATGTCCAATCGAGAAGTTCATCATAAGTTTTGATGCCCATATAAAAGACTTTTGACCTCACATTGTATTTATCGGCTGTCTTATAAATCACTTCATCAATATGACCCTCGCCGAAAATGCAAAAGACAGTCTTCTCAAGAAATTGAAGTGATTCAATAATTTTTTTTATGCCTCTGCCTTCGAAAATCATTCCCTGATATATAATTATATTAACGTCGTCTGCAAGGTTCAAGGTTTCTCTGATTTTATTAGATTTTTCAATCTTTCGATAGAAAGGGACATTCATTATTACATTGAAAGGTTTCTTTGTGTTGAAATGCTTGGAAAGGTATTCCGCATCCAAACTACCTGAAACTATGAACTCATCAACATTATTAACAAGAAATCTTTCTATAATAGATAAGATTAATTGTTTTATGGGATTTTTATGGAGTGTGCCAAGAGCCGAATAAATCTCACGGGAGTCATAAAATAACTTATACTGTTTTTTTTGCTTTTTCAAAGATGAGGGAAGAAGAGAGTATAAATCCATTGCAAAAACATAAGAAACATTTGATTCCTTCAACATTCGACTAACTTTTTTACAAAAAGAATACCACCTTGGGAAAACTCTCTTGCTTTGAGGAACTTTTATTGGGATAAACTCAATCAAATCCTTTGAATAATTAGCTTGACTCTCAAAGACAGGATAGACAACGCAAACCGGTCTTTCGGGAGCTATCACTTTTGCCAGATTTAAAGCTCGAGCGTCATTTATAACGTTCGAGAAACTGATTAGGCAAATTTGGTATTTTTCGGGTATATCTTTTATATGCTACCCCCTAAAATTTTATTTATCAGAATTTAAAATGATAAGTGCTTCTTAAAATTCCTCTTGCATTAAATCTTTCCTTGAATGCTATCAAACCAAGCTGTGGTGTCATTGGGTCCTCTGCTGATGTATCCTGAGAAACACCAATATCAACCCAGTCAAAACCGTTCTCTTTAGACCATCTCATTGTTTCATACATAATAAGATAAATCGGTTTGAGATATTCATATTCATAAAGAAGCATATTATAAAAGCATAGAACAACCTTGCTGTTGCAAATGAACAATAAAGAGCCTGCGATTGGTTTTTCTTCGTAATAAACCATCTGAAGTTTTATGTTATCTGGAAGCAGTTCCTTCAGACGTAGCATATCTTCCAATGTATGAGTAGGCTTTACATTATGTCTTGCTTTGTTCTCAATCAAGATTTTATTGAAGTTGACAAAATCGTCACTTTCTCTGATTGATAATTTTTTCTCTCGAAGAATTTTATGAATAGTTTTCCTCGAAGTTTTATCGCACTCAGCAAGTATGTCTGTTGTGCTTCTTAGGTCAATAGCGTGAGATATATAGTGCAATTCAAAATCAAACTTCCGATAAAGCATTGCATATTCGAGATGTTGTGATATTTTTTTGGAATATACAATTGGCGGGGGAATTAAATAAACATCGCTAAAATTCTTTTCTCTGCAAAATTCCATAAATGAATCAACGATTTCAAGAGCAAGCTCAAAATGAATATCCTTTGTTACGAATGAACCGTAACTTGCTCCAACAGGTGACCAAAAAATTGAACCATTAGCCGTTAAACCACCGGGAAGGACAGCTATTAATTGGTTATCCTTATAAAACATAAGGTGGTAGAAATTAAATTTACCCTTTGGATGATAATCAAGAAAGTCCTGAAGATGAAAAATTGTTCCATTGTTTGAATTCAAAACGAATTTATCCCATTCTTCTCTGTCTTTTTCCGTATATTCTGATATTACTATTTTATTCATCAAACAAAAAGGTAATTAATAAAGAATCAAAAATAATGAAAAAATAGAAATGATGAATTTTTGATTTATTTTCGGGAAAAATGCTTTGAATCACCATAAACATTAAAAGCTATATGTCTTCCGGTTGATTCTATTCTTAACTGAATACATTCAAAGCAATCATTAGCAAATTCATCAATGCAGGGTTTTCCGTCATAGAGCTGATATTCTTTTCTGACATTGGTTGGTGTAAGCAGTGGCATAATAACATTAGCCCCAAACATCAAACCAGCTTCTCGCCCCATCGGATACATCGCTTGAAGGGCGGTCGTTGAAGCAATATTAACATCTTTCAAAAAAATTCTTGTTACTGCTATCATTCTAAGGGACAGGTCATAAAGAAATCTCTTCTTTTTTAAATATTCATCAAAAAGATAATTCAAAGGAGTATCTTTATGGACAATGAAAGGTCCCATTCCAATCATATCTATATCATAATTCTTGAAAAAAAGAATATCATTTGCAAGGTCTTCTGTTGTTTGATTTGGTAAACCTATCATAACGCCTGTCCCAACTTGAAAACCCACCTCCTTCAAATATTCAAGGCATTTTACCCTATTATCAAAAGATTGGTAGTCAGGATGAAAAGATTTAAAAAGCTCGGGGTTGCTTGTTTCAATTCTTAATAAATATCTGTGGGCTCCTGCATCGAAAAATTTTTTGTAAGTATCTTTCGTTTGCTCTCCTACACATAAGGTGATTCCTAAGCCATCGGGAAGTTTATCGGAACGGGTTTCTTTCTTAATTTTTTTAACAAGATTAACTACTAAATCAATGAAAGCTTTGTCCTGCCTTTCGCCAGATTGCAAAACAAGAGAGCCATAACCCTGTTCTGCACACCAAAGAGCTGATTCCATTATTTCGCTTTCTTCTAATGTATATCTTTTTATGTTCTTATTGCTTTTTCTTATACCGCAATAATAGCAATCATTATGACAAACATTCGAAAATTCAATCAACCCTCGAAGATAGACCTCCTCGCCAACATATTCTTTCATAATTGAATATGCTTTTGTGCGGATTAATTCTATTTTGTCTGGATTATTTTCGTTAAGTAAATTAACAAGGTCAGCCCTTGTAAACTCTTTTTTTTCCAATATTTTAGTAATATTATCAGTCATATTCAATTTGTTTTGACGTTTTAATTAAACATTTAAGCTTTTTTAGTATTATGATTTTGGAAACTGGAAATAATGGAAAGATAATCACATATAAAGGTATTACACCTAAAATACACGAATCTGTCTTTCTCTGTGATGGAGTTAAAATCATTGGAGACGTAGAAATTGGTAAGGATAGCTCTGTATGGTATAACTGCGTTATCAGGGGTGATGTCAATTATATCAGAATTGGAGAAAGGACAAATATACAGGATTTGTCAATGTTCCACGTTCAGAACGGAACACACCCTTTAATCATTGGAAATGATGTTAGCATTGCACATTCTGTTACTCTGCACGGTTGCATTCTTAATGACAAATGTTTAGTTGGGATTGGTGCAATCATTTTAAACGGTGCAATGGTTTCCTCAAATTCAATTGTCGCAGCCGGTGCACTTGTCAAAGAAAATTTTAATGTTCCAAGTGGAGTTCTTGTTGCAGGTGTTCCTGCAAAAATCATTAGAGATTTGAAACCTGAAGAAATAGAAATGATCGAAAGGACTGCAAAAAATTATGTCCACTATGTTGAAGAATATCGTAATCAGATTAAATAGGTAAATTATGTCAATATTTGAATCGCTTGATAATTTAAGAAGAGATTACACAAAAGATTCGTTTAACGAAAAAACTGCTCTGAAAAATCCTTTTGAGCAATTTAAGGTTTGGTTCGACGATGCTGTTAATTATCCAATGATGGAGCCGAATGCAATGGCTTTATCAACCGTTAACTCCGAAGGGAAACCATCTTCGAGAATTGTTTTACTAAAAAGATATGATGAAAACGGATTTGTTTTTTTTACTAATTACGAAAGTCGTAAAGGAAAAGAACTTGAGAAAAATCCTTATGCTTCCCTACTTTTTTATTGGGATAGATTAGAAAGGCAAATAAGAATTGAAGGAATAACAGAAAAAATTTCGAATGAAGAATCAGATGACTACTTCCAGAGCCGTCCTTACGAAAGTAGGCTTGGTGCTTGGGCATCGAAGCAAAGTGAAGTTCTGCCATCGAGGTTTACTCTTATTCGTGAAGTCGCAAAACTGTTAGTTAAATATCCTGCTAAAGTTCCTCTACCTCCATTCTGGGGAGGATATCGCCTTAAACCTGATGTTTTTGAATTTTGGCAAGGTCGCCCAAGCAGACTCCACGATAGAATTAGATATTCCAAACGTGGAGAGCTTTGGGTTATCGAAAGACTTTATCCTTGATTCTTAGTTCAATAATCTGATTACTTTCTTTGTAATAATTTGATTATTCGGAAAATAGAATCTTATAATAAACAGACCTTCCTGCGAGGAATAGTCAGCTAAATCAATTTTTGCGAACTCGTCAGAAATAACCTTTGACCCGAGTTTTTCACCGAGCAGATTATAAATTTCTACCAAATATTCGCCCTGATAATTACTTACTAAATTTATGACACCACTCGTTGGATTTGGTGAAATGTTAAAATTATCAATTATCAATTCATTTCTGACTGATGCGAATGTTACATTAAATTCCTCAGAAAATTCAGATAAACAGGACCCGATTTTAACACGGACAGAATACAAACCGTTCGTTTTTGGTTCATAATATTGTTCTGTCGCATCGGGAATAATTTGCTTATCCAAATACCATTGATTTCCTATTGGTGAACTTGATTTCAATCTGTCATCGTCAACTGTTATAATAGGTTTTTCTGGTGTTGAGGCAACATCAATATCTTGGAAAATGATCTTCTTGCAATTTGTAGTTGTATTCGTCTGGGTAACATAAACTTTCCCGTTTCCTTGAGTAATCCATTTTACCTCAATTTGATGACCTATTGAATCACCGATTATCTCTCCGCCTACAACCCTCCATTCACTTGTTAGATTTTTATCATTATAAGTTGTATAAGTTTCCGTTGAATTTTCGCAAGTTCTGGCATTGCCCGATATAAAGGGATCTGGAATTGAATTAACTACTACCTCATATTCTGAGGAATCCATACAACCCGATTGATTAATGAAAACTACTTTAACGGTTCCCTTTCCTGTCTGATTCCAAACAACCAACGCACTGTCGCTATTTATCTGTTTCTTAATAGTTCCACCTTTTATAGACCATTGCTTTGTGATTTTACCTGTAGTTTTTTCGACAGAGTATATATTTTCGCTATTCAGACAAGTTGATTTCTCACCTGATATTTTCGTAGCAACTGGTGCTTCATTGATTGTGATGTCCCTTTCAAGCAACGTAAAGCAACCTGTCTCGTTGATGGTTTGCTTTAATCTCAATTTTCCTTTTCCTTTGCTGCCCCAAAGTATTTTCACCATTTCCTGATTAAGAATTGAGTGAACCTTTCCTCCCTCGACTTCCCAATCATTCTTATTTCCAGCAACTATTGGTGAACGATAGATGAAATAGCTGTTTTCACAAACAGCCAAATCGCCAATTATTGTTGGATTTGGAACGGGATTAATTGAAACCTCCAAAATTGTAGTATCGGTGCAACCTGAAGCACTTGATTTGGCAAGTCTTATTATTCCTGTTCTGCTTGTATCATCCCATTTAATCTGGACATTTGGGGATTTCGTATCGCCAATTAATTCTCCACCTTTAATAACCTTCCAAGTATTAATTATCCCATTTTCTACTGTGGTAAAATATGGTTCTATCGTTCCTGAGCAAACAACACTTTTGCCTGATATATAAGGATAAAGCTTAGCAGTTATTACTAAATCCTGACCGTTATCAAATCCAGTTGTTGAGGGATTCGAAGCAATAATTCTGATTCTGTATTTAGAACCTGAGGCAATATTTACTGGGATTAAAGCTGTAATCGTTCCTGATGTTGTTGATGTTAGGCTCCCTATTTGGATTTGGTTGTTAAATTTTCCAAGACTGTCAGAAAGATAAGCCCTGAAGACATTCCCATCATTAAAAGTGATTCCAGCAGTAAAATCAATCTGAATGTAATTTCCGGCACATAATTTACCATTTATTGCAGTTATAATAATCGTTCCAGTAGTAGTAAATGAAAAAACTGATGACCATCCTGTTTGACCTTGGGCAGTCGTTGCTCTTACCCTCCAGTAATACCTTGTATTGTTTGATAAATCGGACGAAGGTGTGAAAGATGTTCCTGTCAGTCCAGTTTGATTTATTACAAGATTTGAAAAACTTGAAACATCAGACACCTGAATTTCATAGGAAGTAGCCCCAGTAAAAGTATTCCAAGTGAAAGTCGGTCTTAAACCAAGATTCGTTGAATTATCAGCAGGACTAATAAGAACAGGAACTGAAATTGTATCAAAGCCAACATAAAAAGTGATTGTATTTCCCGAAGAACCAATCTCTGAAATATTTAAATATCCGGCAGAACCGTTCGAAAGAAAAGCTGATGGATTTGTGAAATTATTTATCTGGGTTCTACTGACATCGCTCGAAAAATTTGCACTGTTAACGGTGCCGTTGTTAGTTGTTGTTCCATTTGGTCTATAAACATAAACTTCATCGGGTGGTCCATTAGCATTTCCCTGACCACTATAGGAATTATTAATCCTATAAACTATTAAACCGCTTCCGGGAAGGGAATTCTCGAAAGTTCCTGTTTTCCTTCTATATTCCACAACAAAATATTCTGTGGTAGAAACAGGTGATTTTATTTTGTAAGCATTATTTGTTGAGCTTGTTAAAGGGCTTAATGTATAATAACCGGATGTGGTAATCTCTGGGATGCTTGCTATCCAACCAGCATATCTGAATTTCATATATGCACACATATGTTGAGGTGGACTCAAATTATTTTCCATCAAATCCCAAGGACCAACCGGACTAATTCCATTGCTTGTATAGTGATATAAATCGGGAGCACCGAGGGAATGGAACATCTCGTGGCAAAGAACACTATTATTGGTCATACTTCGAATTTGGAAATTATAGGTATAGACCCTTTTCTCGTTTATAGTTACTGTAAGGCTGTAAAGTGACCACATATGGGGCCATAGAAGACTTGCCCAAGCATCGGGTGTTCCCGAAACAATGAAACAAACATTATCAACATATCCGTCATTATCGCCATCAATATTCAATGATGTAGGTATCTGAGATTTAATTGCATTTACTGCATTTGCGAGTAACGTATGCTCCCTGTCCCTGCGTTGGGTTGAATTCTGATAACCAATCGGATTTGTATTCGCATCATAGGGACGATAATAATTTCTGGGTTGAGTTGCCTGATAAGATATTACCGTTGATCCATTTGTTTCGGGATAAAAATATGTTTGAATTGACAGACTATTATAAGATGCCTCACGAAAATAATTCTTCATTGAATTACCGCTTTCAGCGTTAAACATACTTTCGTAAGTCGAACGCTGGTCAGTAAATTCGCTTTCGTCCGAAAACCTTATGAAAATCACTATATTATTGATGGTCCCTGTTTTTGGTGTCTGGACTCTATCCCTTTTTGAATCATCAATTGGTTTATATCTATATTCAAGGAATTCATCTACTCGAGGTTTAATATACTCGTAAGAAAATTTAAGCCACGGTTTCAATCCTGCTTCAGCTGGATTATCTTTTCCGGGACGAAGCTTTCCGGGGACTAAAATATCCCCCACCTTTTCTGCATAATAAAGATACCCATCTTCGGGATTCCTCATAATAGTAAAACCGTCTTTATCGTGCAACCAGTTATAGTATTCATCACCTGTGGCAAATAATTCGAGAACCGACCCATCAGGTTGAACTACCGTCTGAGGCACAAATTCGAGATAAGCAGAAAATAATCTTGTTGTGGAAAGGAACAAGATTAATAGAAATATTAATTTGTATTTAAAAATCATAAAAGCACCCAAAATATTTATTTTATTAATTATCGTCTTGTTTAAAATTATTTTTATTCGTTTTTTTCCAATCATTCCTCCGCAGGAGTGACACCCTCAAACTTTACGTCATTCCTGCGTAGGCAGGATACTCTTGTCTTTCCTTGAGACTCCTGCATTCGCAGGAGCGACATCATCAAAACCCCTGTCATTCCTGCGTAGGCAGGAATCTCTATTCTTTTTTCAGACTCCTGCATCCGCAGGAGTGACATTCTCAAATTTCCTGTCATTCCAGTGCAGACAGTAATCTACTTTCTTTTTCAGATTCCTGCATTCGCAGGAGTGACACCCTCAAACTTCACGTCATTCCTGTGCATACAGGAATCTCTTTATAATAATTTTTCGTATAAATCAATCCAATTAGGATTCATACTATTAATTAAATTTACTTTGTATTCTCTTTTCCATTTTTTCATTTGTTTTTCTTTTTCTATTGCTGAATAGATGCTATTAGTTTCTTCGAACCAAACTAACTTCGTGCATTTATACTTTTTTGTGAAACCGTCTAATAAACCATTCCTATGTTCATAGATTCTTCTAATTAAATTATTTGTAACTCCAATGTATAAAACTTTATTACTCTTGTTGGTCACTATATAAACATAATATTTATTCATAATTGCCAATCCCTTGAGACTCCTGCATTCGCAGGAGTGACACCCTCAAACTTTACGTCATTCCTGCGAAGGCAGGAATCTCCTTTCTTTTCAGACTCCTGCATTCGCAAAAGTGACACTCTCAATTACCCTTTCAATAATACGAAAAAAAACAATTTTAACAATGGTTACTAAAAAAATTTAATTTAGTTAATAATCAAATCATTTCACTAAACGACTGAATATATATCAAATTTGAAATGTTAAGTAAAAAATTTATATAAATCTTATAAATTTTTTCATCCTTCTATTTATTTTTTTAAAAGTGTCTAATTTCATTATTTTTTTTAAATTGCTTTTTTAATTGATTATTTTTTAGCCCAATAAATGCTAACACTTTTTCTTGTCTGTCTCATAATTGGTGGTGGGCTTCTTGCCTTTTCTCTATTAAGTGGAACCCACGATAGCTCAAATCTTGATCACTCTGCCGATTTTCAAATGGATAGTGAAATCAACGTTGAAGGCGATATCAACACCGAGGGACATTTTAGTGTTGAACCAACATCGGCTCATATAGAGTCTCATAATTTTGAAGCAGCAGAAACAGTAAAATTTTTCAGTTTAAGAAACTTTATTTACTTCCTCACATTTTTCGGCTTAACTGGCACATTGCTAACTCTTTTTGACATAAATTCCATTGTTTCACTTTTAAGTTCCCTTGGAATTGGTGTTCTATCCTACCTATTTGGTTATAAGTTAATGAAATACTTCAAAACAAGCGAAACGGGAGAAATAATTAATATTTACAGTCTAATAGGAAGAACTGGAAAAGTTGAACTTGATATCATAGGTACAAACAAGGGAAAAATTCTTGTTAATGTTGGTGGAAGGCTTATTGAACTCATTGCGATGAAATCAGAAACTGATGATAGCGATTCATTCAAATCGGGGGAAGAAGTCCTTATTACCGATATACAAAATAATATTGCAATTGTTGAAAAAGTTGATTTTTAATTTAAGGAGTTAATTTATGGAATCACTCATATTAATTGTTGCTGTTGTAGCTGTAGTGGCAATAATAGTAATCTTTTCTGCTATCAGCAAATTACTTCTTATTGCGCAACCTAACGAAGTTATTGTTCTCTCAGGACGAAAAAGGAGATTGCCAACGGGCGAAGTAGTTGGCTATAGAGTTATTTCCGGAGGAAGAGCCATAAAAATGCCACTAATCGAAAAAGCTTCGAGAATTTCCCTTGAAACTATTCCAATAGAGCTTCAAGTCAAAAATGCATACTCTAAGGGTGGAATACCACTTATTGTGAACGCTATTGCTAATATTAAAATTGACTCATCAGAGCCAGCATTTGGAAATGCCGTAGAAAGATTTTTGACAATGTCTCCGGACCATATCCACAAAATTGCCAAGGATACTTTGGAGGGCAATCTTAGAGGAGTTTTAGCTACTTTGACACCCGAAGAAGTCAACGAGGACAGACTCAAATTTGCCCAGAGCCTTATAGAAGAAGCCCATAATGATATTCAGCAACTTGGTTTGAAGCTCGACACCCTTAAAATAACTAATATTTCCGATGAAGCTGGATATCTTGACTCGATTGGTCGTCAGAAAACTGCTGATGTCATTTCAAGAGCCAGAAAAGCAGAAGCCGACAAAAAAGCTGAAGCAGAGGAAGCCGAAGCACTCGCTCTTGAAAGAGCCGAAAAAGCCAAAGCAAAAGCCAAGCAGGAAATCGAAACTGCTCAAATACTCTCCGAACAAAATATTATGATTGCTAATGCCAATAAAAGAGCTGAAACAGAAGCCGCTGATGCTCTTTCGCTCGAACGGGCTGAAAAAGCAAAAGCCCTTGCCAAACAGGAAATCGAAACCGCTCAAATTCTAGCTCAACAAAAAATTGCTATTGCAAACTCAATGAGAGAAGCTGAGGTCAATTCTGCTAACGCTGAAGCTTTGGAACGCTCAGAAAAAGCCAAAGCAAAAGCCAAGCAGGAAATCGAAACTGCTCAAATTCTGGCTGAGCAAAATGTTCAAATTTTCAATGCTAAAGCCCAAACTCAAGTGGAAACCGAACGTAACTTCCTTAGGATTAAGAAAGCTGAATTAGAAAAGGAAGCTGTTATCAAAGAAAAAGAGGCTGAAATTGCTGGAGAAAAAGCTAAAGTAGTTTTTGAACAAGAAGTTCAACAAGAACGTGTTGAATTGCAACGAAAACAATTACTTGCTGATGTTATTGAACCTGCAAAGGCAAAGAAAGAAGCTATGGAGCTCGAAGCTCGAGGAAGTGCAGCTACTATTATTGCTAACGGCGAAGCCCAAATACAGATACTTAGACAAATGATGGATGTTTATCTTAATTCGAACGGAGAAGGCGAGAAAGTTTTTGTTTTAAGTAATTTGCCAAAGATTATAGAACAAATAACAAGCACAGTAAAGGGTTTACAAATTGACAGATTAAGCATTATAGACACAGGTTCAGGCAATAGCAAAGGTGGTGTTGATAATTTAATCAGTCAGGTTCCGGGAGCTGTTTTTTCTATCGGTGAAATCATCGAAAATGCAACTGGTATCAACATTTTCGACCAATTCAAAAAGAAGAAAGATGATAACAAAGATTAACTAATCTAAATAAAACCAAAGGAATTGGTAAATAAGATTAAAATATGAGATGATATAATTCCGAGCCAAAGACGAAGTGTCAATATTTTTGTCATAAAATCTTCGCCTTTGGCTCAGCTTGAGGATAACAAAAGGTATCTCAAATAAAAATTTATTATTATTGAAAATCCTATTTTAGAATAAGTATTTTTTCTCTTATTGAATTCTTATTATTAGTTAGTTCGATGAAGTATAAGCCACTCTCGAGCATATCAGTAGAAACTTCAATTCTATTTAATCCTGAGGTATAGAAACCCTGAGCTAAATTTCTTAATTTTCGCCCCATTAAATCGTATAAGTTTATTTCCAAAAATGAAGATTCAGATAAGTTTAGCTCCAAATTAGCTGTATTTGTTGCAGGGTTTGGATTTATTGATAGGCTAAATGAAACTCCCTGACTGTCTTCGGCAGAATTTACACCTGCTGTTGTAAATTTCCAGTAGTTAGACCAAGGACCTTTTCCTCCATCATTTTTACCCAGAACACGCCAATAATAAGTCTTTGAATTTTGCAATCCTGTAACATATTTAGAGGTTGATATTAAAGTCGAGTCGTAAACTATCAAATCGCCAATCAAAAAGTTTGGAGAAGTTGAAAGTTGAAACTCATAATTAGTAGCTCTCTGTAATGGTAACCAAGTAAAAGATAAATCAACTGGAACATCAGCTGAATTGTCATCTGGTTTTAATTTTGATACAGGTTCAGATGGTGCTTGAGAAATTGTAGTGAATCTCCATACTTCAGACCAAGAACTTTGACTACTATCATTTGAAGCCAATACTCTCCAAAAATATTCTGTAGAACTATTCAAATCTATAACTTCGTAAGAATTTTTTGGTAAATTATCAATATTTACTATTGGTTTATTAAATTGAATATTATCCGCAACTTGAAGGTGATATTGAGTTGCATCGTCAACTTCAGACCATTCAAGTAAAACATCAAAAGGTAAATTCGTTGATAAATTTTTTGGTGAAATAAGAATAGGCTGGTTCAAAGGTTTTGCACCAGTTGTAAATTTATAAGTCTGAGACCAATCACTTGTTCCAGCTGAGTTTGTTGCACTAACACGCCAATAAAATGTTGTGCTTGGTGTTAGTTTATCGGCTTGAACATTGATTTCGTTCAATGGTAATCCATTTCTACCGAGAACTAAAGCTCCAAAATTCGGCTCTGTGGATAATTGGAAATTATAAGAATCTGCACCTTCGGGCTTATCCCAAGTAAATGTAATATTCGTTGGTAATTTTAAAGCATTATTTGACGGATAAGTGAGAACTGGTGGTAATAAGACAGTATTAAAAGTCCAGACGTCCGACCATAAATTTTTACAAGTTGTATATTGGGTTGAAATTCGCCAATAATATGTAGCAAAAAATTGTTTCAATTTAATTTTTAAAGTATCCACATCTAATAATTTCTGGTCAACTTCAAGGTTTTTAAAATCAGGATCTTTCGCAACCTGAACCAGATAATAAGTGCCTTGAGCTAATTTTTGCCATCTTAATGTAATTGAAACCGGTAACTTTTCAGTTCCATTGGGTGGATATATTTTTTTTGCAATCTCAACATTTGTTGTAAACGCTAAAGTATCAGACCAGGCACCAGTATTTTTATTATCTTCTGCTCTGACTCTCCAATAGTATTTTGTCAATCCCTTGGGCAGTGTTACTGTTGTATTTGTTGCGTTCACGGGATGTTTATTTATTACTGGGGAAGACATATCCTCGTTTTCAGAAACTTGAACACGATAAGCAGTAGCTCCTTCGACTGCATCCCATACAAGATTCAAATTAAGAGGTGCACAAGTAGTATCATTAAGAGGATATTTTAAAACTGGACCGTTGTAAAGAGTAACAAATTTCCAAGGATTAGAATATTCTGTTTCACAATCTGAATAAATAGCTTTTACCCTCCACCAGTAAGCAGTGTTCGATGAGCCAAGATTAACTGTATCAAAAGTATTTGTTGTATATTGTTCAGCAACGATTGAAGCAAACAAAGAATCAATTGAAACTTGTAAAGCATAACCAACTGGATTATCAGTAACAGACCAGCTTAAACGGGCTCTTAATGCCACAAAAGATGAACCATTGGTAGGTGATGTAAGGGTTGGTGGCTGCTTGGAAGTCGTAAAAGACCTAACCTGAGAATAGTCGGTCTCGCACGGTTCATTTCCTCTTACTCTCCAATAATAAACAGTATTATAACTTGGCACCACTACGCTTGCATTCAACTGAGTGATTGTATCACTATCAAAAACGGTTGTTGAGAAATCATTACTCAAAGAAATTTGCAATCTATATTTTGTTGCACCGGTAACAGCACCCCAAGCGAAGTTCACTTTTTTTGTTAAACAAGTTTGATTATTGTTTGGTGAAGAAAGGTTTGGTGGAAAAGGTTTTGTCCTAAAATTCCATATAGCTGATGGCCTTTCCGTTGGAGGCAATCCGGGATATACCGCTGTTACTTGCCAATAATAAGTTGTATTATAATTAGATAAAGTTACCGAATATTTAGTATCATTTCCTGTAACAACACTAATAAAAGGATTTGACATATTAGAATTAGTTGATACCTCAATTTTGTAAGCTGCTGAAACATCCGTCCAAGTAAAATCAAAGCTTAAAGGAACACAGGTTGAATTATTTTCTGGTGTTAATAAAGTAGGTGGACTTTGTGAATATAAATTCAGTGAAAAAAACGAAAAAATAAAGACAAAAAGAATCAAAACGTGTTTGACAGACATCATAAGTTCTCCAATTCTATGTAAATTAATCATACCACAAAAAAATAAAAATTAACAAATCAAAACGTATTTTGTTACAAATCATTATAAAAATTCTTATAAAATTTAGAAAATTTTCAAATAAAACAAACAATAAAAAAAATTTTTTTCGTCAAAATGTTAGCACTCGCTAAAAGAGAGTGCTAACAAATTCGATTTTAATATTTATATGTTTAAATTTTCTAAATGAGGTGATATATGAACTTAACTCCATTACACGACAGGGTAATAGTTAAACCCTCTCAACCCGAAGAAGTAACAAAGGGTGGAATAATAATCCCAGACACAGCAAAAGAAAAGCCAATGCAAGGACAAGTTATTGCTGTTGGGAAGGGTAAAGTCGGCGACGACGGCAAACTTATTGAAATGCAAGTCAAAGTTGGCGACAAAGTTCTTTATGGCAAATACTCTGGCACTGAAGTTACAATTGATGGCGAAGAGTATTTGATTATGCGTGAAAACGACATTTTTGCAATTATTAACTAATATTAAAAACAATTGAAAGGAGAAATTCAATGGGTGCAAAGATTATTACTTATGATTTTGAAGCTCGTTCAACGCTAAAAAATGGTGTTGATAAGTTAGCCGATGCTGTAAAAGTTACATTAGGTCCAAAAGGTCGTAATGTTATTATAGACAAAAAATTCGGTCCACCTACAGTTACCAAAGATGGTGTTACCGTTGCAAAAGAAATCGAACTCGAAGACCCAGTAGAAAATATGGGTGCAAATATGGTTAGAGAAGTTGCTTCCAAAACAAGCGACGTTGCTGGTGATGGAACAACAACTGCTACCGTTCTTGCTCAAGCAATCTACAGAGAAGGCTTGAAAAATGTTACAGCCGGTGCTAACCCGATGGATTTAAAGCGTGGTATAGATATGGCAGTAGCCTCAATAACTGAAGAGCTAAAGAAAATTAGCCGTGATGTCGAAGGCAAAAAAGAAATTGCTCAGGTTGGTGCAATTTCAGCAAATAATGACAGAACTATCGGTGACTTGATTGCCGAAGCTATGGATAAAGTCGGCAAAGACGGCGTCATCACAGTCGAAGAAGCCAAAGGAACAGAAACTTCAATGGAAGTTGTCGAAGGTATGCAATTCGATAGAGGTTATCTATCACCTTATTTCGTTACCGATGCCGATTCAATGGAGGCTGTTCTTGAAAATCCTTATATTTTAATCCACGACAAGAAAATTTCTGCAATAAAAGACCTTTTGCCAATCTTAGAAAAGACTTCACAAGCTGGCAGAGCTCTTTTAATCATCGCCGAAGACCTTGAAGGCGAAGCATTAGCTACTCTTGTAGTCAATAAATTAAGAGGCACATTGAAAGTTGCTGCAGTTAAAGCTCCCGGATTCGGCGACAGACGAAAAGCTATGCTTGAAGATATAGCTATTTTAACTGGTGGGACTGTCATCAGCGAAGAAAAAGGATTTAAACTCGAAAATGCTACCCTTGCCTATCTTGGTAATGCAAAGAAAGTTGTTGTAGATAAAGACAATACAACAATCGTCGAAGGTGCTGGCAAGAGCGAAGACATAAAGAAAAGAATTAATGAAATAAAAGTCCAAATTGAAAAAACAACAAGTGAATATGATAAAGAAAAGCTTCAGGAAAGACTTGCTAAACTCAGTGGTGGTGTTGCCGTTCTTAAAATCGGTGCCGCAACTGAAATCGAAATGAAAGAGAAAAAAGCAAGAGTTGAAGATGCTCTCCACGCTACAAGAGCCGCAGTTGAAGAAGGCATTGTCCCCGGTGGTGGTGTTGCCTACTTAAGAACTGTTGGAGCTTTGAATAATCTCAAACCCGAAAATGACGACCAGAAAGTTGGTATTGAAATTGTCCGAAAAGCCATTGAAGAGCCTATTAGACAAATTGTTGCCAATGCCGGCCACGAGCCCTCAGTTGTTGTCAACAAAGTTAAGGAAAGCAATGGTGCTTTTGGTTTTAACGCATCCACAGATACTTACGAAGATCTTTTCGAAGCTGGCGTTATTGACCCAACAAAAGTAACAAGAGTTGCTCTTGAAAATGCTGCTTCAGTTGCAGGATTATTGATTACTACCGAAGCCGCCATTGTTGAAAAACCAGAAAAAGAAAAAGCACCAATGATGCCTCCGGGTGGCGGTATGGGTGATATGTATTAATTCAATTCCAATATTTAATTTAAAACCTGTAATCTTTTTAGGTTGCAGGTTTTTTTATTTTTAACCCCTCATTCTCAAAATAATGGTATGATTTTCTTAATTTTGACAGTTCTTTTTTTGCTTTTTTCAATTTGTTTTTAGTTTGACCGAAATTTAAATCGAGTATATGAATTTTATGAAAAAAAGAATAATACTGTTTATTTTTTTAGCATTATTCGTAATCGAGGCGTTTTATTTCAACATAGCTCTCGACTTTTTGCTTGTATTGTTATTATTTCTTACAGCTTATTCAATTGGGACTTTATTCAAAATCACAGTAAAATTTATTGATTCAGTCTTTATTAGATTAGCTCTTGGTTTAGGAGTAATAGGTTTTTTGGTCTGGCTGACTACATTCAACAATTTTAGTTATAAATCTCTCTATCTGATTATTTCATTGAGTATAATACTATTTAGAATAAAATATTGGTGGAATGATTTAAAAATTCTTAAAAATCAGGTTATTTTAATCAACAGAAAAAATAAAGCCCTCTTTCCAATATTATATGTTTTTTTCTTATTCTATATTATTCCTGCTTCATATCCGATTTTTGCTGCAGATTCAATGGCTTACCATATTGCTCTACCTCTGAAGATTTTACTTCATACTCATTATGATTATAATGTGATTGAGCAAGTCGGATTTGGGAATTATGCAATATTGCCTCAAATGTTCTATCTTTACCTTATGGCTTTGGGTGGAGGAAAAGCTTTAGCTCTCTTTGCTATGTTCATTTCATTCCTGATTCTGCTAATGATTTTAAGAATTGGGTCAAAAATCGAAAACAACAGTCTGTTTATAAATTTGATTGTTCTTGTTTATCTCTCAACGCCTCTGATTTATCACCTTTCAACCACACTCTATGTTGATGTTTTTGCAGTTTATTTTGTCCTATCTGCTGTGGTTGGGTTGATATATTTGAAAAATAAATTGATATTGAGAAATGCTCTGATTTATAGTTTCTTACTTGGAACAGCAATGTTTGCCAAACAGCAAGCTGCTTTTTTTGTTGTCCCGCTCGCTTTTCTGCTTATTTTTTTAGTCATTCAATCATTAATTCGTAAGGAGATAAATTTAGCTAATTCATTAAAGATATCATCATTATCAATATTACTGTTCTGTCTCCCTTTTGTGCCAATAATAATAATAATTTGGTATAAAACCGGAAACCCTTTGTTTCCATTTATGAATGAATATTTTCAAAGTCCATATTTTGATACGACAAAGTTCATTGACCCTTTTGACTCAAATCCTTTGAGCCTTTCACCACAGTCAATTTTTTCGATTGTGTTCAACACTTCAAAAAATATGGAAATAGACAACGGCGCTCTTGGTTATTATCTACTTTTTATCTTGGGTCTGCCATTAACTTTTATCTTTAATAGAAAAAAAGAATCATTCTTTATTTTCCTACTTTTTATTATATCATACCAGTTGTCAATATTTCTCAGTTCAAATTTGCGTTATATGCTTGGCTCTCTTGTTCTAGCTATTCTTCCTTCTTGTCTGGTTATCTACTTTATCTTTAAATATATTAAATTTGATATCCTAAAAACTGTTTTGGTTTATTTGGCTGCTTTGATTTTGATTGCACCAAATATCAAATACCTGTTCAGCACAGATAAGAGCTTTATGTTCAGGGAAGAAATGTTAATTCCAGACTCAAGGCTTTGTATGGCTGATAATCAATCTGTTCTGGATTATATCAATAGAAAAGGTGTTTATGTCCTATCAAACAACGACTGGTTAAGGGGGGATTTCAAGGGCTATTTCTATACATTAGACTGGTTTAATCAATATCTTTTAACCAAAATGGAAAAAGGGGAGTTCTCCCCAATAGAACTTCTTTCCTGTTTTGATTATTATTTGGTCAGTAAGAACTTTCCTCTAAATTATGAGCAATATTTTTCATTGAGTAATCAAAGAATCAGAGACACGCTTCAATTAGTTAGGGAATCCAAAACCCACTACCTTTACAAAGTAAAACCTGCAAGTTCAACTGACACAACATTTATTATTGGTGAAGTTTTTGAAAAACCCATAAAAGTAAAACCGACTGAGAATAAAGCTGTAAGGATTGAGTCCAACTTTGATGCCTTCAGAATAATGATTGAAGCAGAAAAAATTGATGTTGAGGAAAATGTTGAAGGCAGATTCCAGATTAATTGGTATGACAAAAACTCCAATCCAATCAGTTTTACTATAACTCCTTTTATGCTCGAGGACGTTAGGAAAATATATGTTTCGGAAATAATAAGGGGAAGACCACCGGAAGCCGCTTATGGGTTCCTTTATCTTACATCACACAGAGAAACACCTATTTTGGTTCATTCTTTTAAGCTTTATGGTGTTAGGGATAAACAAATTAAAAATCTCCTCCAATACGAATTGATGGAATACGGTAAAAAATGGCCTCATCTTGCTCAATAGTCAGAGGTATATGCTCCTATTTTTTAAACATAGCACAAATATCATTAGAGAACAAGGTTTTAAACAATTTTTAAGGCGTTTTTTTAAATATTTTTTTTTCCTGCTCAAATTATTTTCAAATCAAATATTGATTTCTCTTTCCAAAATTTTTTCTAACACACACAAAGAGAAACTAAAAAAAATCTTATCTAAGTCAGAGGATAAACTTATTATTATAGTATTGGGGACTCATAGTTGGTTCTATCCGATGTTCCAAAGACCGCCACAACTGGCAAAAGCACTGTCTAAAAAAAATTGTCTCGTTTTTTATAATTATAAATTCCCAACAAAAAATTTTTTTACCGGTTTCTATGAAGTTCTTGCTAATTGCTATATAACTTTCCGACTGGATTTGGTATTAGAACTTGAAAGAAAAAAAATTTTTTATACTGTCTCTTATGACACAAGCACTTCATTTGATTTTGTATCCAAGCTAATAGACAAGGGGAATATTGTTATTTATGATTATCTCGACGAAATTCATCCTGACATAAATCAGATAGAAATAGATATTAACAAAATTGAAAAGCATAATAAAATTTTAAAGGATGAAAGGTTTATAGTTCTTGCGACTGCTGAAAAACTATATGGTGAAGTAGAAAAATTCAGGCAAAATAAGAAGTATCTGATTCCAAATGCCGCTGATTTGGAACATTTTTCACAAAAAAGAAATATTCAATTTACTTCTGAATTTACCTTCATTCTTAATAAAAATAAACCTATAATAGGTTACTATGGCACAATTGCTAAATGGATTGATTTCGAATTGCTTATCTACCTGGCTAAGCAGAGAAAAGAATATGAATTTGTAATGATTGGTTTAATTGGTGATAACTCAATATATGATTATGATTTTTCTCAAATCAAAAACCTTACTTTTCATCAACCGGTCAATTATCAAGATTTGCCTTCTTATGCAAATAAATTTGATATTTGTATAATTCCTTTTAGGAAGTATAGCGTTACAGAAGCAACTTCTCCAATAAAATTATTTGAATATATGGCAATGAGCAAACCAATCGTCTCAACCGATTTAACTGAGTGCAAAAAATATGAATCGGTTCTAATTGCAGAAAGCTTTGAAGAATTCGCAGAAATGGTTGATTATGGATTAAAACTTAAAAGTGACGATATTTATTTCAAAAAGATGAAAAACGAAGCTAAAGAAAATAGCTGGAATATGAGAGCAGAAAGAATTTTGGAAATTATTAGTGGTGAAATTTAAATGAAAAAAGTTCTAATTGTCTTTGGAACACGTCCGGAAGCAATTAAGATGGCTCCGCTTGTTTATGAATTCAAGAAAAATGATGATAAATTCGAAACAAAAGTGTGTGTTACCGCTCAACACAGGCAGATGCTCGACCAAGTCCTCGACTTTTTTGAAATTAAGCCCGATTACGACCTGAATTTGATGAAGGACAACCAGACACTGTCTGATATCACAGTCTATGTTCTAAAAGGAATGGAAGAAGTTATTACCGATTTTAAACCTGATTTGATTTTTGTTCAAGGGGACACAACTACGACTTTTGTTACAGCACTTGCTGGATTTTATAATAAAACAAAAGTAGCACACTTAGAAGCTGGATTAAGAAGCTTTAATAAATATTCCCCATTTCCTGAAGAGATAAACAGAATTCTCGCAGGTCATTTATCTGATTTTCATTTTGCCCCAACCGAAAATGCCTATAATAATTTAATAAATGAAGGTATTAAGCAAAATGTGTTTAACGTCGGAAATACAGTAATTGACGCTCTTTTTCTTGGAATAGAATTGATAAAGAAACAGGGAGATGAGAAATTTCAGAACTTCTTCAAGGATGTTGATTTTGGAAAAAGAATAATTCTTGTTACAGGACACCGTCGAGAAAGCTTCGGAGAACCTTTCCAAAATATTTGCCTTGCATTGAAGAATATCGCTGAAAAAAACAATGCCGTTGAAATTATTTATCCCGTTCATCTTAATCCGAACGTTCAAAAGCCAGTATATTCAATTTTAGAGGGTATTAGTAATATTCATCTGATTGAACCGCTGGATTATCCTTATTTGATTTGGCTGATGAATAAATCTTATCTTGTTCTGACTGATTCCGGCGGAATTCAGGAGGAAGCACCTTCGCTTGGGAAGCCAGTCCTTGTGATGAGAGAAGTTACCGAAAGAATAGAAGGAATCCAAGCCGGAACAGCAAAGCTCGTCGGCACCGATCCCAATAAAATAATTAATGAAACTCAAAAACTATTGGATGATGAAAATGAATATCTGAGAATGTCAAAAGCTGTAAATCCTTATGGTGATGGCAAAACTTCAGAGAGAATTCTTGAAATTCTTAGAGAAATATTCTAATGACTAAGAAAATTCTTCATATAAGCACATCGAATAAAGGGGGCGCAGCAACTGCCTGTTTGAGACTTCATCTTGGTATGCTCAAAATGGGATTCAGTAGTAAAATGCTGGTTCTCGATAAACATTCTCATTCAATTCCTGAAATTTATCAGTTTTGGGAGTATAAACATTATCGAAAAATTGGCAAAGCTTATAATTTTTTCAAAAGGCACATCGTTCCTTACTTTAATGATAGAAAGCTTAAAGGGAAACCACAGGAATATGAAATTTTTACGTTTCCAAACTCTCTTTTTGATATTACTAATCATCCTTTATATGAAGAAGCAGATATCATTCATCTTCATTTTGTAGCGGATTTTCTCAACTGGAATACATTTTTCAGAAAAAACAAGAAACCAATTGTATGGACTCTTCACGATATGAATCCGTTCACCGGCGGGTGCCATTATTCAGCCGGGTGTAAAAAATATCTTGATGATTGTAGCAATTGCCCGCAGCTAAAGAATACGAAAAATGATAATCTTTCAAAAAGAATTCTTGAACTAAAACAAAGATTAATAAAACTTCAGAATGATTTAAAAATTGTTAGCCCTTCCAAGTGGTTAAAGCAGCTTGCCGAAGAAAGTCTCGTTTTTAAAAACAAAGAAATTTATCAGATACCCCACGGAGTTGATAAAAATATTTTTAAGCCTCATAATCGGAAGTTTGCACGTGAGCTTTTCGGATTACCTAATGATAAATTTATTCTTCTTTTTGCCCCAGATGACTTTCAGAGAAAAAACAAAGGTATGGATTTCATACCTGATATTTTAAAAAGACTCACCCAACAAGATGAAATGCTTCTCTGCCTTGTTGGGAAAAATACTTCTCTTTTCAATTTAGATTATCCTAATACATTGAAACTTGGCTATATAAATAATGAACAAATGATGAGCCTTGCTTATTCTGCCGCTGATTTAACATTGGTTCCCTCGAGGGAAGAAGCCTTTTCATTAACTACCCTCGAATCATTAGCTTGTGGAACTCCTGTAATAGCCTTTAAATCAACAGGACCTGATGACATTATTCACCATAAGCAAAGTGGTTGGCTGGCAGAAAATTACTCAACGGATGATTTCTCCAATGGAATCTTATGGTTCTTTGGAAATCCCGATGAACTTAAAAAAGCTTCAGAATTTGCTGATAAATACACAACTGAAAATTTTGGTATTGAAAAACAAGTTGAAAGGTATATTAAAATCTATGAATAATTTTCTTATATTTTTAACTCAATATAGTTGGTGTTGAAGATTTATTGGAAGAATAAAATTAGTAAAATACGATTGAAATTAATTCGCAATACCTATATTATTATATTTTTTTAAGTTCATTTGATTAATTAGATGTATTATTTCGATTTTTTAGAAGAATTATATAAACAAGATATTAAATATCTGATTGTTGGGGGATTAGCCGTCAATTTATATGGTGTTCCAAGAATTACTCAGGATATTGATATAATTGTATCAACTGATGAAGAAAATTTGATAAAAATTCTTCAAATTTTAGAAAATCTTAATTACAAGCCTCAACTACCAATAAAAGCAGAGGAAATATTAAATTCTGAAAAAATCAAATTTTGGATTGAGAACAAGAATTTAAAAGCCTTCAGTTTTTATAATTTTGATGATAATAGTAAAATAATTGACATTCTTCTCGCTCATAATCTTGATTTTAATTCTGCCTACCAAAGAAAAAAAACCCTTAAAATAAAAGATTTTTTAATAAATTTAGTTTCAATTGATGATTTAATAGAATTAAAAAGATTTGCGGGAAGATTGCAGGATTTTAGCGATGTTGAGATGCTTGAAAAAGTGAAACAAATTGAAAGAGAAAATGAATCCTAAAGGTTTTAAATATACTTATGATATAGATAAAATCAAAAATTATATGAAGCTGACTGCTGAGGAAAAGCTAAGATGGCTCGAGGAAGTTCGTCAGTTTAATCTGCTTGTTATGGATGATAAAGCAAAAGAAATTAGAGAAAAATTTCGCAAAGCGGAAATTTAATTATTAAAATAAAATATCATTATTTTTGGTATCTTAATCACCACAATCCTTGTTTTTGTCCTTTTTCAATATAGTTATATTCATAAAAATTATTAAAAAATAATATTTGTTTATTTCAAAGAAATTTCATATTTTATGTTACATAAAATATGTAATATAAAATAGATAAAAAAATAATGAAAAATCCTTTCATAATTTCCGGATACGCTGGTGCAGAGTATTTTTGCGATAGAGAAAAAGAAAGCGAAAGACTGCTCCAAGCTGCAAAAAATGGCAGAAATATTGTTCTGGCATCTATCAGAAGACTTGGGAAAACGGGCTTGATTAAATTTTTTCACGAAATTTTAAAAAAGGAAACTGACATTATACCGGTTTATCTTGATATAATGCCAACTGTAGACCTTTCCTCTTTTACTTCATTACTTGCTAAAAGTGTTTTCGAACAAACATCAAACATTAGTATTAGAACTATAAACAAGATAAAAAAATGGTTTTCGAGTGTTACGCCTGTAATATCCTATGACGCATTTACTGGACAACCATCACTTGAATTTAAATTTTTAAGTTCAGGTCAGGTTAAACAAACTCTCGAAGAGATTTTTAATTATCTTAAAAATGACAAAAGGCGATTTCTCATATCAATAGATGAGTTTCAGCAGATTGCTTTCTATCCGGAAAAAAATATCGAAGCAATACTTAGATCTCATATACAAAATTTAAATAATGTAACCTTCATTTTTTCCGGCAGTAAAAAGCATATTCTCATTGAAATGTTTACGAAAGAAAATAAACCCTTCTTCCAAAGCAGTGAATTTATGGATTTAGGGTTTATTGATAAAGAAAAGTATTCTTCTTTTATTCATAATAAATTTAGTTTAAATGGCCGAACAATAAGCAATGAAAATATTGATTATATTTTAAAACAAACAAGAACACATACTTACTATGTTCAATTTCTGTGTAATGTAATTTTTAGTTCTGCAAAACGAGTTATTCAAAAGAATGATATTGATTTAATTCTTAATCAAATTTTGCTTAATAATGAAACGATTTATCATAGTTATCGAAATTTGTTAACTAAAAATCAATGGATTGTATTGAAAGCAATAGCAATAAATGGAGGGGTTGAAGAGCCGTCATCGAGTAATTTTCTTAAGAAATATAATTTATCCTCTCCAAGTAGTGTAATTCTTGCAGTTAATTCATTAATTGACAAAGAATTGCTATATGAAGAAAATAATAAAATCTATGTCTCAGATCAATTTTTTGCTTTATGGTTGAAGTATTATGGCTGAAAAATTAATTATTACCTTATTAACCCCTTCAATTCTTTCATATTTATTGAATTCGGAAGAAACTCGCCAAACCATCTAATGCACCTATTTGCATTTAATGGTAATCCGAGAGCGGGAACATTGTATCTATAACAACGTGCCATTCCACGAGCCAGTTCAGGAATACAGGCAATACCAAGCACACCTACAGTTCGTCCCGTTTTGGAGATTTTCTTTAGATAGTTCCTAAGGTTCAACTTCATCCAAATGTAAGGTTTGATATTGTTATGATTTAGAAGTGAACTGATTTCCTTAACAAAACAATTTTTTGAGCAACCAGCGCATAAGAAGTCTGTGTCATCAGGTTTTGCTAAGCATTCTCTTGTTAAATCGTGAAGACAGTGCGGCAGAAGTGCGAATTTGTAATCTGAATTTTTAAAATTTTGTTTATTTAATTTATTAAGGAGGAAAATCAAAATAAAAAATAAGTGATATTGAAGTTCAGTTGCCGCTAAAGTTTTATCATACTTTTGCAGTATTTTCAGTTCGGATAAATGAGAATTAACATTTTTTGTAAATTCACCAAACGAATATTTATCTATTATGCTTAATACTATTGGATTTTTCTTAACCCATTGTTTGGCTTTCCTTTTATTAAAAGCAACAGAGATTATTTTTTCTGTAAATATTCTTGGGGAATTGATGGATAGGAGAATGTCTTCAACTGCAAGATTTATATTTTTGTAAAACATATCAGTATTTTCGGAACTGCCAAAGAGGGAATATGTTTTTCCACTAATCGGCAATTCCTTTAATACATCTATTTTAACATCAGTCATCTATGTTAAATTTGTTTGGAAATCAACCCCAAATGTAAGAATAAAATTCTAATAATATGGGATTTTCCAACCATCAAGTTTTACTCCTCCAGCAATTAAATTTTCAACCATTGGGGTATTATTAAGCATATTATTAGGGGTTACGTTTGGAGGTCTGCTCACTTCTGTTAAACGCTTAATATGGCTTTCATCAAGGATGAAATCATTTGCACCAAGAACTTCCTCAATTTGCTCTGATTTTCTGGCACCGAGAATGGGGATAATCAATTCAGATTGTTGTTTTACCCAATTTACTGCCACTTGAGCTGGGGTCTTGCCGATTTCTTCTGCAATTTTAATAACTTCTTCGGTAATTTTCAGATTCTTTTCCGTTAATCTGCCTTGATTGTTAGCTGCCCTCTTTGAATCAATATCCGGTTTATTATACTTTCCGGTTAAAACACCTCCAGCAAGTGGTGCCCAAGCTAATATACCAAGTTTTAATGTGTTTGCCATTGGAATAAGATCGTATTCAGTTGTTCGCTGCAGCAAGCTGTATTCAACTTGAATTGCGTCAAATTTATGCCACCCCATAAGTTGACTGTATGCATTTGAATAAGAAACCATCCAAGCTGGTGTATCAGAGGCACCTATATGAAGAACTTTCCCTGAAGAAACAAGCTGGTCGAGGGCTTGCATTATTTCCTCTGGAGGTGTCGTAAAGTCCCAAATATGAATCCAATAAAGATCAATATAGTCAGTTCCTAAATTTTTCAAACTTGCTTCAACTGAACGAATCATATTTTTCTTATGATTACCCCAAGAATTTGGGTCATTTTTCCTTTTGCTCAAAGTATATTTTGTTGCCAAGACAAAATAATCCCTGTCAGATCTGATTAAATCTCCGGTAATTTTTTCGGCAGTCCCATTTGTATAATTATTGGCTGTGTCAACAAAATTTCCCCCTTTATTAACAAAAATATCAAAGATTTTTTTTGATTCATCGTTAGCCGCTCCCCAACCCCAGTCATCGCCAAAAGTCATTGTGCCTAAACAAACTTCAGAAACACGCAAACCACTTTTCCCTAATAATTTTATCTTCATAATATCCCCAAGAATGTAAATAACGAAAATCGAATTAGTCTAAATTAAATTTTAATTTAAGCAAGATGAAATTATTTGAGATTATTAAAGATAAATTATTAATTGAATAACAATTTTCGTGCTATTGGAGGCTAAAAAAAATTCTTTCCTTCTGATGATATTATTGTCTCTCTTTGAAAAGGATGGCATTTAAGAAAATAGTTCTTTAAAATTTTAATAAGTGTTGAAAATTTATTAATTGTTTCTTTAAGAGTTTTGTTATCAGCTTTTGTAATGAATTCAACATTTCTAATTTTCCAATCAAGGCTTTTTATCTGGTCAGATATAATTACACCCTTCACAGTTATATCTGGTGGTAACAAAACTTCAAAAGGATAGCCTTTTACTTTATTTGTGATAGGACAACATAAAGCAAGACCAACTTTTGCATTATAATCTTTTGGAGATATTACGATTGCAGGTCTTCTTCCCTTTTGTTCGTGTCCGCTTTGTGGGTCAAAATCAAGCCAAACTATATCACCACGATCGGGACAATAATTAATATCTACCATAATTCTTTTCCTTGAGGTTCTCCAAATGAAATCTCGCTATGAAGATTTGTGTCATTGATGGAATTGAGTAAATCCTGCAATTTATACTCTTCATTTTCAGCGGGGATTAGCTCGATTTTATTTTTCTTTAAAACAAGATTGACTTTGGATCCCTCTTTTATGTTGATTTGTTTTGCAATAGCCTGAGGAATTCTTAATCCAAGACCATCGCCCCATTTAATTACTTGTATTTCCATATTTTATCGATAAACAATGATAGTATTTATACAAATTTAAACGGAAAATTATATTTATTATTATCCTACTAAAAAGTTTTTCTGGATAATTAAGCTTCAATTTGGGTCATTCAAGGATAAATTACAATTTTATTAGAAAATCTAATGTTTTTATCCTTGCCTCCAAATAATGAAACACTGTTTTTAATATTGCTTTCAGTTAGAAGATAAGTTTTAACTGGAACTCTGTCATTGTAAGAGCCGATTTTTTCAATATCTCGGTTAAAAGCATTTTTAACTGCCTGTTCAAAAGTTGCTCCATTCACCCATTCCTCCATAAAAAAGCCGGGTGAGAAAAGAGTAATATGATTGGTACTTACGGCGCCATTAACAGCATAAATTCCGGAAGATGCCCATTTATTCAAAGCTTGACCGGCATCACAACAGGTTTGGTAAAGCATTCTAAGGTTTATCTTGTTATTCCTTATAAAATTTGCGAACTGCTGGATATCGCAATAATCTGAATTATTTAGAACAAATATTTCTGATGTGCCGTGAAGACAAAAGACCATATCAATATTGTATTTGACTTGATTAAGATTTATCAAAATGTTTTGAAGGTTAATTAAATTTGCTGCTTCATCTTGAAGAGCTATAATAGTATCATATATACCCACGGCGTGTTTCTTTATTTCATTTATTTGCCAGTCCTCGCCGTATGTTTCTATTATCTCATTAATTGTTAAATTATTGATTTCTGATAGTGGAACTTGAAATAGCTCCGAGAAAATTGATAATAGTTGATATTTATAAAATTGATAGACGGGGTCATTGGCTGTTGATAGCAAACCATCATTATTTTCAACCACTATTACTAATGCTGTTTTCCCGTCAATTAGATAATTTATTGGGCTACTTTTTTCTGAGCAACTGAAAAATAATGAAATTGTTAATATAAAAATCAAGATTACAATTACTTTCTTTTTTGTTGATTTCATAATTTTTCCTAAAAAAATCAAATAAATTTTTCCTCTGCGTTCTCTGCGTGAAACCCCTTCAATTTCTCGCAGAGTTCGCAAAGACTGCCGCAAAGTTCGCAGAGATTTATTCAAACAAATTTAATTTATTAATTAACATAAAATTTTTTTGCTCATCAATTTTAAAACTCTCTGCGCTCTCTGCGGATTCAATCCTTCCTCATTAGTAAATAAATTTTCTCTCTGCGTTCTCTGCGTGAAACCCCTGAATTTCTCGCAGAGTTCGCAAAGACTGCCGCA
>JAOABA010000012.1 GCA_026418625.1 Candidatus Kapaibacterium sp.
GCATTCAAGTAATAATTACCGGACTCCTAACGATGTTTATAATGAGTTTTTCAACAATTAAATTTAATTCTTTTATCTTTGTCTACTAAATGGGGTCCAGCTCATTCTTATTCTATTATAAAAATTTACGTTTAAATAATACATTTCGATTTATTATATTGAAATTATAATACTTAACAAAGAATAAATTAAATTTAAAGATGTTTAATAGGGAAATAAAAAACTATATTATTATAGCTTTTGCTGGGTTAATTCTATTTTTTCCTTTTCTTGGGAATGTTCATCTTTTTGATTGGGATGAGATAAATTTCGCTGAGGCTGCCAGAGAAATGATATTAACCGGTGACTATCTGACTGTTCGGATTGATTATGAGCCTTTCCACGAAAAACCACCTCTCTTTATCTGGTTTCAAGTCATTTCAATGAAAATATTTGGTGTTAATGAATTTGCAGCGAGGTTCCCAAATGCAGTGATAGGTTTGGTTACACTATTGATTTTGTTTAATATCGGAAAGAAAATAATTAATTCAGATTTTGGGAAGCTTTGGGCGTTAGCTTATGTAGGTTCTTTGCTGCCACATTTTTATTTCAAAAGTGGAATAATTGACCCTACTTTTAACCTTTTTATGTTTTTAGCAGTTTATTATCTTTACCGCTATCACATTGGAAGCTTGAAATTGCCGGAGTCAAAAGGAAATCCATATTTAATGATTAGTCTTGCAGGTTTTTTCACAGCTTGTGCTGTTCTTACTAAAGGACCTGTTGGGCTTTTACTTCCAGCTTTAACTTTTTTAATATTTACCATAATTAAAAGAAAAGAACATATCATATCATTTTCTGCGGCTTTAATTTATGTTATTATATCAATTATTCCTTATCTTGTCTGGTATTTATCTGTCCAATACTATTCCGGAGCAGGTTTATTTGATGATTTTATAGCTTATCATCTTAGGTTGCTAACCACGGGTGATGCTGGACATAGCGGACCGATATATTATCATTTTGTAATATTGCTTATTGGGTGCTTCCCTGCTTCTTTCTTTTTTTTCAAGGGTTTACGCAAGGATGAACGTGATAGCATTTTCCAGACTGATTTCAATCTTATCTTGTTAATTCTTTTGATGGTAGTTTTGGTTATTTTTTCAATTGTGAAGACAAAGATTATTCATTATTCTTCATTAAGTTATTTCCCGATTACTTTTTTTGCAGCAAGGGCAATGTTCAATATTGGAATACGAAATCACAAAACAGGGAAGTTATTAGCAATCGCTATTTCCGTAATTGGATTTTTATTAGCAATAGCAATTGCTTTGTTTCCGATAGCATTGATGAATGTTGATTTATTTATTGATAAAGTAACGGATATTTTTACAAAAGCTATTCTCTCTACCAAAGTTGAATGGCAAGGTTGGGAGTGGATTGTCGGGCTTAACTTGGCTATTTTCATCATTATTTATCTATATTATGAAATTGAGAAAAAACCTTTGAAGTCTTATTTGGCATTATTTGGCGGTGTTGCATTCACCATTTTTCTTATTTTACCCATTCTTGCTCCGAAGATTGACTTATATTTACAGTCGGCACCTAATGAATTTTATAAAAGCCTTCAAGGGAAGGAAGCTTATGTTCACGTGCTTGGTTACAAAAGTTATGCTCAATATTTCTATACAATGAAACCTTATCATCTTTCAACAAAATCAAAAAATATTAAAAAAGATGATTGGGAAAGCTGGTTGCTTGAGGGAAAAATAGACAAACCTGCTTATTTTGTTACTAATAACAAAAATTTGCAGAAATATTTAGACCGGCACCCCGATTTGAAATTGCTATATGAAAAAAATGGCTACGCTTTTCTAAAACGTGATAAACAAGAGTAATAGATTAGAAAATTGACTTTTGATATTAAACAGTAATTCTAAACGAAGTAAAGGCTACATTACCCATTATTATTAAGCATCATTTAAACTCAGATAATGAAATTGGAGCTTAATAATTATTCTCAATACTTATGGTAGCAGTCATTCTGACGAACAAAGTGAGGAAGAATCCAGAACATCTCTTAAATAGATGCTTCACTTCGTTCAGCATGACTGTAAAATGTTGTTATTTCTCCAATAAATGATCAGGGTTAAATAGATGGTTTTCTATTTCACGCAGAGGACGCAAAGTATAATTTTTGAAGAAGCTCTGCAGCCTCTGCGAGATAAAATAACATTTTGCAAAGAATATCTAAAACTCGTATATACAAACACTATTTGATTAAGCCATAAAAAAATTGTTACTAATATGCGGTTAATTATTTATTTTCATAATTATAAGTATGATGAAAAAATAAAACAAATATCTAAACTTTTAAATCTATAGTGATAAATACTACAAAAAATTAGTAAAAAACACTACATAATAATCATTATTTATACTACTTTTTTTTTTTTTTTTATTTACTTTTGACGGTCAAACAATTTTTATTTTTAAGTTATTTTTTTTGAAAATCCACAGTGAAATTATTTCAAGGAATATATTAAAATACAATATATTTTGGAAGGTTAAGATATATTTTCCAGAGGAGCTTTTATGAAATTTTTATCAATTTTGTTATTTTCAATAATTTCATACTTATTATTTAACAACAATTGTTGTGATCCTCCAGTTGTTTGTTTGGAAATAAACCCACTATCCTGTCCAAATGCAAACTTAAATAATTCATTATTAAAATTAGATGAACAAAGAATTACAAGGATGTGGATGAACATTTATGGTAATATTCAGAATTTTCAGGATGCTGATCATTATATACCGTATGATTTTAAAAGTTCAAATGTTAATCATATAATATCAGCTGGATATGGAGAAACGGCTGTAAATCCTTCGAAATATGTTGAGGGGTATGAAATAAATTATGGATTCTGGTCTAAGGATTCTTATAGATGTTATACATGGGCTGAAATGTTCAAATGGAAATATGGTCGGGATCCAACTCCAAGTGAATTAGAAAATTTAACCTGCGAGATGGTTAAACAATGGTTCATTGAACGACATACAGTTCGAAGAAGTTGGCCATTACAAGATGATCCACCAAGAGACGTCAATTGTATTCAACCACCAATTAAAAAGTATTGTGTAACACTAAATGATTTTAAATATGAATATCAAGGGTGGATTACATTTGCAAATGGGAAACAATGCAAATTGCAATCATTCTCATTGTTAAAATCAGCTTACGATGGATGTGCAAATCCTCATTATTATAAGATTAATATTGAAAAACCTTGTTCAGAATGTATATAAAAAAATTCAAGGAGTCAAATATGAAACGAACAATTATTTTAACAATAATCCTTTCAGTGATTTTATTTACTGCCTGTTCGGATAAGAGCACAGGACCAAATAAAAATCAAATCCCAAGTATATATTATAACGGGAGTTATTATAGTATTGAAGAGTTAATCAATACATATAACAATGGAAATCTAACCGGAATAATTATGCTTATCAAAAATAAGAGAAATGATATGGTAATGAATTTTTTTGATGGCGAATGGCACGAAATGACCTTTGATGGATATGAAACAGATGCTTATGCTGGAATGTTCAAACAGGATTACTCACCATTAGATGTTGTCAGTATAGTAATAAATGCTACAACATTAAAGCAGTATACCCCCGGTGCATATAAAGTATTCGATCCATATTCACCAATAGATATATTTTTTGGAGGAAACCAGAATAAATATCTAATAGATTCAGTTAATGGTTTTCCATCAGTTATTGATTCGGTAAGTTTTCCAGATGAAATAGTTATCACAAACCTTAATCGTTATGATACAGTGAGTAAAAGTAATGATTTCGAAATATTATGGACTGGGGGAGGCAGCAATAGCAAAATTGAAATTGATTTTAGCAAAAATTTTACACTTCTGGATTCAATTACTCACGATAATACAGGAATTGGCTTTAGAATAATTCTTGATAACTCTTTGGGTTATACTTTTCCTAGTTTGTTTCTAAGAAACACCTGCGAATTAACAGGGAAATATGATTTGAAAGTAACTTGCTATACACCTGTATATAAAACCTTGTCAAATGGGAAGCAAATCTTATTTATTGGCGTGTCGTCACATAGAATTACACTCAATCTCACAAATTGATAAATTTAATATATTAATATGAATATATTTAAAAGTCAGGGTGTTTTCCTTGTCTGTGGATATTTAATTTCATTGATGTATTTGTTCAAATTAGATAAAACTAAATTTTGGCAAAATTCACTATTTTATAATATTTTGATCATAATTGGGTTAGTCTGGGGTTCATTAACATATTCAATTATTTTTGAAAATTTCAACGGGAATTACTTTCAGTTTAATTCATTATTATTATCAATAAGCTCAGTATTCTTCATTTATATCAGTTCTCTAATTTTTAATCAAAGAAAAATAATAACAATTATTAATTTATTGACAGTCCCATTTGCTTTAATGGCTTCTGTAGGTAAAATTGGTTGTTATGTAGCTGGTTGCTGTAAGGGTACAATTCCACTGATTTGTATTAATATTCCACTTCAATTATTTGAGGCACTTATCTTATTCTTAATCTTTCTTTTGTTGAGGGTTTACAGTCAAGATAAATATATTATTTTTATGATTTTATACTCAATATCAAGATTAATTTTTGAGTTTTATCGTGAGGATACAATCAAATATTTTTTTGGTTTAAAAAGGACTGTTTTACTATCCTCTTTACTTTTGTTAACTTCGGTAATTATAATTAGCTTAAAATATAATGCAATTTTATTTAGCAAATTTACTCCAATCAAATTAATTAATACATTCAAAGGTTTTCTAATAAAATAGAGAACAAAAATTATGCTTCGCAAAATTTTAATATAATATTATAAATCAGGTAAATTATAATTTTGTTTATGATACTAGTAAAAGATATTTTGAAAAATCAATTATCTATTAAAATAAGCTTCATCAGTATACAAGAGCTTGAAGAAGCTCTGCGGCCTCTGAGAGATAAAATAACACTAAAAGAAAACAAAGTGTCTAAAAAATATTGAACTAAAGAGGTATATTCCCGTGCTTTCGCTTCGGATTAGTATCCACTTTATTTTCAAGCAAATTGAAAGCTTCGATAAGAAGCTTTCTTGTAAACTTTGGTTCAATGACATCATCTATATAGCCATAAGAAGCGGCAATATAGGGATTTGCAAATTTTTCATTGAATTCATTTACTAATTCTGCTTCGCGTTTTTCTGGTTCGGGCGAAGTTTCAATTTCCTTCTTGAAAATAATTTCAACTGCCCCTTTTGAACCCATAACAGCCAGTTCAGCTGTGGGCCAAGCATAATTCAAATCGCCTCTGATATGTTTACTGTTCATAACGTCGTAAGCTCCACCATAGGCTTTTCGTGTTATCACGGTGATTTTAGGGACAGTTGCCTCACAGAAAGCATAAAGCAATTTTGCACCGTTTGTAATAATACCTCCCCACTCCTGATGAGCACCGGGCATAAAGCCGGGAACATCTTCCAAAACCAATAAAGGAATATTAAAAGCATCGCAGAATCGAACAAACCTTCCTGCTTTCTTCGATGAATCAATATCGAGAACACCTGCAAGAACAGCTGGTTGATTTGCAACTACACCTATTGACCTGCCTCCCAAACGAATAAAACCAACAATAATATTCTGGGCATAATCTTTATGGACTTCAAGAAATTCACCTTTGTCAGCCAATTCAATGATAATTTCTTTCATATCATAAGGTTGATTAGGGTTAGCAGGAATAATATATGTGAGTTTGTCACAGAGTCTATCGCTTGGGTCATCAGTTTGAATTAGAGGTGCTTCGTCGAGGTTGTTCGGTGGAAGATAGCTCATTAATTTTTTTGTTATTTCTAATGCTTCCAAATCGTTTTCGGCAGTAAAGTGAGCAACACCACTTTTACTTGCGTGGACTTCGGCTCCTCCAAGTTGGTCGGAAGTTAAATCTTCGTGAGTAACGGTTTTAACAACCTTCGGACCAGTAACGAACATATAAGAAGTTTTCTTAACCATAATTATAAAATCTGTGATAGCGGGTGAGTAAACCGCACCACCGGCACAGGGACCCATTATTACGGATATTTGGGGAATAACACCCGAACAAAGCGTATTTCTAAGGAAAATATCGGCATAGGCACCAAGCGAAATGACGCCTTCCTGAACTCTTGCACCGCCGGAATCATTAAGTCCAATGACAGGGCAACCGTTTTTCAGAGCCATATCCATAATCTTGCAGATTTTTCTGCCATGCTCGGCAGCAAGGCTTCCACCAAGAACAGTGAAATCCTGAGAAAAGACAAATACTTTCTGTCCGTTCATATAGCCAAAGCCTGTAACAACTCCATCACCGAGATATACATTTTTATCCAAACCAAAATCGCTTGAATGATGATGGGCGAGCATATCAAGTTCTCTGAATGTATCTTTATCAAGCAAAAGGTCAATTCTTTCCCTAGCTGTAAGTTTATTTTTAGAATGCTGGTCATCAATACGCTTTTGACCGCCACCAATTTTTGCTTGAGCTTTTAATTCTCTTAATTTTTCAATTTTCTTATCAATAATTTCTTTATTTTCCATAAATACACCTTATGATTCATTTATTATTTCCATTAATACAGTATCTTTTTCGACTGCTTTAGCTTCACTAACTTTAATAGAGCTTACAATTCCAGTGATTGGCGAGGTAATTGCGTTTTCCATTTTCATAGCTTCAATGATTAGTATTTTATCACCTTTGCTGACCACGTCTCCTTCGTTTACTAATATTTTTATTACCATACCGGGCATTGGGGCTTTGATGACAGCATGTCGTTTGCTATCAGTTCCTTCTGTTTGACTGAGGAACTTCTTTAGTAGTTTCTTAGTTTCATCAGTAATTTCAATTTCAAATGAAAATCCGTCTGCATTAATTGAACTTGGACCATCATCTCTTAAATCCAATTCAACCTGAATAATCTTATTATTAACGACAAAAGAGAAAATGTTCTTGCCTAATTGTTTAAGTAGTTCAATTTTGTAGGGTTGGTCGTTCAGGTAAATAGTAGATTCGTCTTGTTTGTCAAACTTTGCTGCGTATTCATTATTGTTAATTGTAATAATCAAATCATCCATAATTATTATATCTTTCACTATTAAATGATTATCATCACAATTTAAGAAAAAATCATTAATTATGAATTGGAAAAAATATTGACAAACTAATTTATTTTGACTTTTCTATTTTAAGCAAAACAAGCAGAGAACTTTATATTTAAATAATAATTAAAATTCATTTAAGTAGTAATAAGTTCAAAACTTTAGAAAAATGAGGTTGTGTAAAAAGTATAAAAAGTGGTTTTTCTGTCACTCTGAACGAAGTGAAGAGTCTATTACATTTCAATTATTTAAGAAAAATGGATACTTCGCTTTCGGCTCAGAAAGACTGGTTATTACATATACTCAAACTTTGCGAACTCTGTTTATTCCTTTGCGGGCTCTGCGAGAAAAAAAGTTTCACGCAAAGATCGCAGAGAGTAATTACATAAATGTAAATAAATTGAATAGCCTCAGAGGTCGCAGAGAATTTTAATTTGAATTACTTACGGTATTTATTTTTATAAAAATAAGTTCAAAGCTTGAGAAAAATGAGATTGTGTAAAAAGTATAAAAAATAGTTCTTTGTCACTCTGAACGAAGTGAAGAGTCCATTACATTTCAATTTTTTAAGAAAAATGGATTCTTCGCCTTCGGCTCAGAATAACGGCTTTTTACACAGTCTCATGCACAGGAATGAAAGGGAAAAGGAGATTTCCGTATTCATGGCTGTGCAAAAACTAAAAAATAGTTCTTTGTCACTCTGAACGAAGTGAAGAGTCTATTACATTTCAATTATTTAAGAATAATGGATTCTTCGCCTTCGGCTCAGAAAGATTGGTTATTACATACACCCAAACTCTGCGAACTCTGTTTATTCCTTTGCGGGCTCTGCGAGAAAAAATTGAATTGATTAGGGTATATTAAGCACATTCTGAAAAAGGAAGTATGGATTAAACAAGTTTCTACTTTAATGGATTTTTCGCCTTCGGTTAAAAATGAAATTTATTAAGTTAGAGCTAATCAGCTTTTAGAAAAATGTTGGATAACGGAATTGACAAGACCTTCAATCGAAAATGTTTCAGACATAATAATGTTTTTAATTTGATAATCTTCTAAAGTGGCTCTGGTTACTGGACCAATCGCAAAAACATTTGATTGATTAAGAAGTTTCAAAGCCTGATTTTTCCCAAATACATCAAAAAAATTGGTAACAGTCGAAGAACTTGTGAATAGATAAGCATCGGCTCCTTCGTTCATCAATTTTTCTTTTAATTTATTATCGGGTAAATTTTTTTCAATTGAATAGACCTGAAGAGGCTCAGTATTTATACCGTTGTTAATTAATGAATCGAAAATGTAATCCTTTTGAAAATCACCTTTAACTCTCAAAATTTTTTGATTATCCAAATTTTGAGAGTTTAAAAATTCATCAATAAAAACAGTTGATGTGAATGAAGAAGGAATAAAGTCTGCAATCAAACCAAAATCTTTGAGTCTTGTGGCAGTTTCTTTTCCAATACAGGCGATTTTTGTGTTTGATAATGCACGGGCATCCATATTCTCTTTATTAAGCAATTGAAAGAAATATCTCACACCGTTTTCGCTCGAAAAAATAACCCAATCGAAATTCTTTGATAATAAATCCTTTAGATTTTCAGATGGTTTATTTAGCTTGGTTTTGATAACGCTGAAATTGATGGCAATAGCACCATTTTGTTCAAGGATTTTGGTAAGAGAATGAGACTGATCTTCGGCTCTTGTGCATACTATCTTTTTGCCAAATAGAGGTTTACGTGAGAACCAATCAAGCTTATCGCTAAAAACAGCTGTTTCACCAATAATTGTAATTATAGGTGGTTTGATATTTTCTTTTTCGACTAATTCAGGTAAATTTAACAAGCGGGAATTAAATTGCCGTTGAGATGGCAAAGTTGCATTTTGAACAATTATAGCGGGAGTTTCGGGGTTCATCCCAAGAGTAATTAATTTCTCGACGGTCCACTTTAAAGTTGAGGCTCCCATATAAATAACAAGGGTGGTATTTTTGAGTTTGGCAAGTAGTTCCCATTCTATCTGGCTTTCGTTTTTCTCAGGGCTTTCGTGTGCTGTAATGAATAAGCATTGTGTAACCATATTCCTATGAGTCAAAGGAGCACCAGAATATGCCGATGCACCAATTCCGGCGGTTATTCCGGGTACTATCTCGAAATCAATACCTTCTTGATATAGGGCAAGGGCTTCCTCAGAACCTCTGCCGAAGATATAAGGATCTCCACCTTTTAATCTTATAACGGTTTTATTTTTCTTGGCTTTTTCAATAAGAATCTTGATTATCTCTTCTTGTGGTATCGGATGTCTGTCTGCTTCTTTACCAACAAAGATTAGCTCGGTATTTTCGGGGCAAAATTTAAGTAGGGTATCGTTTGCAAGTCTGTCATATAGCACTACCTCAGCTTTTTTCAATAATTCCAAGCCTTTAACGGTAATTAGTTCAGGATCACCCGGACCGGCACCAACCAAATATACTTTCCCTTTAATCTCCATTTTATCCATCGCTAAGTTCATTAATGATTTCTTGTAGCTTTTCTTGAGCCGCAGAATAACCTTCATTACGGATTAAACTAACCCAGTCAATTGAAAGAAAAAGATCAAAATGAGCTTGGCGTGATTTTTCATCAGGAAATCTGATGTCATTCATCAGGTAATTCCTCAAGTCCCTTGCTAATTCAGAGATGAATGTGTATTCTTCGGGTAATGTTTTGTTTATTTGCTCTTTTAGATATTTTACAAGGAAAGGTGAATTCCCTTGAGATGCTAATGAAAGGGTAAGAAAACCTCTCTTAATATTTGCCGGAACGATGAAATTGCATAAAACGGGAACATCTGCAACATTTAGAAGAATACCCAACTCGCTACATTCTTTTTCTATCATCAAATCAACATCTGAATCACCAGTCGAGGCAAAGACAAGGGAATAATTTATTAAATCTCCATATTCATATTTTCTTTGAATAAGTTTCAACTGGTTATTTTTGATGATTTCTTCTAGTTCATCAATTACTTCTGGGGAAATAATATCGGGTTTGCATTCAAAATCTAATAAATTTTTGACTTTTCTGGTTGAAACCTTGCCACCACCAATAACAACTGCCTTAAATTTTGTTAGATCAATAAGTATCGGAAAATACATTTATTTAGAATATCCTATGGAACGTGTAATACTATTACTTTCAATATTTTTTAAACAAAGAAGGATGTTTGCTCTACTTAATTTTTTTTAAACATCCCTCTTTGAAAACAATTAAATTAACTCCAATTATCTCTAATTCCTCTATACTGGCTATCAGTCAGAATGAATTTCATTATACGGTTCATATGATCTTTTTCAACTCTGATGATTTCATCCAGAATCTTTTCATCTTCGACAACATCCCTAATGCCAACATAGAATAGGACAGATTCCTTTTCAAAATCATAAATTAATTTGAAAATTTCAGTTTTGGACATATTTTGGGATTTTTGAATAGGTTCGAAAAATCTGGATAAATCAACCCCTTGAAGAAATTCTCTGTCCACTTCAGCCAAACTTAGTTTTAAATTGCTTGTTTTCTTGGCTAATTCCATAAAGAATAGCTTATGTTCAACTTCATCTCTTGCGAGACTCTCGAAAAGATCTTTCAAGTTCTCGTCATCAGAGAATTTTTTGGATAAATCAGCATAAGCTTTTGCCCCGAGATCTTCTGCTCTAACAGCAATATCCAAAACATCATTTATTGATAAATCTTTCATAATTAATCCTGAATAGTTAAAAATTAATTTTCGTCAAGCAGTCTTTTTTCGCCTTCAATTTCTCTATAGGGTTTAATATCGTGAACCATTTCAACGCAACCCTGATATTCGCCGGCACTATTTCTGACAGCATAATAAGAAATATGGACATATTTGTTTTCGAAATTAATCCAAAAAGTGGCAACATCTCTCTTACCGGCTTTCATTTCTTCGATTATTTGGTTAACAAGATGAACACTTTTTTGAGGGTGGCATTGCTGAACTGTCCGACCAATTACGCTGAGACTTCTTGTAAAAATTTTCTCTCCATCCATTTTATTGTAGTATCTGACTCTGTCATCAGCGTCAACAAAGGATAGTTCAATTGGTAAAGCGTCAAGCATATTATTGATAACTTCAGTGGAAAGAGAAGCGAGCAAATCAACTTTACCGCCGGATTCCTTTTCCATAGCGTCCAAAAGTGTGGAATACCTCAAATAAGCACCCTCGCCCAATGATTCTTTCTCAATTTTACGAAATTCAGCATTCAGGAAAATTTCATCATCAGGGGTTAGAATCCTTTTACCCATTGGATATAGAATATCATTTTCTTTCCAGATATGATTTTTTGTCAAATCAATATAGGAATTGATATTTGAATGGAAATCGGCTGGAATATTGCCCGAGGATGCCTCATCAAGCTGAGATTTAATCAAATTAATAAATTTTCTTTCTTCTTCGTGTTCGAGAATCATTACCCCAACAGGTCCTGAAGGTGGCAAACCCCTTTCTAAAAGCAAAGGAAAATATACCTTTTCTTCCTTCATATTATGGCATAAATCACCATAATCCCAAAGAAAATCAAAAAGTGTTCTAAGAGCAGTAAAATTTATTTTAGTTTTTTTCTGTAGTTGTCTTTCTATTAAAACCAGAGCCTTCTCAATTAGAGAATGATCGCTCATTAAATTGCTAAGATATAATGATGTCATTATAACCTATGTTTATAATTTAACAAAAAGCTAAATCATAAATATATTGAAAAAAAATGGTAGTTAAAAGAAAAAAACCTTTTTTTGTGATTATGAAATGTAGCTGAAAAATAAATCTTTATCAGCAAAATTTTCTAAAACAACCGAGGCTCCCATTTTGTTTAATAAGTCATTTCCATTACTGTCAATTCCAATGAAATCAATTCCGATTTCTTTTGTTGTTTTGAAATCCCAGATGCCATCACCGACATAGAATATTTTGTCAAATTTATCAGTTTTGTGTTTTAATTTTGCTTGATAAATTGTATCTTTGACGATATCAATACGACTTGAAAATTTATCAGCGTGGGAGAATGGAATACCGTTCGGAATGATATTAATTTTCCTTAGTTTTATCATTGCAGAAAGCTTCCAGCTACCAGTAGAAATTCCTACAACGAAATCATCTTTATTAATCAGGTCATTGAATATTTCTTTAGCACCTTGAATTTCTGTGAAAGCTTCTTTTTGGCTCTCGAAAGAGAAAATAAGCAGTTGATGAAAATGCTTTTTTATTTTTTCTATTTCTTTACTATCAGGATCCCTGTTAAATTTGGTTTTGAAAATTAGACGAGATAATTCGATATCTGTCCCAGTAGTTTGATTTTTTAATTCCACCCATTCGTCTTCTGTTATGATTATGGAATATAAATCCTTGAAAGTTCTAAGTAAACAACCATCATCAATTGATGTTGTATTTAACAAAGTTCCATCTATGTCAAAAATGATTAATTTCATTGAATTTGTTTATAAGATGAAAGGAAAGCCCTAAAATTGGGTAAATCGTTTTCAATAGTTTTCTTTGGTCCCACAGCTTTAAAGAAATAAGGACCATTGTTTGAAGGCACAATAGCAGCTACTGTCATATAATCCGGAGTTTCGGTAAAGTCTTGCGACATAGGGAAAGGTTTCTTTTTGTAAGTGCCGGAAATAAGGACAAACTTGATTTTACCATTTGCAAACTCTTCTGTTTTGAAATCATCAGTCTTTGTAAATTCTGCTTTCCATCTGTCAATGTTTGCTTCAGCCATTTCGGGACGGTCGCCAAAATAAAAACCTAAGACTTTCACATTTTCATCCTCTTTAAGGGCATATTGAACAATTCTCATTTCGGAGGAAGGTTCTTCATTAATCCAATTTGAAGGGAGCCTCATCTGAAAATCAGCAATTTTTAGGATAGAATCATTTTGAAGGACAACTTGACCAAGTATTTCGTTCTCAATTTTCTTAGTTGCTTCAGCTTTTTTTTGAGCATCCTCTTCGGAATTTTTATTGCAAGAAATTATTAACAATGCAAATAATAAAAAAAAGTAATATTTCTTCATATCTCTATTTTTTGATTAATAAAAAGAATATTTACGAAGTGAAGCTAAAAATATTGATAGTTTAAACTTACTCGTAATTTTTTAATGTATTGTTTAATTTCAAATTTATTTCTTTTATTAGTTCAACAGGTTTGATGACAGTCATCACGTCACCCCAGCTTAAGATCCAAGAAATAAAATCAGTTGCAAGAGGAACTCTTAATTTCAATAACAAATCACCATTGCTCTCAAAAGTAAATTGCTGTGATTGGTGCCAAAATCTATTTAAGAAATAGTGTGAATATTCTGCTTTAATTCTTATCAAAACATTTTCTGGTCTTCCAAAGAACACACCAAAACGATTGATAGACCATTCTGTGAAATCAAATGGAGGAGTTGAACCAAAATCTTGTTTTAATTCATTTACTTCTTCAATCATTTGTAGTGCCAATGCAATATGAGAGTCGTGATGGGGGACATAAGCAATTGTATAGATAGAACCTGCATAAGCAAATAATTTTACTAAGGAACAGACGAATTTATTAATTATCCCCTTATTTGATGTATTATAGCTGACTTCAACCCATTTCTTTTTTGAAATAGCGTCAATAACCCTTCTAAGAATAGAATCGTGATGGAAGTAATTGTAATTTCCAATATTTTTATCCCAAAAAAGATTTTCCAAGGAGAAAACATCTGCAGGGGCAATTCTTTCAAGTAATGATTTAAGACTCTTTAGTTCTTCTTCTATCATTGTTCCTTCAAATGTTTTCAAATGAGCCTTTAATATATAAAATGAAAGAAGTTGGCTAGCGGAAACATTAAAAGGCATAGTATGAGAACGATAATCACGAGATATATAGTAATAAATTTCTCGCCCTTTTCTTTCTGATTCAAGAGCGGGTTCCATCTCCTGCAGGACTAATAGGTCTCGTTGAATAGTTCTTAATGAAACCTGACCGAACTCACTCGGTATCATATCATAGAGGTCTTTAGAGGTATATTTTCTTCCCGAATAAAACTTTTTTAGGAAAAAAAACAATCTTTGACATTGATCAGCCATATTTTTTTTAAGATTTTTTTGATACGACAATTATTGACGCACAAATATAGTAATTTTGTTTTGAAAGTAAAACATTTTAGGAGAAAAAAAATGAATGAAACAACGCTCAATTTCTTCAATAGCTTAAGATTTGGAGAAGTTCAAACAAATGATAATTTATCTGTTATTCCTTTATATCAAAGTAATGGAAAGACGCTGAAATTTATCTCCCTTGATACAGCATTGAAAAAAGACTATGTCGAAATCAAGGAGGTTAATTCGTCAGGTTCGGTCCCTGATTTAATGTTAAGTAATTTGTCTGATTATTTAGTTTTTGTACCTCAAGGGGAAGAGTTGCTTGGTGCAAAGCAAAATAGAACTGTAAATACTTCTATTTTAGTTAATAAGAAGACAAATTTAACTATACCAGTGAGTTGCGTAGAAAGAGGAAGATGGAATTTTGTTTCTAATAAATTCACAACATCTGATTTCATGATTCCTTCTGAATTAAAAAAGAAGGGTTTATTTGCTGCAAATTATTCTTTAAAAAGGAATTTAGGTTTTCGAGCAGACCAAAGTGAAGTGTGGGATGAAATTGATCAGATTAGTCGAAAGGCTAAGGTTGTTTCAAGAACTTCTGCTCTTTATGATGTCCATAAAAACTATGAAAAGAATTATGATAAGCTAATTAGTAAATTTAAGTTAATTCCAGAACAAAAAGGAATTATTGCGTTCATAAATGGAAAAATTCAGGGAATTGAATTTATATCAAGAAAGCCAGTCTTTAGAAAATACTATAAGAAAATATTGAAAAGCTTTGCTTTAAGCGCTATTCTTAATGATGAAAAAAATTTTGATATAAAACCTGACTTTTGCTTATCACAACTACAAGAAGAACTTGCTGTTATTAAGAAGAGTGAGTGGTCAAAATTTAAATCTATTGGATTAGGTTTTGATTATCGTTTAGACACACGTAAATCCGTCGGTAGTGTATTGGAAGTTGATAATAATGTTATATCTTTAAGTTATTACTGCGAGAATTAATTTTCCAATCGTTTTTTTTGTCTTTTAGTTTTTCTGTCAAAATACTTGGATGTTTTTCAAAAAAAATTAATTTGAAAAACATCCTTTTTTTTATTATTGAGTTATAAATTTAAAAAACTATTGCCTATTAAAAGGATAAAATGTAACAACGATTCTGGGCAAAGAGAAGAAAGAAGTAACTCTTTGCTCAACGAATTTAATATCATTGGGGTCGTTTGGGTTGAATATAACACCATAGGTATCGCTGACTGTCATATCAAAGCTAAGTCTCCATTCTGCTGCAAGTGTTAGCAATCCAACTCCTGTGAAAGGAATATTTAAATTAAATCCAATACCAGTATTGATGGCAAAGGAGCTGTTTTCTTTTTGTTTGTCAGTTCCTTCCCCGAATTTATTGAAAATAATCGAGGGTCCTAATGTGCCAAAGAAATTTAGCCTGCTATTCGGATTAACATACCATTGAGTTCCTAATTCAATCACCTGATGAATATTCGGTCCAAGCTGGTTTTTACTTTTTTCAACAATCTTTGTATTCTTTGAATAAACATATCCTAATTGAACTGACATAAATTCCCAAGGGAAAAAATTAATCATTCCACCATAAAATAAAATTCCTTCATAAGAAACATCCCTTGTTCCTCTTGCTTCTTGGATTGATTGAACTATTGTATTTGTTCCCAAAAAACCCCCTATACCAAGAGATTTTTCATAAGGATTATAAACTTCTTCTTCTTCGCTGAAAATATCTTTGAAGCCACCTTCTTCGGTTTTGCTTGTCTGAGCAATTATAGGAAATGAGTAAAAAGTAAATAATAATAGCAGAACTACAATTTTAAATAAAGTTTTTGCATTTTTTGTTGTCATCTTTATAACCTCATCTATTGATATCTTTTTTATTTCAGCAATTTTTTCAGCGATAAATTTGATAAAAGCAGGTTCATTTTTCTTGCCTCTATGCGGAACCGGTGCCATCCAAGGTGAATCAGTCTCAAGAAGAATTTTATCTAAGGGTGCCACAAGGACTGTTTCTTCTAAATTCGTTTTCTTAAAAGTAATATTGCCTGTGAATGAAACATTAAAACCTAAATCCAAGGCTTTCTCCAACTGTTCAGGATTTCCTGAAAAACAGTGCAAAACGCCTGTCAATGTTCCATCTTGCTCATCTTCAAGTATTGCAAAAATATCTTCAAAGGCATCTCTGTTATGGACAATAACAGGTAACTGGTATTTTTTTGCAAGTTTTAAATGTTCCCTAAATAGTTTTTTCTGCACTTCCGGTGGTGAAAAATCATAGTAATAATCAAGTCCTATCTCGCCCACTGCAACTGGATTATGTTCATTAATTATTTGTTCAACAAGTTTTATAGCTTCTCCATTTACTTCATTTGAATTGTGTGGGTGGATACCTATTCCAAAGCATAACTTCTCAGAACTATTTGCAACTTCGATTAGTTTATTAAAAGTTTTTGGTTCAATTGCAGGAATGATGATTTTTTCAATGTTCGCTTCTTCTGCTCTTTTGAGAATATCATCACGAATATCATCGAAATCCTGAACATCAATATGTGCGTGAGTATCAATCATTCGGTGTTATTTCTTCAATTCTTTGATTGCATTAATAACTTCTTCGACGTGACCATCCACCTTTACATTCGAGAATACTTTTCTGATAATTCCTTCATCATCAATGATATAAGTAGTTCTGATAACCCCAAGATACTTTTTACCATACATTGATTTTTCGCCCATAATATCATAAGCGTTGCAAATTGTTTTATCGGGGTCAGCAATCAAATGGAAATTTAAATTGAATTTGGTTTTAAAATTGTTATGAGATTTCAAGCTGTCGGGGCTGACACCAATAACTTCCACTCCTAATTTCGTAATTTCTTCCATATTATCCCTAAAACTGCAGGCTTCTTTGGTGCAGCCAGAAGTATTATCTTTTGGATAAAAATAGAGAACAAACCACTTGCCTTTTAAGTCCTTTAATGATATGGTTTTATTTTCATCAATTGCTCCTTCGAAATTAGGAGCTTTACCTCCAACATTTAGTGCCATAATTCTAACCTAAAAAATTAAAACTACATTTTTCTTTGAATTTCTTTTGCTCCGAATAAGTCTTCCAATAAATTTTCTATTGGATGTTTATTTTCATTAGACTTATTTTTATTTAGAGAGCTTTTAGACGTTTTTTCTTTGTTTTCCTTGTTTGACGTTTTTTTCCCTGTTGTCTTAGAAGGTATATTTTCTTTCGGAGCTTCTTCTTCTTCGTGAGTTTCAAATTTGTCAGGGGGACCGAGTAAAATTTTACACTTTATTTCCGCTCCATAAAATTCGTAAAGTGCACTGATTATTGAAAGTCTCTTTTTTTCTAAATTTTCAAGGGCAAAATTACTTACTACTTCAAAAATGATTTCAGAATCATAAAAAGTTGGGAGGACAAGGTTCTTGTTTGAAAGCATTGATAAACCGTTGTCTGAATTAGCATATTTTTCTAAAAATTCTTCCCAGCCATCACTAATTTTGTCAGCTGAAATAGTATCCAAAATAACATTATTGTCGGATTTTGTTTCTTCTGCATCACTTACCTCAAAATCATAAGTGGGCAAATTAATCGATTCTGATTCTTGTTTTTCTATTTCTAATGGTTCGCTGACAACTGCCTTACTATCAGAATCATCAGTCGTTTTATAGTTTACTTCTTCTTTTCTATCAGTTTTTTTTTCTGCTTCCTTATTGGCTTTAGGTGTGTCTTGTTTTGAAACAGGCAATCCTTTCAAGCTGCGAATTTCTTGCAAAAGCTCTGAAATATCGAGGAGTGAGTCAAGTGAAGCCATTTGGACAAGGGCAACTTCGAACTTTATTCTTGGCTGAGGTGCAAATCTGATTGATTGTTCGGTGGATGTTATTAAATTCAAGAGCCTTAGCAAGTCTGCTTTAGTAAACTTACTTGCTTCTTCTTCATATTTTTTTAGATAAGCAGTCGAACCTTCAATTAATTTGCTTGAATTAGTCAATTTGACGGTCAGTAAGTTTCTGAAATGTTCAACCATACCTCCGAGGCACTCCTGAATGTCATATCCTTTGTTGACAGCTTCCTTTACAATTTCAAGCATTTCTTCGGGATTATGTTCGTAAATGGCTTTGCTTATTCTAAAGAAGAAATCGAGATCTACAAGGTGTAAAGCCTCGAGCAAAGTATCATAATTTATTTTATCACCACAAAAGGCTCGAACCTGATCAAAAATACTTTGAGCGTCTCTCATTGAACCATCGGCTTTTTTAGAAATAGCAATCAAAGACTCCTCGTCAATCTCCATTCCTTCTGATTTTGCTATGAACTCAATGTGTTTTTTTATTGTTTCAAGCTCCATCCTTTTGAATGAATGTCTCTGACATCTGCTTAAAATAGTAGCTGGAACTTTATGTGGTTCTGTTGTTGCGAATACGAATAGCAAGTGAGGTGGTGGTTCTTCCAAAGTTTTCAGCAAAGCATTGAAAGCCGAAGTCGAGAGCATATGGACTTCGTCAATGATATACATTTTGTATTTGCCGTTCACTGGTGGATACTTCGCATTTTCTCGCAATTTTCTAACGTCATCTACGCTATTATTTGAGGCACCGTCAATTTCAATAACATCAAGAGAGCGTCCCTCAATAATTGAAATGCAGGAGAGACATTCGTTGCAAGGTTCAAAATCTTTTGGATTGGAACAATTTAATGCTCTTGCTAATATTCGTGCTGTAGTAGTTTTTCCAACTCCCCGAGGTCCGCTGAAAAGATAAGCGTGATGAACTCTACCTGTTTGTATTGCATTTTTTAGTGTGACTGTGATATGGCTTTGCCCTACGACATCACCAAACTTTAATGGTCTCCATTTCCTCGCTGTAACAATAAAATTATTTTCGCTTTGCATTCGCTTTCAAATGAAATAATTGTAACTTTTTTTGACTTATTTTGTCAATATCTTAACAGTTTTTTTTAATTTCTATTTTAATTTTTTCTAAAAAATTGAATTTAATGTAATAATTTTTTCTTTAAAAAATCTAACACAAATTTATGATAATAAAATTATTTAATAAGATATTTATGAAAAAGAGTTTGATAATTTTGCTTCTTGTTTTTAATTTTTCGTTTCTTTTGTCCTATGAAATTCAGGTCTTGGAGCCTGAACAAAAAATTGGGAGAGATAATCCAATTTTTTCGAACACTCTAATGATTAAATTCAGACAAAATTATTCATTAGAATTTATAAATAATTTTTTAAATAAAATTGAGGCACAAAAAATTGAAGCTTTTCTTAAGCCTGACAATAGTTTTACGATGAATCCACTTTACATAAATACCCAATCATTAGAAAATCAAAATTTAGAGGAAATAATTCTAAGAGAAGAGCCGTTACTCAGGTCATATTTTGTTCAATACAATAGCTCAAGAAAGCCGGAAGATATTTGTAAGGAATTGATTTCTTACACTGACATAGTTGAAGATGCTGAACCTGTTGTGAGTGACGAGTTGCTTGGGATTCCTAATGATGCAATGGCAGGTATGCAAACAATGCTTGGAACTATTAAAGCTTTCGATGCTTGGGATTATTTTCAGGGTGATTCAAATATTGTAATTGGAATTAGCGATGTAGGAATGTTGCAAGATCATATTGACCTAACCAATTCAATTGCTCCCAATTATGCAGATACACCCAACGGAATTGATGATGATGGCAATGGTTTTGTTGATGACTATCGAGGTTGCAATTTAGCTTTTGTTGAGGATAATAGTTCTGCTGGTAATACATATCATTCTAATGATCACGGAACTAAAGCTGCAGGTATAGCCGGAGCAACATATAACAATCTTATAGGAATTGCTGGTGTTGGAGCAAAATGCAGAATTTTTCCAATAAAGATTGCACCAAAGAATAGCACAAATCTGTTATATAGTTATCGTTCAATTATTTACGCTGCTCAAAGAGGTTTGAAAGTTCTCAACTGTAGTTGGGGCAGGAATAAGAGACCTTCGGGGTTTGATATGGACATAATCAACTATGCTGTCAGTCGTGATGTTGCAATTGTCGCTTCCGGAGGAAATAACGGCAATTCCGAAATTTTCTATCCTGCGGGGTATGAAGGTGTTCTTGGAGTAGGTGAAGTTGATCAATTTGATAGAATTACAGGGACTTCCAATTATGGTTCTCACGTTAGAATAATGGCTCCGGGAACAGGAAATTGGGTAACTGATAATATAATAGATAGTTTCAGCCAGAATTTCGGTGGAACTTCAGCCGCTGCACCTGTTATTTCTGGTGCTGTAGCTTTCATTAGAGCAAAATATCCATACCTTAACGCTGTCCAAGCACTTGAATTTACAAGACTTTGCGTTGATGATATTTCGGGAATAAATACATTTTTCGAAAGAACTATACCGGGGAGAATCAATTTGTTGAAAGCAATTGAAACAGAGCCGTTGAGTCTCTTTACTGCAAAACCAAAAAATATAATTTTCAAGCATACAGATGGCGAAATCTCGGATAGGTTTAATCCCGGTGATACTGCTGTTTTAATAATTAAAGCAAAGAATTATTTAGGTGAAGGTAAGAAGGTTGATTTTATGCTTAGCACCGTTGATGATGACTACAATTCTATTCAAATTATTAAAGACAAAGTAAGTATTGATTTGATACAAGCTGATTCTGAATTTGAGATAAATTACTTTACTTTCAAAATAAATAAAAGCGAGACAAGAAAAATTTTCTTAAGAGTTGATATAACTAATGAATCAGGGTATAAAGACTTTTTCCTGATTCCTTTCTATCCTACAAACGAAATTACAACTTTTGAAAATGATGCCTTTAAATTTTCGATGGGAGACCGTGGGACAGTCGGTTTTGCAGGGAAGAGTCCAAATCTAAAAGGGGAGGGAGTTGTCCTAAAAGGATTAGGAAATCAAATCTGGAATGCGGGTTTCTATGCTACAGTTGGTGCATCAAAGTCAGTTAGTTCCCTTTGGGGGAATTCCCAAGGCAGTGATTTTGCATCGCTTAAGCCTTTTATGAAACCACAGAAAAATGTTTCAATATTTGATGATTCTTTTGCCTTTTCTTCTGATAGAATTGGTCTTGAAGTAAATCAGGAAGTGCTTTTGCCCGAAGGCAATTCAACAGTTGCTAAAATATTAGTAACTATTAAGAACACCAATGACTTCGACATAAATGATTTAGCTGCTGGCTATTATTTTGATTGGGATATAGGACCATCATCCGATAGTAACAAAGTCAGACTATTTACTGAAGCCATTCCAGAAATACCAAACTCTGAAAACATTACAGCCGAGTTAGTTCAATATGCAAGAGAGATTCCAATTTATTGTGGTTGTGCCTCATATTCCACTAATGGAGTAGCACAGGCAGCCGGATTTAAAATGCCTGACACATTCACTTTGGAAAATCAGATTATGGCTTTAAATTCAGGAACTGCTTTCCAATTTCAGGGCATTAGTGATATCGGAACTGTAGTTGGGATGAAATTTCCCGGCACATTTCCTGCAAAAAGCACAAAGTCATTTGATTTCTTGTTCGGTTGTGCAAGAAATATTCAAGAATTAGCCGCTCAATTTAGGAATAAAATATTATCCACAGAGAATTTTTATCCCACTTATGAGAATTTCGTTGAAATTTCACCATTACCTGCTCGGGATAGAATCAATCTAAAAATAAATTATGACTTATCAGATGATTTTAATATCAAGTTATTTGATTTAACGGGGAATTTATTGGAAAATAATCATTTGATTAAGCTAACTGAAAACAAATATTCAATTGATGTTTCAAATCTAAATTCAGGAATTTATTTTATTCAAGTGATGTCAGGAAGCAGGAATTACTTCGATAAGGTAATTATTTTGAAATAGTAAACCCAAAGATAGCTTAAATACAAATTAGGATGAGTGAAAGACAGCTTGCTCGAGCCTGTCAATTCTTTTTTCGTGTTCAGCAATAATTTCGAGTCTATCTGCCAGTTTCATAACAGATAAACGAAGCTCACCTATAGCAAGATTAGTTTTAGCTTGATGTTCTTTTAGTTGTGCGATGTCTAATTTCATCACATTGATGTCGTTCTTCATCTCATTGATGTCTTTACGCATTCCTCTTTGCTCATCAAGCATATCAGAAAGTATTTCAATTATTCTTTCATCTGAATTCATTTTATCACCTAATAATATTAATTTAAGATGATAAATTAGTGAAAATATTGCAATATTAAAAGGAGTATCCTAAAGCTTCATTATAAATAAAGGATTGAATAGGCAAATTTTGCTATAGGAATTCATTTGATAAAGAAATTTATGTAGGGATAGAATTTATTTTTTAAATAAATCAGCTTTTTACTTAAAATTAAATTATGATATTTTCAAATTACCAAATATTAAATTTATAAAAATATATCGAATTAATAATGCTGATTTTTTCTCAAAACGAAATCCCCTTCACCATTTAAAATTATCAAAACAAGTGAAGGGGATTATGTGTTTTATCTTATAACTAGTATAAGCTTAGTAATAATACCATTCGAAAAATTCAAACGGAGCAAATAAATTCCTGATGACTGACTTCTTAGATTAATTATATGTTGATGCTGATTTTCAAGATTAGAATTATTAAACATTAGATCTCCATTTAAGTCATATAAATCTAATGACCTTAAATAATCATCAGCAGGGTTCAATTCAATTAACAATGCATCAAGATTATTGTCATAAAATGCTTTGATATTATCATTATCTTTAAATTCAAAAACAGATATCGAGATATCTATTTTGAAATTGCCCTGACTTTGAACGTTAATTATTTCACCGTTGGTTTGAGTATCTTTGATTCTAATTCTGCAGTTATCCGATTTGATATCTGGCACTGACCAGATATAGCTTTGGATGGTAGCATCAAGTTCTGTGCTGATTTCAGTCCAGTTCTCTCCGTTATCGGAAGTAAAATATATTTTTATCTTTTGATTATCGCCGGAGAAAGACCAACGGATTTGATATGAACTTCCTGCTTTTATTGTCTCGCCTCCATTTGGCTGAATAATAGTCAGTTGTGGAGTAGATGACTGATAAATTTCAAACAGATTATCGCTTTCGTCAAAAATATCAGGATTTGTCTGATGACTAACTTTGACCAAGCAATATGTAGATGGTGTTTCGGGGATAGTCCAATCAATACCAGAATCATCTGCATTGACGTTTTCCTTGATTAAAATCCAATTTACTCCGCTATTCGTAGAATATTCAATTTTGACTTTGTCAGCATTTGTGGCATTCCATTGAATTTTGTGAGAATCTCCAACTCTCCAGCGCTCACCACCATTGGGTTGAACTAAAATTATTTTTGGTGGTTGAGGTTTATATATTTCAAAAGGAGCGTCGCTTTGATCAAATTGGGCTGAATAAGTCTGATGACTAATTTTAACAAGGCAGTTTTTCGAAGGTGTTTCAGGCACAGTCCAATCAAAATTTGCATCAGAAGCATTTACATTTTCTTTAATTACAATCCAGTTTGTTCCTCCGTTTGTGGAATATTCAATTTTAATTTTTTCGATATTTGATGAAGCCCATTCAATTTTGTTTTTATCTCCAACCTTCCAAACCTCACCACCATTTGGACTTAAGACCTTGATAAAAGGTTGAGGATCGCTACCTTTGAAGTTTCCGCTTAAACTATATTTTGCTAAAAATATGTCCGAGCTACCAGCAGAATTTAATTTTTGTGTTTCATTCATTGTGTAGAAATCTGCTGCTCCGTAAAACCTGCCTGTTGTCTGAATATCGTTATTGTTGCTGATAAAAACACCAGTGGTGTTGTTCAAAAATGTTGTTGTTCCGGAAGTTCCGTGACCATTTGCCCAAATAAACTTGCCATCTGAAGAATAATAAGCAACGAAACCATCGGTGGAATTTCCTGTAGCTTTTGGAGTCAGTTCATAAGTTCCATTTTGTGAGGGATCGAAGTCAGCCTTACCGCTAAAAAAACCTGAAATTGCAATATTATTATCAGATCCCACAGAAATTCGAGTAACTTGATCATCTCCGGTGCTGCCAATATTAAAAGCCCAGAGAAATGAACCTGATGGGGAGTATTTAGCAAGGAATCCGTCATACATTCCTTTCCAAGTTAATTGAGCCTGCCCATTAGGATTAAAATTGACAGTTCCTGTGAAACTACCTGCTAAAATAATATTATCCTTCCCATCTAATTCCATTCCACCGTAAGACAAAAAATCAACACCATTACCACCAAACTTAAATGCAAAATTCAATTCATTAAGAAAATCATAAGAAGCTATGAAAAAATCAGATGAGCCAGCGGATGAGAGATTATAAGATTTATCAGTGACGTCAAAATCAACTGTATTTTCAAAATTGCCTGAAACAATTATATCTCCAGCGATAGTGGCTCTTATACCAGTTCCTTTGTCGATACCAGTTCCACCAAGAATAAAACCTAAATTATAGTCTCCAAGTTCATTGTATGATGCAACAAAAATATCATAATTTTGATTGGTGCTTGTGAAAGTATCTTCGGAATCTTCGCCGTCTGTGCTGTCCATATCAATTTTGCCGGAGAAAAAGCCTGTTATATAAACATTTGCCAAAATATCAACAAATACATCTGTGGCTTCGTCATCCAAAGGTCCACCAAAAGTAACTACCCATTGGAAATCACCGTCATAATTATATTTTGCAAGGAATACATCTTTACCACCTTTGCTTGTTTTGTTGGCAGTTTTAGTAGAAGGGTCAAAATCAACAGTGTTGCTAAAATAACCAACAATATAATAATTCCCCAAAAAATCAGCAAAAACCCTATTCGTCTCATCATCTCCTAATCCGCCAATTGAAAACCCCCACACAAATTGACCATCGCTATTATATTTAACGAGATAAATATCTGTCTTTCCTCTCGAGGCGAAATTTTTTGCTTGTCCATTAGGATTGAAATTTACAGAATTATTGAAATAACCAGTTACTATTGAGCTACCTTCAAGATCGACCGCTATATCTCTACCGTAATCCTCACTTGTTCCACCAATTTTGAAAAGATTATTTGAATATAAACTGCTATTGAGAAATAATACCATTATAATCAAAAAAAGGAATCTAATTTTCATAAGCACCCCTAATAGTTTTTATATTTTTAATACTATGGAAAAAAACTGTTTATTTTTCAGATAAAACATCGTCAAAATAATTGATTAATTAATCAAAAACAAATTTACTGAGGATTTTGCAAATTAAACATCCATTGAATACCATATTTATCTATGCAGCTGCCGTAATAAGCATTCCAGAAAGTATCCTGCAAATCCATTGTTATTGTGCCACCCTCTGATAGTGATTTGAATAATTTAATTGCCTCTTCCTTATTTTCAGGTTCAATAAAAATATGTGTATTATTTCCCTGAACAAATGGAAAGCCCATTGATTCAGGGACATCACTACCCATCAAAGAAAAATTATCAGTGATTGGCAGTTCTATGTGCATCACGAGATTTTTTTCATTTTCGGGGACAGGAGGCATTCCTTCCATTGCGGGAACATCTCCGAAACGAAAGATACCATCTTTGAATTCACCTCCAAAAATGCTGCGGTAGAACATAAACGCTTCTTCGGTCTTTCCTGCGAAATTTAAATAATTACATATTCTTTTCATAAAATCCTCATTTAAAAAGAAAAATTAGTCAACCCTAAATTACAAAATATTTCTGCTTGAATATCTTGTATTTAAATTTTCTCTAAAATTAAATTAACACTTAACATTTGAAAATGTTAGAATGACTATAAAGTTGATATAGTAGTATCTTTTATTAGATATTGAGAACAAACAGGGATGTTTGTCTTACTAAAAACAAATTCACTTTATCAGACACCTGCTTTCGAGTTTTCTTAAAAACAAAAAAAAATAGCTATTAGTCACTCTGAACGGAGTGAAGAGTCCATTACATTTCAATTATTTATGAAAAATGGATTCTTCGCCTTCAGCCCAGAAAGACTGGTTTTTACATATACTCATACTCTGCGAACTCTACTTATTCCTTTGCGGGCTCTGCGAGAAAAAAAGTTCACGCAAAGATCGCAGAGAGATATAACTTTTATATCAACGAAATTAGACTATCCGCAGAGAACGCAGAGCTTTAAAATTAGATTTAATTTTAATGACTTAAATGATATGGATCCTTCGCCTTTGGCTCAGAAAGACTGGTTTTACACAACCTCCTATCAGTAGTTCAAGCATTCCTTCTTAAAAAAAAAATAAAATTATTGAAATTTTTTTGAGACTTTTTTACTTTTTATGTGTTTAATATAAAATAGATTGCAAAAATTAAGAAAGTTTATGAAAAATTTGTTGACTATCATTTTAATTTTCATAAGTATTAATGCAAATACCTATGCTCAATCAATTGAATGGGTAAAATGTAGCGACAAATTCAACAATGAAAATTTGGTTTACTCAAAGGAATTTTTTCTTACTCCGAGTAATATAATTTTTACAAGAGATATTAAAAATGTTAGAGTTATTTGGTATAGTTCTGATGAAGGTCAAACTTGGAATGATTTATTCAAGGATAATAAAGAAAGATTTTTTCCTTCAAATTTTGTAGTTACCGAAGACAATACAATTTTTGCGACAACGGGTGAATCACTTCATAGATCTACTGATAATGGACTGACTTGGAGTCTATTTTTAATTTCTCATGGAGGAACAATAAATCAGTATGTTATTACTCCAGATAGAAAAATTGCAATCTTAACAAAAAGTAATTCCCTGATAGTAATTTATGATATGGATTCCAGACAGATTCTCAAGTCAATCAATCTTTTTGATACCCGATATTTAATGGTTTCGGGTAATGATATTTACATTATTACAAATTATAATACTCACGTTTTAAAAAACTATTCAGATAAGTTAATAACATTATCAAATTTTAGGCAAAAAGGGTATAATCTTGTAATAATTGATACTGTTTTTATCTTCAATCCGCAAACCACAAGTGATTTAAGGATATCTTATGATTATGGTTCAACTTGGGAAGAGTTAAAAATATATGATATTGACCTAAAAGATAGAATAAACGGAAATATGCTCAAAGACAGTCAGAAAAATCTCTATGTTTTTGTGGATTATGAAGGACTTTTTAAATCATCAGATTTAGGAAAAACTTGGAAAAAATGCCTTAATTTGAACAAAAAGTGTTTTAGGATTTATGTTAGTCCCAAAGATGAATTGTTATTGATGCCCTATAATTCAGAACTTTTGCGTTCGAATGACAGGGGAGAAAGCTGGTATGAAATAAAATTGCCAAAACCAGAACCAAATGATTATGACATAGTTGATTTAGCAAGCAACATAAGCGATAATATTTATATATTCAGGGAAGATAACTCTAGTTACATTTCTACTAATAAAGGTGAAGAATGGATTTATCAGGGAAGTTACAATATACCGTATCAAATCGCTATAAACGATAGTGGGGATATCTATCATCTTTATCGGGGTGGTGGGTTGGGAATAAAGTATTCAGGAACTAATGGATTAATGCCGTCAAACAATGGATTAAACCATAACCTTAATACAATTTTTATCAGTAATAAAGAGGATTTATTGCTTTTAGGAACAATTTATGGTGGTATTTATAGAAGCACAAGTAATGGGCTATTGTGGAGAAGGGTAACGAGCGATACTGCTATTTTCTCTGTTGAACACATACAAAGAGACACCAACGGAGATTACTATGCAATTTCGATGGATGTAGGGCTATTGAAAAGCACTAACAAAGGCTATAAATGGACATTTGCTGCAAATAGCGAATTTTACAGCGATACTATAATTGATTTTAAAATTAATAGTAAAGGTGATTTTTTTGTATTAAAGAATACAGGTGAACTGTTTTTTTCTTTGGAGAAGGGAGCTAACTGGGAAAAATTGGAACTTCCTTTGAACAACTTAAAAGCTAATTCCTTTGTTTTTTCTAAATCTAATGACATTTTTGTTGGAACTGATTACTATGGTGTTCTACGGTATAATTTCCAAAGCAAAAAATGGATAAATGAAACTTCGGGTTTGCAAAGTATGATGACAAGGTTTATCAGATCGGATAGCAGCGGCTATTTATATTGCTCAGTTCCCAAAAAAGGATTATATCGATCAAAGGAACCGGTTCAAGATATAACGTCAGTCAACGATGATAAAACTTTAAAAAGTGAAATTGCCATAAATCCAAACCCTGCGGGGGAATTTATAGAAATAAATTATAATGTAGAAACAGCTCTAAGACCTGTCTCTACTGGTGGAATAAATATCTACAACATACTTGGGGAGTGCGTATTATCAGAGAAAATTCATCCGATAACTCTGAGTTATCGGATGAATATCGAACATTTGCCATCAGGAATTTACTATGTCCGACTTGGTGATTGGGTGGGGAGCTTTGTCAAAATTGAATAGTCACTACTTGCAAGTAGTGGACTACAGACAAAATAAACCAACATAATACCTTGGAACAGACGCCTCCGCTATTATTCTTAATTCCTGTGGATACAGGAATCTCTTCAAGCTACAGAGACTCCTGCCGCCGCAGGAGTGACGTTCTTAATTTAATTGTCATTCCTGTGCATGAGTCTGTGTAAGAACCAGTCTTTCTGAGCCGAAGGCGAAGAATCCATAATACATAAGACATTGAATTTCGATAGACTCTTCACTTCGTTCAGAGTGACAAAAAAATTTTTTATACTTTTTACACAGCCTTATTTTTTCTCAAGCTTTGAACTTATTTTTATAAAAATAAATATCCTAAGTAATTCAAATTAAAATTCTCTGCGTCCTCTGAGGCTATTCTATTTTTTTTATTTATTTAATTATTCTCTGCGTCCTCTGCGTGGAACTTTTTTTCTCGCAGAGCCCGCAAAGGAATAAACAGAGTTCGCAGAGTTTGAGTATATGTAAAAACCAGTCTTTCTGAGCCGAAGGCGAAGAATCCATTTTTCTTAAATAATTGAAATGTAATGGACTCTTCACTTCGTTTAGAGTGACAAAGACTATTTTTTTGTTTTTAAAGGCAGGAATCTATAGTCAAGATTTAAAAGATTTTAGGCGAAATAAGCAACATTTCTGATTTATTTCTTATTTGTTAGGAATCTTGTATCCGCTAATCCTTTTCAATGGTAATAAAAGCTACAGCATTTGTCTGAGTATGGGACAGTGAAACTTGAATTTTGTATTCTCCCCATTTTTGTAAAAGACCTCCATATAGAACAATGTTAGGTTTTCCATTAGACTGATTTACAACTCCTATTTCATTGAATTTAAAACCTTGAGTGATACCAGTTCCAATAGCTTTGCTAAAAGATTCCTTGGCGGCAAAGCGTGCAGCATAATGAAGAAATTTATTTTCATTAAATGATTCACAATATTCTTGCTCAACTTTTGTATAAATCCTGTTGAGAAAGCGAGGACCGTATTTTTGAATAGCATCCTTAATACGCTCTACTTCGATTATATCAGTGCCAATACCGTAAATCATAAGATGTATTAGATATAAAAAAAATGGCTGATTTAATCAGCCTTTTGATTGTGGACCTAAGGAGGCTCGAACTCCTAACCTCCAGAATGCAAATCTGGCGCTCTCCCAGTTGAGCTATAGGCCCCCCTCCTAAAAAAATTGTTAAATATTAACATTCATTAAAAAAGCGATAACAATCGCTTTATTTGTGGGCCCGAGTTGACTTGACCACCCGGCCTCACGCTTATCAGGCGTGCGTTCTAACCAGCTGAGCTACGGGCACCCTTATTGCAATTTCCTTTTTTTAGTCAAAAAGGATTACAAAATTAAGAAAAAAATATTTTGGAAAAAAGAAATATTAAATAATTTTGAATTTATTACTAAAATTTTATCAAAGGATTTAATTACCAGTCATTATTATACTGCCCCAGATAGATGGATTTTTTGTGTTTTTAGCCAAATTTTGTAGAGCTCTTCTAAAAGAATTCGGCCTGTCAAGACCTATACCAAAATTATTAGAAAAATCCTTGATAAAGTCAGTGATAATTTTGCTGTCAATTCTCCAAAGCGTCATAATAATAGATTTTACACCGGCAGAATGAAAAGCCTTTTGCAGACCGTATATTGATTCGTAATTTTTTGAGTCTTTTAAATTAGTCTCTGAAAATGGAAAAATTACCAAAGCAGTATTTTCAAGATTTAGTTGACTAATTTCATATGGCGTAAGTAAACCATCTTTTTGGTTATCCTGTAAATTTTGGAATGCTTTTCTTGCTCCTTTTAGGAGAATAAAGGCTCTCTGTAGAGGATTCTTTATAATACTTGCTTTACTTGTCGGGTTATATTCTTTCAATTTTTGAATGTCTTTTAAAAAAATCAAGTGTGTTCCAAATACTATTATGTGAGGATTTGAAATCTCGCTAATAGCCTCTTCTTTTGCTTTTTCACCAGAGTTAATAACCGGTTTTAAACCAAATTTTTTTAAAAAATCACCTAATTCTTCTGACATTTTGATTGAACTTTTAATATAAGGAATTCCTTTGGTTATTAAATCATCGAAATTATAAGTAAGATTCTCATCTAATATGTTAGATAAATCATTTGATTTTGTTTCGCCAGCAATTGGTGAAGCATCAAAATCTGGGTTAGCAAAGAATAATGCTACTTGATCCGGTGGAAAACTTGCTGAAAGATCTTGATTGAAAACATCTGAGGTGTTTGTTACCATTCTAAGATCTATTTCATCAAGCAAATATTTATCATTCTCATAGTTTATAAAAATATTCGGGTTGATTTTATTAAAAATACCATCACCAGAAAAATAAACAATTTTTTTTCCTTCAATTTTTTTAGAGATGTCTCTCCAGTAATAATTATAAAGTTCTTTTAAAGTTCTTTCTATTTGAAAAGTATTAACTTTTTGTTTGAAACCGCTTTCAACGACTTCTCTATATTTATCAAAATAATCTGTTTCGAGTTTATTACTATTCTCAAACAAGACTAATTCTGGATTGCTCATTGTTTCCTTCGTTACTATTAAAGCAGCATACTGTATCGCAGTATCACTTGGAGGATTGGTTTTTTGATTAAATCGAATTATTTCTATTGTAGCCTCGTTTTCACTAATTTTTTCTCTAATATCTTTCCAAGTTTTCCAAGTGGTATCAAACTGTTTTTTGAACTTAAAGGAATTTTTTGAGATAAAGCTTTCATAACCAGCAACAATTTTTCTCAAAGAATCAAGATTAACACCTGATTTTTTTGCAGATTCAATGTTCATCGAAAATTTGACTAATTGATTTTTGGAATCTAACCATTTATCATATACTTCCTTTATCTCTTTGGATTCAGATATTTGTTCTTTTCGTGTATTTAATAAAATCCCTTTGGTTGCAAGGCAAAAGTCATACATCTGCCCAGTAACTTCAGGAATAGTTTCGTAATATTTCAAAACGAATTGATAAAATTGATCAAGTTTATTTTTTTGTGTATTCCAGAAAGAAATTTTTTCATCCTCTTTCAAGAACGGAAAATAGCTGTAAATCAAAAGCATTGTTCTTGAAAAAGCCTGTCCATAATAAATATTAGCATATTGAAAATTACCGGAGTTACTATATACTGAAGCTAAATCATATAATGCATCAATTGAATTTGGATGGTTTGGTCCTAATGATTTAATATAAATATCCAATGCCCAAGACAATGACGGTTCTGCTTCTTGATATCTACCCATTTTATTATACAAAGAACCTAACATTGAAAGAGAACTCGCAAATGTTGGGTGCTCGCTACCTAACCTGAGCTTTATAATATCAGCTGCCTCTCTGAGCAATGGCTCTGCCTGCTCAAGCTTATTGCTATAAACATAAACACCAGCCAAATTATTAAGTGATACAGCATAATCAGGATGCTCACTACCTAAAAGTTTTTTATTGAGTTTTACAACTTCAATACCTAATTCTTCGGCTCTGTCCATCCTGTTTAAATGAAGATTAACCATTGCAAGATTACTTAATGCGGATAAGTATTGCCCGTTGTCTGTTCCAATACTTTTCGCAATAATATCAACAGCTTTCTGAAGCAAGGGTTCGGCATCATTATACTTTCCCAAGTAAATGTAGAGAGTTGCAAGATTATTTACCAGTGTTCCATAACCAGCGTCACTTTCACCAACTTTTATTTTTTTAAGATTCATTGCTTGAACCATATAAGGTTCAGCTTCAGTATAACGACCTAACATCACATAAAGAGTAGCAAGGTTGTTTAGAGCTGAAGAATAATCATCGTGAGCCTCCCCAAAATTTTTCTTGAGAACCTCTGCTGTAAGTTTGTATAATGTTTCGGCATCCCGATAATTGCTCATTTTTTTATATAGTTTTGCAAGATTTCCGAGAGAATAGACATAGTTAATACTTTTTTCTCCCTCAACTTTTTGTCTAAGAGCGCTATCCTGCCTTGCATAAATTATTGCTGACTGATAATTTCCTGTAAGATAATTTACATCATAATTGAATGTTAAAAGGTCAATATAATTTTTCGATTCTCTTCCTTCCGTTTGACCACATAAATTTAATGCTGATTCAGCAAAAGAACGAGCTTTTTGAAAATCAGAGTTATCAAAATAATATTGACTGCTATCCCTTAATTGAGTCCATTTTTGAGCATTTAGCAAAGGACTAAAAAAAATTATAAATATAAATAATAATAATATTTTTTTTATCATAATAGAAACCTTAATCAAACACAACATAAAAACTAATAAGAAAGAATATTATTGAAAACACTTTAATTTAAAATTTGTTTTACCTAATTTCGTATTTTGATATACCAAAATTAATTTTAAAATCAAACGAGGATTTTTATGAAAACTTATTTCTACTGCTTAGTCTTACTGACAATAGCCATCAGTTCACTTCAAGCCCAGAAATTATCATTTTATCACCAGCTGCAAAACATTAATGCTTTTAAGGATGGTTTCCATATTGCGACTTCAGATCAGGGAAACAAAGAAATTCCAAATATCTGTGCTGATGGATCTGTTGCTACATTAATTCTTTATAGTCAATCCTCACCAATGTCGAGCAATTTTCGTTTAAAAATCAAAGAAGACTTACAAAATTACACTGAGCAATACGGTCGAATAGAAAATTTACAATTCAAACAAAAAGAAAATCTTTTAATTGCAAAATACCGTCATCCTGTATTTATTACAAATGGAAAGACAGTCGATCAGTTAACTCTTCAAGTTTATAAGCCCGGACGGGGAAACGAGAGAGATACTATTGTCTATGAAACTTATATAAACATATTTAATGCACCTGTTTTAGCTTTAACTTCCGTATTTGGAAAACCAGAATCATATTCAATGTTACTGCCGGCTATTCAAAAAATGTTATATCCTGATAAATCACCAAACGGAAACTATCCTAAAGAAGCTAAACAAGGTCTAATCTTTTTAGGCAACTTCGAAAACACTTCTGGAAGTCCATTCAAAGAAAATGAAAATATTATAAAAAGATTTATCAATGGAGTTATTTTCTCTTTGAGAAAATCTGGATTTATAGCTGGAAAGGTTGATTTACTGACTCACGGAGTTTCGGGTTTACTTGCCAGACAGTGGATTCAGAGCAGAGAGTTTCAGAATAATATCAAAAGATTGATAACTATCAACACACCTCACTCTGGCACTCAATTAGCTGATCTTATATTATCTAGTCCTTTTTTTAATGCTGCTGAATATCCTATTCGAAGATTGTCAAATTATGACATAAGCGAGGGGGCAATCGAAAATATAAGCGTTAATTCGAAAGTATTAGCTGCCTTGAACAGAAGCACAAGTCCAAATAAAGTTCCATCCCATACTATCAGCGGTGTTGACGAAGTTAATTTACTCGATGGTTATTTCGGAATGGCATTGATTGGTGTTGCAGGTCTTCTTCAAGGAAAATACAATTATCTTTATGACCGCTGTGAGAATCAGGATAAATACTGGCTTACTTGGCGAAGAATCAACCCCAAAAAATATAATGCTTTACTTCCATATTATAATTATATGAAGGAAATGCTAATTGACTTTGATGATGCTCTTGGATACTATGTTCCACCAACAAAAATTTTAAATTTTATTTTTGATTACCAACAAAGCGACGGATTTTCTGTGGCTCAGAGCCAGAATGGTGGCTTGCAGCAACCTTTTAACTATATTATGTATAGAATGCCTTACCATAAGGCTCTTTTTAACTATAGTTTAATTGAACATATTCCAGCACTTTTAGCTTCCGAATATAATTATAACTTTAGTAATGAAGGATTCAATCCCGAAGTTCTTAATACTAAAAAATTAGAGGAATTATTTTCTTTTATTCAAGGTCTTCATAATATTGAAATAAGCTTCATTGAAAAAAATGAAAATCCACATTCTATTGAAGCATTAGAGAACGAATCAGTAATAATTATGAGCCCTAAAGGCGGTGATACTTTTAAACCCGGTGAAACAGTTCAAATTGTTGTAAATCGCACCGACAGTGTTTCTGCTATTTGTGTAAGTGCAATAGCTCTTTCAGCACCTGATAATGGGACTTTTTCGAATTATACTACTCAAAAAACTGCAACATTCAATTATAAAGTTCCCGATGAGGCTGTTGGTCCTGTTAAAATTCTTATTAGGGGTTATTTACCTGTAGCTGATACTAACGCTACTCCATACACAAAAGTTGATACTGTTACTATTAATATTATTCCACAAGCTACTCTGAAAACAATTGAATTTGACAATGAAGCAATCAATATTGTAGAGGGTGAAAAAAGGGTATTAAGAGTATTTGGAAAATATTCAGATAATATAAAAAGAGATATTACTAATTTATTGACGAATTCTAATTTTAAGTCTGAAAAAAGTAATGTAGTTTCCCTTTCTAATAAGGTTGCTCAAGGTTTAAAATCTGGTGAATCTGAAGTAACAGTAACCTATAATTCACTTACTGCAGGAACATTATTTACTGTTATTTCCAAGCAAGATTTTGAAAATGCAGACACAACCTTATCTGTTGAAGTCTTGAATGATAATTTAGACATTTTTAATAATATTTCTAATGTTTCAGTTTTCCCAAATCCCTCAAAAGGAAACATTAACCTTGAGTTTGAGCTTTTTAAACCTACCCATTGCAGTCTTAAAATAACTGACATTAACGGAAGATTAATTGATTTACCGATAGATGAATTTTTAGGTCAAGGAAAACATTCATACTCCATCAATCTTGAAAAACTGAATACAGGAGTTTATTTTTATTATTTTTCAGACGGCATTTCGACTATTAACGGAAAAATAAACTTAATTAAGTAATAATATTCATTTTATCACTTTAAAGCAGGAACTTTTGAATTAAAGTTCCTGCTTTTTTTGTTGAATTTCAAATTCTTACTGCATACTTACATTTTTTGTTTTATTTTGCTTCTTTTTTTAGAACAAAAAATTTTGAAGCACGAAAAAGAAATAATTATTTATACAGATGGTGCTTGTCTTGGAAATCCCGGTCCGGGAGGGTATGCTGCAATTCTGTCATATCAAGGAAGAAAAAAGGAGATTTCCGGCGGCTATCGTATGACAACAAATAACAGGATGGAAATCAAAGCTGTCATAGAAGCTTTGAAAGCTATCAAATCACCTGAAAAATATAAAATCAAAATATTTACTGACTCCAGATTAATTGTGAATGCTTTCAACCTTGGTTGGTTAGAAAAATGGGAAACCAAGGGTTGGTTTCGAAAAGGAAGTGAAAAAGTCCAGAACAGTGACCTTTGGAAAGACTTAGTCAAACTTGCAAATGGTTTAAACCTTGAAATAAATTGGGTAGAGGGACATTCAGGAATTACTGAAAATGAGCGATGTGATAAACTCTCAAAAGAGGAAGCATCGAGGTCAAATCTTCCACCAGATATTAATTATGAGCAAGAAAAAGGATTGCAATTTTTTATTTAAACAAAAAATGTGTGTAATTGAAAGTGGAGTAAATTTAACAGTAGTGTTGTAGTAATTTCACAAATTAGTAGTCTGATTTCCCTGATGGATTTGAATAGCTTATTTCTTTATTGTTTATATCATTGGAATTTTTGTAGCCGCAACAACGATTAACAAAATCTCTTAACTCTTCCTTCTCGCTGTTATTTAATTTGTTTAAAGTTTCTGAATTTAAAATTTCTGTATTAATGTCAGATGTCTGACTTTTTGACTTAGTAAAAGATGACAAATTGACATTCGCTGATGATTTACCAAATTGGATTCCGAAATATATGACATAAACTAAAGCTAATATGCCTATTGATTCAAGAAATGTGATAGGATTAGTATCAAATAGATTTGTTATTCCTGTGTTCCAGGAAATCATTAAAACGATAGCAGATAAAGAAAGCAGCCCGCCAACAAAGACTATATAAAAAATTGAACGGGCTGCGATATTATTAAATAATTGAAATATTTTCATTATACCCTAATTTTCGTTTAACGAGACATACAAGTCTTTTAAACGTTTTCGAAGATGAAGCACGGCATATCTTTTTCTTGCCAGTAATGTATTTATATTAACGCCTGTATCTTCTGACATTTCCCTGAACGAGATACCTTCAAATTCGTTCTTAACAAAGACTTCTCTTTGTTCGGGAGGAAGTTCAGCTAATCCAGCTTGTACCGACTCCCATATTGTTTTACGAATAAGATCGGATTCTGGTGTAGAAACTGCATCACCAAGAAAATTTTCGAAGGCATCAACACCATCTTCAGCCTGACCGGGTGTTTGCATATCGGAAAAAGTCTCTGCTCTTTTTTTCCTGTAAGAGTCAATAATCCTGTTTCGCACAGCCGTGAAAACCCACGAAGCAATATTCTCAATAGGCTTTTGCACATTAGCTGAAGCAGCTAAGACGTTAGTGAAGACATCCTGCAAAATATCTTCGGCTTCTTCCTGACTTCTAACTCTTTGGCGAATGAAGCCAAGAAATTTTTTTCTATCAGTCTTGAACAAATTCTCGATTTGCAAGGCTAAGTCCATAGATTCTCTCCTATTCATTGTTTGTAAATTATGACTATTTGTTTTCATCTTTTTCATATCCTTATATAGCAGATATTCTCTGCTTCTACATAACTAATATTTCATAAATCATAGTATAAAATCTGTCATAAAACTCCGTTAAAATGTCATAATTCAAAACAATGAATTAAAAAATTTAAATTTTTGTTCAATATCAATTCTTAAAACACAAAATTACAAAAAAAGTTACAAAATATTTTAGATATAACTAAATTTTTTTTAATCGAATTTCAACATAGGAATTTTTATGCCAAATTTTTTAGCATTATTAATTGCTCTCTCATATCCTGCATCACTATGTCTGATAATACCCATCATCGGGTCAAATGTTAGCACCCTTTTAAGTCTCATTTCAGCTTCCTCAGTTCCATCTGCTACAACTACTACACCTGCGTGAAGTGATAATCCCATACCGACACCTCCACCGTGGTGGAAAGATACCCAAGAGGCTCCTCCGATAGCATTAAGAGCAAAATTAAAATAAACCCAATCAGCAATTGCATCTGACCCATCTAACATACTTTCCGTTTCGCGATAGGGAGATGCAACCGAACCACAATCAAGGTGATCACGTCCGATAACTATGGGAGCTTTTACTTCCCCTGATTTAACCATTTCGTTGAATAATAATCCGGCTTTCATCCTGTCGCCATAACCCAACCAGCATATTCTTGCAGGTAAAGCCTGAAATCCAACATGCTTCTGAGCCTGCTTAATCCAGTTGTGCAGCGAAGTATCTTCTGGGAATAACTCCATAATCCTCTTATCTGTTCGATAAATATCCTCGGGATCTCCCGACAGAGCTACCCATCTGAAAGGTCCCTTCCCATCACAAAACAGAGGTCTGATATAAGCAGGAACGAACCCGGGAAAATCAAAAGCATTTGGAACGTTTCCGTATTCTTTTGCTATTCCCCTGATGTTATTTCCATAGTCGAATACCACTGCACCCTTCTTCTGAAATTCAAGCATTGCAATAACGTGAATAGCTATAGATTTATATGCTTCCTCGAGATATTTTTCAGGATTCTCAATCCTTAATTTATCAGCTTCCTCTTTTGAGTAATTTGCAGGATAATATCCGTTAAGCGGATCGTGTGCCGCAGTCTGGTCTGTCAAAATGTCAGGGACAATGCCTCTTTTAAGTATTTCTGGTAAAATTTCTGCTGCATTTCCAACCAAACCAACTGAACAAGCAGTTTTCTCATCAACATTTTTCCTTATTATTTCTAATGCTTCATCGAGGCTGCTTGTTTTCATTTGGCAATAGCCATCGTGAATTCTTTTATCAATTCTTTTTTCATCAATTTCAATTGTTAGAGAAGCAGCTCCGGCAAAATAGGCAGCGAGAGGCTGAGCTCCGCCCATTCCACCCATTCCGGCAGTTAATAAAAATCTTCCGTTTAGTGTTCCGCCAAAATGCTGTCTTGCAACTTCTGCAAAAGTTTCATAAGTTCCCTGCAAAATTCCCTGAGTTCCTATATAAATCCAGCTACCGGCAGTCATTTGACCATACATAATCAAACCCATTTTGTCGAGTCTTCGAAATTCATCCCAAGTCGCCCATTTTGGAACTAAGTTAGCGTTTGCTATGATTACTCTTGGTGCCAAACTGTAAGTTTGAACAACGCCAACTGGTTTCCCGGATTGAACAAGCAAAGTTTCATCGGGATTCATATTCTTTAGCGTTTCGATAATGGCATCGTAGCACTCCCAATTTCTTGCAGCTTTTCCATATCCACCATAAACAATTAAATCTTCAGGCTTTTCAGCGTTTTCCGGATCCAAATTGTGCTGAATCATTCTGTAAGCAGCTTCAATCTGCCAGTTTTTGCAAGTTAATTCAGTGCCTCTCGGAACTTTTACTGTTCTCATTTTAAATTCTCTTTGTCTATTAAATTTATTAGTTTTTTTTTAATTAATCATCGAAACAATTTATTTATCCATCAATTCATCTAATTGTTTCACAGATAATGAAAATTTTTCAAAAATTTCTCTTAGATTTTCCCAAGTATATATTCCCGTATTATGTCCATCCCCCCAAGTGGCTTGAATGGCATAATTCCCAACAGGCTCGAGGGACTTTAAATCATTTTTTCCGGGTGTCATCATCTGAAACATTGGCTTAGCAACTTGTTTTCCGGCAATTTCCTCACCTTTGCATAATGCACAGGGACATTCATTTCTGAATGTTTCAAGTTTAATTGTCCCACTGAATCCATCTTGCCATTCACAATATAATAAAAATGGTTTAGTCCGTCTTATAATTGTTGGTTTTAAATTTTTCATTTTTAATTTTTAGTTTTACAGAACATCAAAATTACAAAAAAAAGATTAATTTGATATTCGTTCTTTAATGAATTTTTTATTTAGTGTATAATAAATATCAAATATTATCAAAAATAACTGCATTAATGCTGATAATAATGATCCCATTCAGCTTAAACGGAATCATTGTTTTCAAGCATATTTGTAATTCTACAAATACAGTAAAATTCTATCTTTATGTGAATGAAAAATGCAGCGACGAAAAGGAAGATACCTGCTGTAACGAAACTATTTCAAAACCCACTGAAGAATCTTGCTGCGAGGACACTCACTCTGATTGTGAATCTTCACATAAAAATTCAGAAATGAATAATATTTATAAGTCTGAAGATTGCTGCTTTGATGATTCACAAATTTTTTCAGTAAAGGCTGACCTACTTAACAAAGATAAAATTACAAAAATCTTTTATCAATCTGTATTTTATTTACTTCACTATGAAAAAATAAAATCTGACACTGAAAACCTTTATTTGACAAAATCAGAAATTTTACTTTTTAGTCCTCCGACCTCAAAAATAATTTCATTTATTGTTAGCCATTCATCAGATAAATCTTCTGACAGTTACCTTTCTTGATAAATAAATCTTTAAAAATCCATATCGGAATTTTTGAATTTTCAATTAATTTTTCAAGAAAGGAAAAAAATGAAAACAATAACAAAAATATTTTTACTATTATTATATATTATCCCTTTAAATATATCTTTTGCAGAAGAGAAATTAACCGGAATCGTTTACGGTATTGACACAGAGGGAAATAAAACAGTTCTTGTGAATGCTAATCTTTCTTGGTTGGGATCAAAAACTGGTGCTATTACTGACAAAGACGGAAAATTCTCTATTAATAAAATTCAGGGAAATTCAAATCTAATTGTCAGCTATACTGGTTTTAAGAGAGATACGATCAATGTTGATTTTAAAGCGGATTTCATCGAAATTACTCTCAAAGAAGACCTAAAAACCAAAGAAATCGAAGTAACAGCAAAACAACCTTCCCTTTTAATCTCTGAATCCGGAAGCGTTAAAACAGAAATAATAACCGAACGAGGTTTAAAAAAAGCGGCTTGCTGCAATCTTTCTGAAAGTTTCGTTACCAACCCTTCGGTTGATGTTTCTTATACAGACGCCATCACCGGAGCCAAGCAAATCCAGCTTCTTGGTTTGCAAGGTTCTTATGTCCAATTACTTACTGAACAAATGCCCGATTTAAGGGGTTTAGCTTCGAGTTTTGGTCTTACTTATGTGCCGGGTCCGTGGATGGAATCAATCCAGCTTTCAAAAGGCACTTCATCTGTTGTCAATGGCTATGAGTCAATCACAGGACAAATCAACGTAGAATACAAAAAACCTGCTCAAAGTGAAAAACTATATCTTAATTTTTATGCTGATCATTCGGCAAGGTTCGAAGGAAACGCTTATTCAGCATATAGATTTAATCCAGATTTCAGCTCTATTCTGTTATTAAGTTCTAATTTACATCAAGTGAACCACGATTACAATTCAGATGGCTTTTTGGATAAGCCCTTAATCAAATATCTTAATCTCTCGAACCGCTGGGATTACACTTCTGGGGTTTGGGAATCCAAATTTGGCGTAGGAGCTATGCTCGAGGAAAGAAAATCAGGGCAGGTTAATTATTTCACTCAAAACAAACCCGATTTCTTTGGCAGTTTGATAAAAACTCAACGGTATGAAGCTTATGCCAAAAATGGTTTCATTCTTGATGAAGAAGGAGAAACAACCATTGGAACAATCGTAAAATTCAATTATCATAATCAAAACTCAACATTTGGAAAAAATATTTATGACGGATTGCAAAAGACATTTTACACAAATCTGCTCTATCAATCAGAATTAATTCATAATCTAGTAAAATATGTTGTCGGTTTTAGCTATACTTATGATAATTATTCCGAAAAACTTAATTCAGACATTCTTGCGCGAAATGAATCTGTCCCGGGCGTATTCGGTGAGTTCAATATAATCCCAATCGAAAGTATGAACATACAAGCAGGTTTTCGAGCAGATTATCATAATCTTTTTGGAACATTTTTAACACCAAGACTACATATTAAATATGACCTTGATGACAACACTGTCATAAGAGGGTCATTCGGTAAGGGTTACCATATAGCTAATATTCTTGCTGAAAATATCGGACTGCTTTCATCCTCAAGAAGTTTTATTTTTCTCGAACAGCTTAAACCTGAAGAGGCCTGGAATTATGGTTTAAACCTAAGCCATACATTCGAATTATTTGATACCGAATTTAATTTTAATGCAGAGTATTACAGAACCGTCTTTATTAATCAGGTGATAGTGGACTTAGATCAAGATCCACAGAGTGTCTTTTTCTATAATCTGAAAGGTAAATCATATTCTAATTCATATCAATTTGATTTGACTTTTGAGCCGTTTTCGAACTTCGAAGTTCTTACCGCTTTAAGAATCAATGATGTTATGACTACAATTAATAATGAGCTAACAAGAAAACCGATGGTAAGTGATTACAAAGCTTTGGTTAATTTGGCATATTCTACCCCTGACGACGATTGGAAATTCGACTTAACTGCAGAATTAAACGGAAAAGGAAGGTTGCCAGATACCAAGAAAAATCCTGAAGAATATCAGCTTGATGAGTATTATCCCGCTTTTGTCTTGTTCCACGGGCAGATAACAAAGACTATTGGATTATTGGAATTTTATTTGGGAGCCGAAAATATCTTCAATTACCGTCAGATGAACCCGATAATTGCTTATGACCAACCATTTAGTAAGTATTTCGATAGTTCAATTATCTGGGGTCCGGTAATGGGAAGAATGATTTATATCGGGTTAAGATATGCTTTGTGAATTTTTTTATAAGTCTAGTAATTGATATTTTCATCAACTAATAATAAAGCCGCCTTAGTTAATTAGGCGGCTTTTTACATATTGATTTTTAACCAGATAGGATCAAATAATTTGATAATATGCAATTATCATTTTGAGCCGTAGGCGAAATATCCCTTCAAAAACATAATGAATTCTTCCAAACTTCATTTGTCAGAATGACCAAAATAATTTTATCTCACATATTCATTTTGTAATTATATGATTTATCTCGGTTTAAGAGAATAAATCAAGGCATATATAATAATTTTCCCTGAGTGCTTTGATTATTGTTTATGATTCTAAAAAAGTAAGAACCAAAACTTAAATTTTGAGGTTGCCACTCAAATTGATGTGTTCCGACTGATAAATATCCATCAAATAAATTATCAATCTTTCTTCCAAATATATCATAAATGATTAATGTGTAAGTCCCTGAATTTTCTATTGTTAGTTTAAATTTAACACTGTTATTAAATGGAATTGGAGATATAATTAATCGAAAATTATTTGAATTTAGCTCGTCATAACTATCTGCTATTTGTGTTTTATATACTCCATTGGCTGTCCCTGCGTATATTATATCATCAATTCCAGAATTCAAACTAAATATATTTTTATTTTGAATATCTAATCCATCGCTATATTCTTTCCAGTTCTGCCCATAATCAATACTTCTATAAACTCCAGCTGATGTCCCCGCAAAAATACTCTTAGCTTTGGAAATAGTTATAGCTCTGATGACAGTCGTACCAATACCATTATTCTGAGACGTCCAATTTTCACCGTTGTCGTTTGAAACATAAAAGCCGTCTTTAGCACATAAATAGAGCTTACCATTATCGTCAACAACCATATCATATATATTATTTGTTGAAAATCCAACGCTTTTCCAGTTTTTTCCGTTATCATTTGTTTTATAGAGCCCATTATATTCAGTCCCTGCTAAGATAGAGCCATCTTTTGCTTTAATCACGGAATGAACATCTTTGTTATCCAACTTTAAATCAGTCCATTGCTGCCCTTTATCGGTTGATACAAAGACTGAGCCATAGAACCATGTTCCTGCATAAATGTTCCCGTCCTGCGAAACATATACATCCAAAACATTTTTGTTTGTCAATCCATTATTCGATGCAACCCAATTCTGCCCATCGTCAGTTGATTTGAAAATTCCAGTCCCGTTTAATCCAGCAAAGGCTGTTCCTTCAGAATTATATCTAATCACTTTAACCAATTTATCAGGCAGTCCCATTGAGGCATTTGTCCAATTAGAACCATTAATATCCGACCTGAAAACCCCTTCACCATAAATACCCACCAAAATTTTGCCATTTTTTGGATTTATTGCTATTGTCTCGACTATCCCAACCGGCAGAGAGTCAGTCTTAATCCATATCTGCGATGATGCAAAATTCAAACTCATTAAAATCAATGACAAGCAAAGAAGCAATTTTATTCTCATTTTTCCACTCCTAACATTCTAAATTATCAATTATTTAACCATACCAAAACAGGAAATCTTAAGCTCAGAATATTCCTCGTAATCAACTTTTATTTGAATAGCACTATTGTAAAAGCCCGACTGCTTCGGTTTTGCAGATATCTTAAGTTCAAATTCTTCGCCTTCAGGAATATTTTTTCTGCCATCCTTTATGTTTACAACCTGACAGTCATCGGACAGCGGTTCGAAGCCGGAAAGATTTATTTCCCTTCCTGTATTGTTTATTATTATCACGCTTGTTGTATCAACCCTGCCAACCTCCATATCTCCAAAACTTATGGCATTGCCGGGAATTAGCTCAATCGGATAAAAGACATCAGCTTCGAGCCTGAAAATCTTATCCTTGTTCACAGGGTCGTTCGATGTTATTCTGACAGTCTTTGAAACCTTGTTGTGTGTCCCGGTAATTCTGAAAACTATCGGCAGATTTGCAGTATCGCCCGGATTAAGTTCGCTTTTGTCTAATTCTGCAGTTGTGCAACCACAAGCAGGCTTCACCTCGGAAATAATCAGCTTTTTATTTCCGGTATTTAGAATTTTTATTGTAGTAGTCAGAGGGTCTTTCTTGATGGAAACCCTACCCCAATTGTAAGTATCACCGCCAAGAATCTCAATCTTTGGCTGCGAAAAAGAAATATTTACCGAAAAAAAATAAATTATCAGGCACAAAAAAACTTTAATTTTCATAATATCACCGTTTATAATAATTTCATTAATTGTCAGATAGTATATTTTTCTAAACAACTATTCAATAATTTTTACTTCGACTCTGCGGTTTTTAGCACGTCCTTGAGCCGTTTTGTTATCGCCAACAGGATATAATGCTCCGTGACCTGATGAATAGAGCCTCGAAAGCGCTATTCCTTTCCTATAAAGATAATTTACAACTTCCTTTACTCTTTGCTCTGAAACTTTCATATTTTCTTCCATTGTGCCGAAATTGTCCGAATGACCGTCTATTTGGGCTTTTGCATTAGGATTTTCAATCAGATATTTTGCTACTTTGTCCAATTCTTTTTGCATTGGAACGGACAGCCAAGTCCATTTTGATTCCTTATAAAGCAGCAACACATTCGGAACTCCATCTTTCGAGTCAAACTTTGGTTCGGACAGTTTCTTAGTTGGTTTTCTATCATCAATCTTTCCGTTGCCATTTACGAGAGTATCAATTTTTATTTCTGCCTCGGGGACAATCGGGGTTGAAATAGTTTCGATAATAACTTTCTTTTTGCCCTTTTCTTTGCGGTCAAGCAGGACGAAATCAAGCCCTTCGATGAAATCTCCGGCTTTTGTGCTCTTCACTGTGAAACGCTTGATAGTATCTTGCTGATAAACGTCCAGAATGGCACATTGGAGCGAATCCACCCAAGCTAGATAATTTCCCGGCATCAATCCCATCTTGTAGAAACTACCATCAGAAAAAACCGGCTGCGTTTCGTGATAGCTTGAATCCTCGCTCATAATATGAATCTTAACACCTGCCTGACCTTCCGTCTTCCCATCCCTTTCCCTCAGAACAGTCCCTTCGATAATGCCGGTTAGAAAACAAGGAATATTTATTGACTTAAATCTATTTGGTTCAGATATGAAAGAAAATTCAGTAATTTTAGGAACAATCATAGGATTTTTAATTGAGCTTTGTTCAATAGATACATTATATTGCTCATAGGGGTATAAATTATTAAAATAGGTTGCCTTATCCTTAATTTTTTTTGATGCTCTGTTACCTTGAATATTAATTTTAACATTTTCGACAAAAGGTTCACCATCATCCAGATTGTTGTTATTATTTTCATCAATAAATAACCTAACTATTGCAGAATTTGTACCTAACGATCTATAAATAGGATTAGTAACATTGAGATCCCAATTTTTTGAATCAATACCAATGATCCCATTAAGTGATTGTGAATAATTATAATATTCTCTTGACAATGTCAAATCTGAACTACTTCGGAACAAATCAAAATCGATTCTTAAATTTAGTTGAAAAGATGTATGATTAAAAAAGAAGTCCTTGATATATCGTGCATTCAAAGAAGTATTATTATTGATCCTTTGATCAAAACTTAATTGCAATTGATTAAATCTATTATCATCAACATCATAACTCAATCTTGAACCAAGTCTCGATGAACTAAAAAATTTTGATTTAAAAGGTGAGCTAATTGATATGCTAGTAGAAATAATATTATTTGTATAAATCCCTTGAGTCATATTATTAGATGAATTGTAATTATAATTAAGATCTATGTTAATAGGATTATAACGAAAGGATAAACGAGCTGAAAAATAGTCATCAATTCTTTGATTATACCAAATCCTTCTGCCAGATAAGTTAATATAAAACATAGAGTTAAATATTCTCGGTGAGTTTGTATTGAAAGATAACTCATAGTCGGAACCTGAATTATTGTAAATTGATTTTCCTTCAAATTTTGAAAATTTTAATTCATAATTACCTCTATCAAAGGGCCAGTAACGTAGTCTAATTGTGTTTGAATAATTATAATAAAAATCATAACTAAGATATAAGTTCTTCAAAATAGCTATAGACATACTATTAATAATATCAAGATTCGATAAACCTTCATATTTTTTAATACTTGTTGAGTTACTTAACCAATTAAAAATTCCTGCTGAAAATCTTCCTTCATACATCCTTCTATTAGTTATTTTTTTTGACTCTCCGATGTTTATAAAATATTTGAATTCACCCGGTTTCATAATTTCTGGTGGTATTTGTATAATTGTCTGTTTACTTAAGTATTCACCCTTATCTCCGTAAAATCTTAGTTCATAATTAGAAAAACCATAATTGATTGGGATAGAAAATTGATAATACCCATTAACATCAGTTAACATTTGGGAATATAAGAAACCATCTTTATATAACTCTACCTGCCAATTAGGTTTAATTCTATCCTCAATTGTAAAATTACTGAAAAATGATGGGTAGCAATCTCTTTCATTCGTTATTTGAACACCAAAAAATTGTTCAGTTGGAATACTACTCATCCTTAAACTATTAGTTGAAATGTCTCCCAAGCTGACACTTCTCAGAAAATCATTATCGCCAATATAATACCTCCATTTACCTCTAAATTGATTAACGTTGTTTAGGTTTTTGTTCTGATAATAAATAGTATGACCCAATGAAACATCGCCACCAAATATTTCAAAATCAAAATTTAGATTGGAATTTATTGATTGGTTGTTATTCTTATCAGTAGACCCTTTGATATTATAATCTAATAAGCCGAAGCTGATAATGTTTCTGCTCCTATCAAAAAGTAGAGGGAAATTACTTTCACCATTTTCATTGTTATTTAAGAAATTATATTGCTTACGTCTCTTATATGCGAGATAAATTGGTAATTCATCTTCTGTTTTTAACTTTGCGCTTAATTCTTTCATTGAAATCTCGATATTCCAATCGAAAATTTCTTTGAATACAGACGGCAGGGCGTAAACCTCTAACTCGTCAAATAAAATATCATTTATATCAAAGCTAAATCTTTTTTCATTTATTGATCCTTTTCCTTCCTTGAAACTTATAGTATATTTTTTTGACTGGTCAATATAAAAACCTTTTACAATAAAATTCTTATAGTCAACCTCATTATAAATTTTAAGGTAATTTAAGATTTCATAAAAAGGAAGGTATATTTGTTCCTGATAAAATTTTATTAATATGTCTCTCCTAAATGTTCCCTTGTAAATTAGCTTTACAACACCATCATTTATTCCATCAGGTAATTTAAATTCTCTTTCCTTCTGTCCAAAGACAGGTAAAAAAAAAATGAACACAAAAAAAATATAAATGCCTTTTTAACCACTGATTTTTATTAATCTATATTAAAGTAAATCTCTTGCTTTTTATCTTTAAAGGGTATTCTTCTTTCCTCCGGTATATCAGATCTATCGGTTGAATAAAAAAGCTCTATTTTATATCTTCCCGATTTAATTAAATTTCTGTCTATTGTAATTCTTTTTTTAGATTGTATGTAATAAGAAATTAATTCATCAGCGCCAACTACTTCTTTGCCTTTTTCATCAAAAATTTGATATTTAAGTTTTCCCCAAAAGGGTGAATTACCAAATTTACTAACATTAAATAAAAGTGAATAATTGTTTGAGTCTGATATGATTTTTTCAAGTTCAAATGATATATCCGTTGTCAAATTTCCTTTTTGATAGAATATAGCTGATATCATTTTTGTCCTAAGAGATATAGAAGCTGAGACTTGCCCTTGATTTGTGGTATCTATTTGTTTTGAAAGAGGATTAGAGATAGCAGAAAATCTTGTAATATATGTTCCATCGGGTAAATCCGGTAGATTCAGTAAAAATACTCTTACTGTTTGCAGCTCATTTGGTGGAACAATAAGCTTAGGAGGAAAAATCTTTAGGAATCGTGCTAATGAATAATTAATTAAATTTGTGGTATCATTATATATATCCATTCTATTACCTAAAGAATCATAACCAATGTAGCCAAATATAGCTTCCATAGCTATCTCTCTCAACTCGTTAGAAGTATTTTTTATTGTTAGCTCTCCTGACCTTGTTCTGTTATCAATAAACAATGACGGTGGGTAAATACTTATCTGAGCATTTAAAGAAACAACCAAAGCAAAAAATATGTAAAATATAACGATATTTGTTTTCATAATCTTTTTTTAACCAAATGTATTTTTTAATATCGTTAATTCATTTAAGAAGTTTAATGATAAAATTAATAATTGGAACGACATAATAAAATGCCGTTCCAATATTTGTCAAATATGTTTTTCGATCAGTAATCTATTAATTCTGCATTAATAGTTACATTAAATATCTTAATACCCGGTGCTATACCGGTAGCTGGTATTGTCAGCTTTGTAACCTTACACTTGAAGTGTGCTGCAGCATCACAACCTGTGCCATTTGGTAAAGTCACATTTTGTGTGATTTCAGTATTTGGGCTTAAATCAATGTAAACTCCTGTAGAATTTATTGACCATAAATAATCAATTTCTACTCCACTAATATTATCCACTGTTGTGGATGAAACACTAAACTTCATTCCTGTTGCTCCTTCAAGCACAAACACTTGTTCATCCTCATCAAAGACAGTATATGTGCCTCCAGTGAAGAAATCACCTAAATATACGCTTTCACCTTCAGGTCCTAAATAAGGCATACAGAACACATTCACTTCGTATTTGTTCGTTTCTTTTCCTTCGTAAGCTGGATCTCCTAACTGTGCCTTTGAAGTATATACCAAAGCCAACAATAAAATCAAAATAATTATCTTATTCATAAATTATTTGAGTTTGTTAATAATTAATAACTTGTTAGTTCTGCTTCAATGCCAACAGTAAGTGTTAAGTTACCAGTAGCTGTAAAATGAGCCTTTTTTAAAGTATACGTAAATGTCTTCTGAGCACCACAGGAACCAGTTATATTTACTTCAGTTAGCTTTTCAAGCCATTTTCCATCATCAACTACAAATCCTGCTTCAGGTATTTCAATATATGTAATAGCAAATACTTGATCTGTACCTTCTGTAGCTCCACCTGTTAAAGTAAATGTCATACTTTCTGAACCTGTCCATTCCTGATTAATGAAGAAATCACCCAATACGATGTCAGTAGCTGGTGATAATTCTGGTTGGCAAACAACATAAGCTTTGTAATCATTTGTGGCTTCATCTGACCAATCTAATTGACCAACTGCTTGTGCCCAAGCTGCTGTTCCGAAAAGAACTAAAACTGCGAGAATTGCAAATAACTTTTTCATAATAAACTCCTTTGAAAAAAAATTAAACAAAAGTTAAAAAAAAGAAATAAAAGAACTTTTTTGCGTGCAGTGTTTTTTTGTCGTTATTTAATTTACCACTGCGGAAACCAAAAAAACCAGTATGCTTTTTTGATGAAGGCTCTAAGGGAATTAAGGGGAGTTACCGCACGAAATTCCTATTCATCAAAAATTGCATCAACCGATTTTCAAATAACGCTCTGACCTGCGGGTTGCCCCACAGATTCTAATCAGACTATTTAACTAAAACAACTTTCTGGTTTAATGAAAAGTTTGTGCCGACTGCTCTAATGAGATAGATGCCCGACATCAAACCGTTCGAGTTAATTGTAATTTCGTTCCTGCCGGAGTTCAACATCCCGGAGAAAACATCAGAAACCTTTCTGCCCTGAACGTCATAAAGCGAAACCGTTACGAAATCCTTTTCGGGCAAGCTCAAATCGAACGAGGTCTCGGTTGTGAATGGATTTGGATATGCCTGAGTTTGCATAGCCTCTTCCGGTGCTTCGTCATAAGTGTAATAATGCCAATCCCCATCCTGCCTTGGGAATTCATCTCCGTTAATTGGATGATAGAATGATGTTCCATAGTTAGTATTAATCAGATAATAAACATCCTGCCATTTGTCAAGATTATTATAAACCATCACATCGCCAAGGAAACCATTGAACTCGCAAGAATATGTACTTCCAATGCTATAATCATCGAACCTTGTCCTACAGGCACCTCCAACACCGTGATTGTCAACATCCTTTGTAATACCCGAAAAATTCATAGCCGATGAAATCAAACGTGTTGAATTATAATACAGCATACCTCTGAATTTTTTGGAATCAGCATTATACTCCAGATGTGCCATAAGAAGATTTGGCATAGCAGTTGGCAAAGTAATCGAAGTATATCTCGATTCGAACCTATTCCACATACCGAAGAACAGAGATCCATTTTTGATGTAGATATTAAACCCGCTCAAAGGACCACCAAACTCTGCAAGAACTTGCCTTCCATCGCTCCAATAGGCTGGACCACCGTCCGGTGCTTCAGGTTTGAAAATTATCAGCAGGCTTTTATCAGTTTGATCTTCTTGTGGATCCCACTTATTATCATTAACCGATGTGATAATATCCTGAACATTATTATAAGGTATTGTCATAATGTCGGAATAGCCATATTTATTAGCATCGCTGACAACAGTAAACCTTACTCCGGGAAGATATGTATTTGCCGGGCTTGGTCTTTGATACCAATTACTTACAAAAGTTGGTTGCCTCTTCGAATCTTCCATAATTGCATCATCTTTGTCAAGTCCTGCGATATCATACCACTTTTTAAAAGGATTTAACTCATTTTGTTTATCGTATTTCATATAATCAGGGTCAAGACGCAGAACGATTTCTTTGGAATAAATGCCGGGTGGAACAGCATCTCTAACTTTGTAAATATACCAACTACCTGTATATTTGAATCCAAGATCGCAATACCACCTCTCAACTAATTGACCATTAAGATAAGTGTCAAAATAAAATTTTATCTTTTTCATTTCATTAGTTGGAGGATCCGTAAAGTGTAATTTGAATTCAATTTGCCAAGTAGTCGAATTTATATTATTTTTTATAATAGCTAATATATCACTATCATAAGTCTCAACCCAACTTCCTTTTTTGGGATTTGTTGGTAGCTCTGTAACAACCTTCCAAGCTGTAACTTCAAATGGCTTCGTATTTGTAATATTATCTGCTTCGAACTTGCAGTTACCATCCAACCAATAAATCCTCATTTCGTTAAACGGATGTTGTTTTGAAATTGCTTCATTAACTGGACCGGGATTATCTTCCCACTGCTGAGTAAAAGGTTGAAGCCAACTATCTCCTTCCTCAGCTTCTCCAACAACTATCGCTGAAAAAAGCTGGAAAGAAAATAGGACAAAACCTAAAAATATTATTAATAAATGCTTCATTTTTTTTATCATTTGGTCTTTAATCAGTTAGTTTGTAAAAAAAGTTGCTTTAGTTGATTTACACATAGTCTGATTAACAACCTTAAAAAAATAATGCGAAAAAATACTGGATAAAACACCCAAGGAATGAAAAAACCAATTGAGAAAAACGCATTTTGGAGCCTCCCCCGGGTGTTTTTATCCTATTAACTATCAATTGAGAAATAACAAAAATTTGAGTTTTTTACTTTGTTAATACGACTTTGCAGGATTCATTGAATCCATCGCCTGTAACCCTGATGATATACATACCATCAGAAAGATCCGAACCATCAATTTCGAAATCGTGTATGCCAGTTTTCATATCACCGGAAAATATTCTCTTTACTTTCTGGCCAATACCATTATATAAATCAACAGATATAGCCTTGTCCTCTGGCAAATAAACCGAGAAGCTTGTTTTATTCGAAAAAGGATTTGGATAAGCTGTAGCAATGGCAATTTTGCCGTCAATTATCTCTGAATTGTCAATTACATCCCAATCTGAAATCTTCGGTGCGATATTGAATGCTTCTTTATACTCAAAATTAGTCCCAAACTTATTGTTAATATAAAGGTATAAATTGTATAAATAGTATTGATTGACATAATAGTCATCATCTCCTTGCCTTGAAAAGAATTTATTGAACAATAAAATCTCACCGATGGCACCAGCAAAATGATCTGAATGAGTTGACCCAATGCTATAATCAGCATAGGCAGTCCTTGACGCACCACCAACGGCAATTTTTTCATTTGGGAAGTAGATATCTTTTGTTAAGCCTTGGAAAGTAACAAAATTAGAAAAAGTAGCATAAGGAGGTGCTGAGGGTCCGTCATTATATTTACTCACACCGACTCTAAATTTGTTATTTACTTCATCAAATTCCAAAATTGCCATATAGACAGTATTTTTATCTAACGGATATAGGAAATTATCACCCGGTGGAGGATTATAAACCATAAACTTTCGCTCAAATCTATTCCACATCCCGAAGCAAACTTTTCCATTTGATATATAAACATTATAACCGGATAGGGGACCGCCTGCTTCGAAAATGCATTGTCTTCCATCTGACCAATATGGTTTTGGATCTCCAGTAGAATTAATATTTGCCCCTGCTTTAAAAATAATAAACAGAGATTTATCTTTTGAGTTTGGTTTCCATTTATCTGTCTCATCGGAGACAATTTCACCATCAATATCAGAGGTTACTAATATATCCGACAGACCATATTCAGTCGCTCCGTTCTTTTGTTCAAAAACAACACCTCTTTTATTATTAGTAATTGGTGCAGATGCAAAAACACTTCCGGTTGTTGGTCTCATATTAGCGTTTATGGGGACTGCATCTTCTGCAGGAGTAGTCTTATCCATCCATTTTTCAACATAAGTCCCAGTCCCGTTCATAACTAACTTGGTTAAATCAGAGGCGTCATACCATAAAACAAGATTATTCTCGTAAGGACCTGCCGCACCACAGCTTAACGGAGACATATTATTATTTTTATAAGAATTAAATAAATTGTCTGCTAAAGTTTGCGTAAATGGCTGATTGAATATTCCGAGCTCATCTATTAATCCATTCCACCAATATTGCTTTGCATCGTTTGGGCAAACTGTAACAGAACCGATATTAACATCCGCATCTTTAACTACAATTCCCTGATCATCAATTCTTCGAAAAGTATGTCTGACCCAAGTTCCATTCCCGTCATCATCTTCATAAACCATTAAAAGATATTCATGTTCTGTGGCACTAATTTTCTTGTAGCTGGCAACCATAAAATACCATTTATTCTTTTGAATGAGAAACGTGGCTGGATTAGGGTCAATACAGCTAGCTGCTTCGCTATAAACCCAACAATTGTGACTCCAGCTATCATACCATGTTCCCCACATTATTAGACCATTGGCTCCATCCTTGATTTTAAGCTGATACTGTGTCCCAGAGTTACAATATCCTTTGGAAACTATTTGTCTGGTGTTTGTATTATCAACAAATGATTTTACCCAGACAGAAATAGTAAAGCCACCCCCATCGCTCATTGTAGCAGAATTAAAATTCAATTTTTCTGGTTTCCCAAGATTAACATACCTTGCGCAGTTATCATTATCTACCCCCGAGCATGTTTCAGTAAATTTATAGTTCACGCACTGTTTGTTGATACCTTCTACCCAAAGAGGTGGAGGTGCAGTTGGTGGAACTACGTATGGTGTAATTACAACTCCATTTGCTGCAGGTAGATACCCACTTACATCATCAGTCAGTGTTCCTTCGCAATAATCGAAGTTCCAATATCCAATCAAACTTCCACTTGGATAACTCAATCCTGTTGGAAAATTTGGTGGTGCGGCATTGGAAATAACCCACCCAAACATCATCATCGTAACCAGTATTAACATTTTTTTCATTTTTTTCTCCTTTTTTTTATGACTGCACCCCTTTTTTTCAGGGGTGCAGTCTGTTAATAAATTATCTGTTTAAAATTACTTGGGTTGTTTGAGTGAACATTTCTCCGGCAACTTTGATGAAGTAAATGCCTGAGCTAAGTCCTGTGCCGTCAATTTCTATATCGTGGATGCCTTCGCCGAGCTTCCCTTTGAAGACATTCAAAACCTTTCTGCCCATCAAATCGAGCAATTCAACATTGACAAACTGCTCGCTTGTCAGATTCACACCAATGCTTGTCTTGTGCGAGAATGGATTAGGATAAGCAGAGCTGATGGCGTTATCGCCAGTTTTATCAATATCAGATATTACAATCCAATCCTGTGTTGATATTCTGGGGCTTGTTCCGCTTGGAACTCCATATCTTGCAAAAAGGTAACTATTGACATCAGCCGCTTCAGTAAATTCACCTGAATAAATAATAATATCACCAAGCAAACCATCAAATTCGTCCGAATAGGTGGAACCAACAGAATAATCATGATAACGTGTCCTTGCTGCACCACCGATTCCTGTTTTATCCTCAGCATCCTGAGAAATTCCGGCAAATGATATTTCAGGACTTGGTGTTATTGTTGAACCATCACTTAAGACTGCTTGAAATTTTGTCCCGTCATATTTCAAATAACCATAATAAGTTTTATTTGTTGAAAGTGGATAGAGAGAGCTGTTTTCAAGTATTGTGTATTTGCTTTCGAATCTGTTCCACATACCGAAGACAAGTTTACCGGATACAATGTATAGATTATACCCCGAAAGTGGACCGCCTGCTTCAAATATACATTGGCGACCGTCTCGATAATAAACCGGAGGTTGGGCTTCAGCATCAACGGATGACCCTGTCTTGAATGTTACAAAAAGATTCTTTTTCTCTTTTGAGGGATGCCATTTGTCAATAGTGTTTTCAACATCTGTTGCAGTAATATTGCCATAGCGAGCAACTTCCATAACATCTGAAAAACCATATTTATTAACACCATAGTCAGACTCGAATTTTACCCAACCATCTGCGTAAATTGGTTGTCTATTTGGTGCGTTTTGAACAGCTTCTCGATTTCCGCAATCCATACTTAACCATTTTGAGAGCCTTTCGTCGCCGTGTCTTTTTGCATTTATTGAAGAGAGCCAAAGAGCGGGATCTCCCAAGTAATTGCCAAGCCAAGGATCATAGTCAACAAATCCAGAACTGGCTGATCCATAAGGGGTTGTATATGGATAAACTGTAGGACCATTGCAATGTCCCCACCAGTTATATTCTGCATTGACATAATTTGATATATGTGAATTTGCAACTCCAGCAGGTACAGATGTTGGACCTGTAAAATTATTAAAGTTGATTTTATAAGTTGATGGATCAGCAATTTTGTTATAAGTGTTTGTTTTACCTATTAAAACGGCTACTCCCGGATAAGGAGTTCCCGGCTGAGATGGATTATAGGTTTTGTTAATATCTACAAACAGATTACCAAGAACATTTACATTTGTTGGTGTATTGTTATCTGAAATGTCTGTAGGTGATATATCAATACCGTAACCCCAAGCACCAGAAACTATATTATTAAATTCGTTATCAAGAATATAAACTTGATCAACAAATCCTTGAACTGCAATTCCAACAGCACCCCCAAGAGCTGTATTACTGATATTTTCAATTACATTCTTTTCGATTTTAATATTAGATATTGTTGAAGGACCATCTTCATAAATATGAATACCTTTTAGTGTAGCACTAGCAACAGATCCACTTACGCCTGTAATGATGTTGTTTTTTACTATTACATTACTTGCATTGATATATATAGCAGCATCAGAAGCTGTAAATGCAGGTGGATCAATCTTAAAGTTTTCTAATGTAACATTATTGGCAGTAATATCAACAGTCCCGGTTATTAGGGCGGTATTGGTCGGCGGATTTATAGCACGAACAGTCAAGCTCTTATTAATTGTAACGTTTTCATTATAAGTGCCATCATAAACTTCGATTGTATGCCCATTTAATGTTGAAGCATCGTTAATAGCGGGTTGAATCGCACAGAACCATTTTCCAGTATTGATATTTTGAACTAAGTTGGTATTTCCATTGCAACTACCGGGAACAGGTTGAAAACCGGGTGTACCGGGTTCATTATCAGTTCCGTTTGTTAGATAGGGTGCAATATTAACCAAACCTGAAACTCTGTTTTTAATAACACAGGGATCAGTAGTGCCCCACCAATTGCAACTCAAATTAGCTGGGTTTATTGAATTACTGGAAACAGAGCCTGTTATAAAGCTGTTTTTATTAAAGTTAACGTTTGAGACTGGTCCGCCGTTTAGTGGAGTCCCATTTTGTGAAGATGGAGTCTCCCAAATAATTAAATTTTGATAGTCTGTGCCTGAACCATCGTCAATATCGTTAAGATGGAAAACACAGTTTGTGACTGTAACACCATCAATTGAATTAGAAGATTTATAGGTTCCTAAATTTATTGCTCTTCCAAAAGTCTCTGAAATTGTGCAGCCTGTAATATTGATATTTGAGCTAACCCAAAAATCTTCCCATAATTTAATTCCATACCTATGGTAGATTTCTAGTGTGCTATTAGGAGTTCCTGCTGTTGTAGCTGACTCACCGTTGCGCCACCAAGAGCTGTTACTAATGTTAGCGTTAGTTATTCTCTTTATTGAAAGTCCCCCTGCTCTATTTCGATTAAATGTGCATCCAGAAATAGTGAGATTGTTTACATTAATAAGCTCAAGACCATATCCGTTCATATCTCCATTACTACCATTTCTCAGAAAATAGGAGTTTGTAATGGTAACATTTTGAACTGTAACTGATGGCCAATTAATTGAGAAACCCCAATACTTAGAATCAACAAATTTGCAATTATCTACCGAAATATTACTATAAGTGCCACCGCTTTCAAATAGAACGTTTCTTGCCTCAGCTTTCGAGACAATTACATCTTTCATGGTGATTCCATCAAATGAGCCTCCCGTCTCACCAAATCTGATAAAGAAGCCCGGTCCAGTTGCACCATAAGGTTCTAATGTAAATCCTTGCAACCAGAATGATATGGGACTTGAAGTGCTATTTAAAACTTCCAACCCATTTGTTAGGTTTTGAACTTGAATTTTTGTTGACCCGCTACCGGCTCCAACAATTTTCAATGATTTATTCTGCACACTTAGTCCAGTCCATCCAAAATTGTTTTCAACATAAGTCCCCGATGCAACGTGGATCTCATCACCACTATTTGCAGCGTTTATGGCTGCTTGAATTGTTGAGTATTGAGACGGGACATATAAAACTGCTCCCCACCCGTTACTTGAAAAAATAGTTAATAAAACTAAAGATAAAATAATTGTGTAAACTTTTTTCATAAAAACCACCTTTTTTTTGTTTGCAAATAGTTACTTTTTTACCCGCTGCAAAAATAGTTGGTGGTTTTTCAAAAGTAAATACCAATAAACACGTATTTTTTAAAAATACCAATAAACACGTATTTTTGATAAGTAAATCGTCAAAGTTATTGAAATATATAATGTCTCTGGTTGGAACTAAAATATTTATTTTGTTAAATTAAATCCGATATTTCTTTTTAGGTTGTTTTTATTTATTCTTCTTTTTTTCTGATTATTTCAATTTTTTTTAGAAATAAAAGCTATGAATTATTAATAAAATCATAAAAATTTTTATGTTGGCAACTCTTTAATTCAAAAAATTTCCTTCGAAGATTGTCCTAATCTGGATTTTAATACTATTTCGCTCATCAAAAAAATAAAAATTGCGGCTATAAATGAGTTTTATGTAAAAAAATTTAAACTTTTTTTAAAAATACGTGTTTTTTGGTATTTACTTTCATTAATATTCAGTTTATTTTTGCCGAAGTATTATAAAAGTAATTATTTAAAATTAAATAAACTATTAAATAAAATATTTAGAAAGTTTGGAAACATCAGAATTAAATAGTGAAAGCATAAAAGTTTTTTATAAAGAAAGCGAATTAAACACTTTACCGCAAATGTTTACTAATTTAATATACTCGATAAAGTTTTACTGTGATATCATACCTATCAATCTTTTGGAAATCATAACTGATAAGCTAAATATCAATATGGCTGATATTCATTGCCTGAATGAATCAGAAGTAAATGGTAATAATTGCTGTCAAGTTTTAAATCAGGCATTGAAAGAGCAATGTAAAGTTCGAACAATAGAAGTTTTGTGCGAAATAAGAAAATTCTTCCTCCTTTTACATTTTTTTAGTATGACAAATACCGAAACTTGCATATTTTTTCTGAACCAAATAGAAAGCCTTCAGAATGAGGTTCTGAGAAATTGTAAGTATTAATTTATTTCATTTTAAAAAAATGGAGGAAAATGGAGGTTTTTTTTTAAATATTCTCATTATATTTTACCAGTTGAAAATTTGATTTATTGAGTTTTCAATTCCCAATGGTTCTTTAAGGTTACGAATTAAATATTTGTATATATATGAACAAAGGGTTTTATGGAAAGCGTTGGTGAAATAAGTTTCGATTTTCTTGATACATTATCTGAGTCAATTGCGTTAATTAATCCTGAGAACAACAAAATAATTTATCTTAACAAATCATTTGATAATTTTTTATTATTATTAAAACAACCTATTAAAATAAAGAGCCTTAGCGAATTGATTCGAGCATTAAACCCTGTTAACATAAGTTCATTAACAATTTTTATCCAAAGTAACCTTAATGAAAACAATGTTAATTTTATTCATTCCTTTAAAGCAGTCATTGAAAAAAGAATAGTAAACATTAATTTAAAAATGTTCCGGTCAGAATTCAATAATTTAATTTATTTGTTTTTTGATCTTTCAAACACTAATCAGCGTAAGATTATTTCGTTAAAACCTGAGGATTTAGTCCAAGAATACAGTGAAATTGCAGAAAATAACTTTCATTGGGTGTGGGAAGTTGATGAGGAATGCCGTTATGTTAAGTCAAATTTTGCAGTTTTTGATATATTAGGATATCACCCTGACGAAATCATTGGTAAAACACCATTTGAACTTATGCCTAAAAATGAAGCTGAAAGAGTTATTGAAGAATTTAAAATAATTGAAAATAACAAATTCACTATCACTAAGTTGATTAATACAAACATAAGTAAATCAGGCGAACTAATTAAGATTGAAACTTATGGTATTCCGATTTTCGACGAGTTAGGCAGATTTAAAGGATATAGAGGTATTGATTTTATATCACTAAATAGCGTTAAAAATCAAACACTTAACAAAACAAGAGTTGATAAAACAAAAAGAAATCATAATTTTGAAAAGAAACATTTATTAGTAATTGATGACCGAAGACTTACTTCAGATTTACTTTCTGAAGCTTTTCAAGATTATGGACAATATTCAATAAATACTATTTCATCTGTTAATGCTAATGATATATATAGTGTTTTGAGTAAATACTCACCAGACTTAATCCTTTATTTTATCAACTTTCCTAAATTTAATGGATTAAATATATTAAAAAACATAGTTGCTAAATATCCTGCAATAAAGGTAGTTACAATTTCCGAATGCTCTCAACCCTTGATAATTCAAAAGATAATTAATTCCGATGTTCACGGCTGTATAACTGTTTTATCCTCAAAAGAAGAGCTAATTAAGTGCATAAATACAGTTCTGAGTGGATCAAAATATTATTGTGAAAACACAAAAGAGGTATTATCTTATCTTTTTTCTCAAAACGCCCACTCTTCATTTTCAACTTCGTTTGAACACCTAACTTCAAGAGAGCTTGAAATCCTCAGACTCATTGCTCTGCAAATGACAACAACTGAGATTGCCGAAAAACTATGTATAAGCAAAAGAACCGCCGAAACTCATAGGAAAAACCTATTAAAGAAACTTTGTGTAAAAAATAGTATAGGTTTAATAAAATTAGCTTTAGATAACAATTTGATTGAAATAAATTGAATATTTCTGAAAATTATTCTAATAATTTTTTTTATTCAATAACAGAAACTTAGGCTTAAACACAGATAACTAATAAGACATTTATAAATAAGCAAACTCTATTTAGCTTCAAATAGTTAAATGAATATTTTTACATTATCAATTCTACAAAATTGCTTAATTAATACCCAGTCAAAAAATTTATTTGACCAATTTATTTAAAATTTTTTAGATTTATTTGTGATAAGGATTATTCGAATGGTCTGAATGCAACAATATGCTGCCTTATGTAATTCCTGAAGTCATTGAAAAATTGAATAATAACATTTTGGCTTTTATATTGATGATTAATAGGATAAGTATCATCATCCAAGCCATAACGAATAGGTTTTTCATTTTTCGGTAAATAAGCCGTTCCAAAAATCCAATCCCAAATAGCAAGCTTTGTAGCAAAATTTTGTCCCGATCCTTTGTAAATGGCTGAATGGTGCCAGCGGTGCATTTCTGGTCCGTTGATTATATACTGAAGCCAACCTGACTTTACATTTATATTTGAATGAATATACATACCCCAAATAGCTGATATAGTCCCCTTATAAAGAGCTACTTCAGGAGCTGCACCAAGAAGAATTATGGGAGCAAATTCAACGGTCTGATTTATCAATATTTCAAGTGAATGCGAACGAGCCCCTGATAGCCAATCCACTTCGGGGGTTGAATGATGTGCTTCGTGAAGCCTCCATAGATATTTATTATTGTGCATCCAACGATGGAACAAGTAAATGTATAAATCGTGGGTCACAACAAAAAAAACGACCTGTCCCCAAATAGGTAAACCGGAAATAACGTTTAATCTTGAGAAACCTGTTGAATTATCTATCCATTGAATAAACCAAGTGATTAGAACCCCGAGAAGATAACTTTGGGCAATGCTATAAAAAATTAGATCATTCCAAAATCCTTCACGAAAAATTCTTTGATTTTTAGTATAAGGGAATATCCTTTCGAGTAAAACAAAAATTACTGCTGCTACTATGATTATCAGTAACGAAAAAAACTCAAGAGAAAACTTCATAAGATATGATTACAAAGCAAAGACAAACCTCAGAACTTCAGACCATTTGGTGATTTCGAGAACCCTATAACCTAAAATAGAGCCAAAACCAATCAATGTATAACCAGCGAATTTCTTAATTATAACAATGAATTTGTCTGACAATTTAGAACGATAATGAGTAAGAATTCTGATTAGGAAATAAATCCAAAGGAAGTTGCCAACTCCAAAACCTAATGCATAAGATATATTACCAATAGTAGTAAGTTCGATTAAACCTAATTTTTGGACATTAAGAGAAACATAAGCAAGAGATGGCATAAAAGTGGGGTTAGCAATATTTGCTAATGCAACAGCTAAACCAAAGAAGAATGACCCTCTATGGGCTAATTTGTCGAAAAATTTGACTTTCTTTGGCAAATTATTAGTTTGATCTACTATAGGATTCTTATGAGATTTGAGAGTTATGAAGCCGTAAATCATCATCCCTGCCACAACCGAAAGCTGAATAATTAGAGTAAGAAGAGGATATTTGTCAGTAAAATCACCGAGAAGAGCCAGAGCCGCTGATGTTGCAAATACAGCTATCATACAATAGAAAAAATCAATTAATCCAGTTCCCAACCCTACTTGATAACCGTGTTTGGCACCTTTTTCGAGACCTAACTTTAATGCAGTTACTGCTACCGGTCCGGGTGGCATAGCCATCACAAAACCGATTATCAAACCAGCAAGTAAAGATAGTATCATTTGCTTCCTCGCTTTTTGTCAAACATTCCATTATTTAATAAGTAACCACTCCTAATTTTACACATTCTATCTCATCATCCCAAAATTAAAAAAAACATTAACGCACGAAAGTGTGTAAAATTTTCCACACAATTTATAAAAGTTTATTTAAATGACAAAATTTTCATCAAGAAAAATTAAAAAAAATTTATTTATTAATCATTTAGAATTAATAATGAAAAAATGAATTTTTTAAACTTTATAATAAAAACAAACATTTAGATTACAAATTGAACTTATGATTTGAAAAATTTTTATTTTTTTTCGATTTATGGAAACTTGTTATTTATAAACAATTAAAAAGAGTTTTAATATGTTAGAAAATGCTTTTACCGGATCAAGAAATTATTGGTTATGGGTAATTTTTCTTTTGTTACTTATTGGAACCGGCACACTGTTTTATTTAAGGCAATTTGATTATGGTTTGGGTGTTACCGGATTAAGCAGAGATGTCAGCTGGGGTTTCTATATTGCTCAATTTACTTTCCTTGTTGGTGTTGCCGCTTCAGCTGTTATGGTTGTTCTCCCTTATTACTTACATCACACCAAAGAATTCGCAAAAATTACAATTTTGGGTGAATTTCTTGCCATCGGTGCCGTAATAATGTGTATGACATTCATCTTTGTGGATATGGGACAACCATTGAGAATAATGAATGTATTTTTCCATCCTACACCAAATTCGATGATGTTCTGGGATTCTGTTTCTTTAATGGGTTATCTGGTGTTAAATGTCATTATTAGTATTGTTACTCTCGATGCAGAAAAGAAGGGAATTTATCCACCCAAATGGATTAAGCCGGTGATAATATTTTCAATCCCGTGGGCAGTCAGTATTCATACAGTAACAGCATTTTTATACTCTGGACTTGCAGCAAGACCATTCTGGATGTCAGCTATAATGGCTCCAAGATTTCTTGCCACAGCCTTTGCGGCTGGTCCGGCTCTTTTAATTATTTTGTGCTTATTATTAAGAAGACTAACCAATTTTGATACAGGCAAAGGTCCCATACAAAAGCTAGCAGTAATAGCAACTTATGCGATGATTCTGAATGTATTCTTCCTTTTGATGGAGCTTTTCACTGCCTTTTACAGCGGTATTCACGAACACGCACTTCATTTTCAGTTTCTATATGTCGGACTTGACGGAAATTACTCCCTTGTTCCTTGGATGTGGGCTTCAATAATACTCGCAGCTATATCATTAGTTTTATTGATTGTCAAAAAATATCGAGAAAATGAAAAAATCCTGCTTTTTGCTTGTATTGCAGTCTTTCTATCAATTTGGATTGATAAGGGGCTTGGGTTAATCGTAGCTGGATTTACCCCATCTCCTTTGGGAAAAGTTGTTCCATATTGGCCCACATTTACTGAAATAATGATTTCAATCGGTATTTGGGCTCTTGGAATGCTAATTATCACTGCCCTATACAAAATTGCTCTATCTGTCCGTAGGCAATTGAAATAATAATATGAAAAAAGTTGTTATAATCGGTGGTATGGCAACTGGTTGCAAAACCGCAGCCAGACTAAAAAGATTACGCCCAGATTTTCAGGTAACTATCTTAGAAAAACTTCCATTTGTCTCTTTTAGCACTTGCGGTATGCCATTCTTTGCCTCTGGTGATATAGATGACTTTAATGATTTAATCAAAACACCTTGGGGAAAACTGAGAGATGCTGAATTTTTTAAGTCAACAAAGGGAATTGATGTTCTAACACAAACAGAAGTCACAGAGGTTGATTTCAATCACAAAATAGTAAAATATACTAATACAAAAACTTCTGAAACCAATACATTAGATTATGATTACCTTGTTATAGCTACAGGCGCTAAAACTATAACACCGAAATTTCAATATCCCAATTCAGAAAAAATTATGACTTTTCATTCTCCAATTGATGCAAAAAAAGTAAGGATGATGGCTCAAAAGGGCGAAATTGGAAAAGCTGTCATAATTGGCGGTGGCTACATAGGCTGCGAACTGGCTGAAGCTCTTGTATCGCTTTGGGGTATTGAAACGACAATTATTGAGAAAGAACCTCATTTACTTCCAATGTCGCTCGATAAAGAATTAGGTGATTTTCTGACTGACATCTTCCGAAAAAACTCTGTTGAAGTTTTTACTTATTCAGTCGTGGAGAAAATAAATGATAGAGAGGACGGACAATTTGAAATAACACTTAATAATGGTGAGAATCTATCTGCAGATATTGTTTTTCTTTGCACAGGAGTAAAGCCCAATCTTGGTCTTTTCGAAGGGAGCGGTCTTGAAATTAGGAAAAATGGTGGTATTAAAGTAGATAATGAATTAAGAACTAATATACCCGATGTTTGGGCAGGTGGAGATTGCATAGAGATTAAGAATTTAATTACAGGAAATTACGGATTTTATCCGCTTGGCTCTCTTGCTAATCGTCAAGGTAGGGTTATTGCTGATTCGATTGCCGGAATTGGGGCAAATTTTCCCGGATGTGTAGGTGCAGTTTCTATAAAGGTATTTGATACAATCATTGCCTCCTCAGGATTAAATATAAAAAAAGCAGAAAACAATGAAATAAATTATGCAAAAGTAGTTGGCGCTTGGTATGATAGACCTGATTACCATCCCGATTCGAAGCCGATTTTTGGTAAGTTAATATATGAAAAGGAAAACCTCAAAATTCTCGGCATTCAAATGATTGGGAAGGGTGAAGTAACAAGGTATGTTGATACCTTTTCAGCAATAGCTGCAAAAAATGGTGATGTATATGACTTAATTAACACTGAGCATTGCTACACGCCACCTCACTCAGGACCGATGAATCCTTTGAACTTTTTAGGTGCAATGGCTTTGGAGCAGGAACGTTCGAATATTATCAATTATTCCTATGATGAATTTCCGATAGATGCCATCATTATTGATTTGAGGGAAAAGGATGAGTCTGAAGCCGCTCAATTGGGCATTGATTCAAAAAATATACCCTTTAATGAATACAGAAAACATATTCAAAATTTTCAAAAGGATAAAACAATTATTTTTGTATGCCAGAAAGGACCAAGATCTTACGAAGGGGCAGTTTTCTTCAAAAGAGCCGGATTTGAAAAAGTTGGATATCTTGGTGGGGGAGTTCAGTTGTTATCGAAAATTATTGATTGATTTTATTAGACTAAAATGAACTTATATATATTTGGTATAAATCAGAAAACTTCGCTAACTCACGAACGGGAAGTTTTTCAGCTTAATAGGAAAGAAATTCCAAAAGCACTCAAGACTATCAAAGAATATGATGGTGTTGAGGCTGTTTTAATTCTTAACACCTGCAATAGAGTTGAGTTCTATTTGCTTCTTGCAGATAACATAACACCTGAAGAAATAATCAGGAAATATTATTTCGAAGAAAAACAAATCATCTTCGAAGGTAGGGAGCATCTCTTTATTTCTCTTGCTAACGAGAAAGCTACTGAACATCTTTTCCGTGTGATTTCCGGACTTGAGTCTCTTGTTTTGGGTGAATATCAAATTCAAGGGCAGGTTAAAGAAGCATACAGTATTGCCTGCGAGGTGAAAACTCTTGAGAAGATAATGCATAAATTGTTTCACGCAGCATTCCGATGTGGTAAAGCAGTCCGTAACAACACTTCTCTGGGTGAGGGAAAGCAATCTGTTAGTGGAGTTGCCTCGAAAATAATTATTGACAAATTGAATAAAACCGATAAAATAGCCATTATAGGCGTTAATGAGAACACCAAAATAATGGCTTCTGAATTGAAAGCAAATAACTTTTATAATTTGATTTTTGTGAATCGAACACTATATAAAGCTGAAATTTTAGCCGAAGAATATGGTGGAATTGCTTCTCCTTTAAGTAATATCGAAAATATTTTAACTGAATGCAAGGCAATATTCTCATCAACAGGCTCACCGGATTATATAGTAACTAACGAAATTTTGCAAAGATTAATTGCACAGGGAAAATGCCCAAACCTGATTATAGATATGGCTATCCCAAGAGATATTGAAACTCGAAATTTACCAGAAGAAATCGAAGTCTATGACCTCGGAAGGCTTAATGGCTATCTCGAACGACAAAATCTCGAGCGGATGAAAGATTTTCCAAAAGCAGAAAAAATAATCGAGGACGAAGTCAGACTGTTTCAAACTTGGGCAGATAATAGTGATAATGAACTCCTCCAACCTATTGCCGAAAAAATTGAATTGGTCAGGCAAAATCTTATAAATGAATACGAAAATCAATTTAGCGACCAATCAAAGGCAAAAGTTGATAAAATTACAAGACAACTAATTCATAGAATTCAACCAATATTGATAAATGCACTACTGAAAGCAAAAGAGTAAATAGATTTTATAAGATACAAAAAACAAAGTTTTAAAAAGTTATTGATTTACCATTATCTTTGTTATTCCTGTGCATAAGATTGAATAGCCACTACTTTCAAGTAGTGGAGAAAGAAAAATCATTTTTAATAGTGCCTTCAGGTGGAACAGGCTCATCTGTCAGTGAAAAGAAAGATGTCCTACACCTCTAAGGTGTAGGACATATGAAAAAAATTTATTGTCACTCTTAACGAAGTGAAGAGTCTATTGTATTTCAATGACTTATGTTATATGGCTTCTTCGCC
>JAOABA010000023.1 GCA_026418625.1 Candidatus Kapaibacterium sp.
GAATCGGTATCAGGCGCTTCTTTAGATAAGTTAGCCTACACAATGAAGCATATTGGGTGCTATGATGCTCTGAATTTAGATGGGGGAGGTTCTACCGCTATGTTTGTCAATGGAAGGAACGTTTTGAATAAATCAAATCCCGATTACTCGAGAAGAATCTCGGTAGCACTCGGGATTTCTATTAAGCCTTAAAAACACTATTCCCTAAAAATCAGGAATTTTTTTGTAAGTGTTTGGTCTCCAGCTTTTAAAACCAAAAAATATAATCCTGATGGCAGGGTGTTAAGTTCTATGAAATTATCCTGATTCGAAATTATGTTCATTTTTGTTTGAAAAACTTTTACACCAAGATTATTGAAAATTGATATATCAGAATTGATATAATCCAAGTTTTTAGAATTAAGAAATAGCTTATCCGAAGCTGGCTGAGGAGTTATTGATAAATGATAAATATCCAATTCAGTATTAACAAGGGTTATTGTATCTTTCCTATAAATCAAAAATACATTTGCATCGTTAAATATAATACTATCTTTGTTTACAATAAAAATTTTTTTTGGAATGTGCCACTGAAAATCCTTCGTCTTATTTCTATAAAATAACCAATCAACGCCATTATTCTCAGTAATAAAAAATTTTTCAGCTGTTATCAATATAATGAAATTAGTATCAAGAAAATCAAGTCTACACATCAAGGGTTCGATAGTTTTGAATTGATAAATAAGTTTCCAGTTAATTCCTGAGTTTTCAGTTTTGTAAATATCTAAATGGTTTTCTTCAGGATTCACTAATGGGTTTTGGTATTCAACAAAAGCAAAACCAGAATGTAGGCTGTTAAATTTAAAGTAAGTTCTGGAATGAGGTTTGTTCACTTCAAATTTAATTTTATTTTTATTAAATGATTTGTCTTCCTGATTATATTGATAAAGAGAGAAGTAAAAGTTATTTAGTTGAGATGGAAAACTAATAAAACAGCCATTCTCAGTAAGAAAATAATTTAGAGAGTCATCCAACTCAGGTATTAATAATGAGGTGTAAGTTTGCCAACTATCTTCCGTAAAAAGAATTTGATTTTTACTAAATAAATATCCTTTAAGCGGAGATATCATCCTAATATTACCAATTGAAATTGAATCTTTTAAAATTTCTTCATAAAAGCTATTACCCGAATCTGAGCTTTTTAGTAAGAAACCTACTTTGCCTATTAATGTATCATTTTCAATTATTTTCTTTATATTCTTATTGCAAAATATGGTGATATCTGTATGATTACTTCTATGAAAATCAACAAAATCAAATTCAGAATTTTTATATTTTTCAAGTGAATTGATGAATTGCCAATTTGTTCCCCCATCATTTGAGTAATAGAATTTAAACCAATAATTAATTATGGAAAAATCTCTAACGGATGAAATCATAAGTTGAGAGGAGCAACCACCAATACTATTGAAAATTTCACTTCTCTTTGTCAAGTTATTATTAACTTGAACAATAGAGTATTCTGAGTGTAAGTCGATTATAAGCAAGAATGAAATAATAATTATAAAAATATGAATCATAAATATCACCTATAAACTGATCCGCAAATTGGATAACAATTTTGTTCTGGTGGGTCACATACTCCAGGTATAACTACTTGATCCTTTGTAGCTTCTCTTCTGGTACCATCAGAACTAATACATACTTTAAATCTTTCTAAACAACAAGTTCCTTCTTGGCAAACAGCCATTTTTCTTTTTTGGCTATCTAATTTCCAACAAGCACCTTTTATTACTCTCCAATTATCAAAACATGAATTCGGGGGATTATGAAAATGTGTGGGTGGATCACCAGGGCAATTAATTGGGTTACAAGGGTAAGGAGGTGAAGCATTTATAGGATCCATCTCAATTAATTTTTTTGTGAGATGATCAATAAAACCAGCTATTCCACCAAAATTAACGTTTATACAATTTTCATCAATGTCTTCTGATGGCCATTCAAATGCTTCGAAATAATAATCATAATAGGTGCTGCACGCATTTCTCCACCTAAATTTTACAAGAATTGTTATATCACAATCTTCTAGAAGAATAGGAAAAATATATGGTGTGTTCGGATACGGTGGTTGCCAATTATCGCTTAGGCAGTCTGGTTTGCAAGGTTCATCTTGTGCTTTTAATGATAGTGAGGGATTCATGAAACAAAAAACAAAAAACAAAAAACAAAAAACATATATACACTCCTTTATAAATTAAATATCAATTAATTTAATAAATTTTAATTAAATTTCAAAATTTTTTTAATATAAAAGATATTTTATTCTGGTTTTAGTAAAGTCCTTGATGCCAGAAGATGCTTCTCTGATGATTTTAGAGTCTCTTTCCTTACTAACAAAAAGCATATCAAAGAGCTTTTCGGTTCCTGTTACTTTTATGAACATTGTCTTTGCGTTCGGCTTTATGTTATCGGGATTGAACCTTTCGGGGTGAATTTTTCTGATTTGGAGGAAAATTCGAAAACCATAAGTATAGGGTAGAAAATGATTGTCGAGCGAGAATTCAAGTTTAAGCCCATTTATTTCGGAAGAGCCATTTCGATTGACTATTTCGGAGTAATTTGTTGGAATGAATTTAATTCCATTGAAGCGATATTTTTTTAATCTCTTTAAAACTTGCTCGGTGTCAAATCCTTTGAAGCCGATATATTGAAAGGGTATTTTTGTTCCAATTGCTAAATTAGCAATACCCAACTCACCAAAAATTCCAGTGATGGCGGCTCCTTTGATGGCATCTGTTGTTGGTATATTAGGTGAGGTTGGCAACCATTCTAAACCTGTATCTTCCCAACTCATCCATCTTTGCCATTTTTTCATCTTAACAACAGTCAAATCGCATTTTTTTTGTTCGCCATTTTCAAATTCACTAAGCCAACCCTCGCCATTAATCATTTTTGCAAGCTCTCCAATAGTGCATCCGTGTATATACGAAACGGGTATTATTCCAACGAAGGACTCTCTGCCTTTTTCAACGACATTGCCATCAACAATAAGACCACCAAGTGGATTTGGTCTATCGAGGATTATGATTGGAATTTGATTTTCTGCACAGGCTTCCATCATCTTGAACATCGTGCTGATATAGGTATAAGAGCGAATTCCAATATCCTGAAGATCCACAACGACAACATCGCAGCCTTCGAGCTGGTATTTCAAAGGTTTTCTGTTAGCTCCGTAAAGCGAATAAACAGGGACATTATATAGGGTATCATTATCAACATATTTTCCGGCAGGAACATCGCAAAAAAATCCGTGCTCGGGAGTGAAGATTGAAACAAGCTCAAATTCTTTGGATTTGCTGAAAATTTCAGCAGTTAATTTTCCTTTAGAATTTCTTCCAGCATTGTTTGTAAGAAGTGCAACTTTTTTTCCTTGAATTAAGTTGAAATTTGATTCTAATAGGACATCAATTCCGAGTTTTACAGTTGGACTTGCTGATTTTGGTTTGGTTTCGAGATAATTTTGGTTAAAAAAAAGAAATAAGGTTAGAATTACAAACGGCAATTTTGTCATTTCTCAAAACAATTAATCAGCAAATATGCAATTTAAGTATAAGAGTTTAAATTACAATAGAATAAGAAATCAGCTGATTTGCTTTTATGTTTTGATGATAAAATGGGAGTTTAGATCAGATATATGACAAAATAAAGTTTTTAATTTCAATAGATCTTGGATAAGTTATGATTTTATTGAAGATAAGGTTATAATTCTTGATATTTTAATATGATATTGGTTATTGTTGTAAGGTATGACTATATCAACTGAAAAATTGGCCCTGAGTTCTTTAATTACTCCGGGCAATTTTCAGTTGATTGTTGAAAATTAAAACACCTTTAAAATGGAATCAACAATTGCTTTACCACCAGTTATAAGTTTGAGCTGTGCTTCAGCTAGTTTTTTAAGTTTGTCTCTATTACTATCATTTGAGTAAACCGTTAGAACTTTTTTCTCCTGCTTCATATATTTATCAGGACGGAATGCTACTTCAATTTTAATTTCTGCCATAGAAATCCTTTATCAATATTTTTTAATTATCTTCCTATTAAGAATAGTAACTTTTTTTGAAATTAATTGACTAATTTTAGCTTCCACAGCTTTCTTGAGAAATGGGTTATCTGAATTCATACTGCCATTTGTATCGGCAAATACTTCAATTTGTACTGGCTTCTCATTTGCCAATCTAACTTCAACAAGATATCGAGATAGAGCCATTATAAAACCTTTCCTATTTTTCAATAATAATAATTTTACCTTCTAAAATACCCAAAGAGCTATTCTCTATGAATTCAAATTTTTCTGGTTTTTCGTTTTCTTTAGCATCTCGTGTTAATATCCAGAGATTATCTTCTTTCCAAGTAATATTAACAAGTTTTTTACCAGGGTCAAGATTAATAGTACTTGTGCCCCCAAATGTTTTAGATCTTTGCTGTTGAGTACATGCTACCAAAGCAATGATACACAATAATAATATAAAAAGCTTTTTCATATAATACCTTAGAGTTTAATAAAGAAATTTAAAAATTTATCTTCAACCATTGTTTTTATTGTTTTTTCTAATGCAATTTGTAATTCTTGTGAAATAATGTTTAATTGTTCTTCAATGAAGCTTTCAATTTCATTTTTTAATTGCTCTTTTACTTTTAAAAACTCAATTTTGCAGAATTCTTCAATTTCATCTTTTAAATAATATTGTTTATCAACTTCAATTTTGTATTCTGTCATTATTTAGTCCTTATGTGAGTAATAAAAATGCTATAACTATTATTATTATTAAAACGAAAGCCCATATAAATTTTCTTTTTAGCTTTTTCTTTCTAAATGTAATAATTTTATTTACCACAACATTTTCTTTTAAATAATTTTCATAGAATGAATCGAGTTGTTTTTTATTTTTAAAAAATGGATTAATTAAACTTGAGTACCTTAAATTTCCAAATTCCTCAAGAAATTTAATAATTTCCTTATTTTGTAGAGCAGGCTTTTTAAGGTCGTTGTCATTTAATAGTAAAAGAGAACCTATAGATATGGACTTTAAATATGAAAAATTTAATGCTGTTTGAGGAAAATTACTTTCTTGAAATAATATCCTTATATCTTCATTAAGTGTATTTCTAAGTGTAGGAGTTTTCAAATTACTTTCATGTTCACCCTTGAGCCAAAAAGAAAATTCCTCAATCATAAAATTACATAATTTTTCTGTAAAATTCATATTATGATATGCTATAAAAATGTCTTTGGCAGAACCTTTTATATACTCATATCTGTCTAATAAACAACTATCTATTTCAACCTTAACTTCATTTTTACAAAATTCGAGCAACTTATTTTTATTGTTCGTAATTTTTGGAAGGAGTTCTTGAATTTTATCCTTCTTTGCTTTAGCTAATTCTTGTTTCTTAGGTAAAAGTTCTTTTAAGGATTTCTCTCGTTTTTTATTTGCTTTCCACTGACCGTATTTTGATATTGCTACATTTAACAAATCACCGATACCACTTATTAAAGTACCAGCGAGTTCAGTACTAGCATTGATTAATTCACCACCTGCCTTTGAAAATTCCTTGTATTTAGACTTTTTGATAATTGAAGTTGCAAGTTTTCCAACTGATTTATTTGAAACTATTGAACCTACTGAATCAAAAACCTGACTAATGTTATCTCCGATTTGTTGAAATTTATCTGAAATTTCTAGTGCTTTTGCTGTTATTTCATTTACTTCATTTTGTAATGATTTAGCACTTTCTAATAATTCTTCTATTTCTTTTTGTTTTTGTGTTGATGTGATCATGTTTTATAAACTCATTAATTTCATCATCATTGAACTTAAATGATCTGACCAATCTCTAACCTGAGTTATTAATTTTGACCTCAATTCTAAATCTATCAATTCACAGTTTTTTGAATCAATTGCCAATGCTTTATCGAGAATTTTATCAATTCTATTTGAAATATTATCTAATTGCTTCTCTAATATTGGTGCATTTGTTTTGAATTTTTCTAAACTAATTTGAGAGTCTTTAAGGTACATTTCCAAATTCACATCCATCTGCTTCATTATAAGGTCAATCTCTTTTACGGCCCTAACAGTATCTAAAGTACATTGCCATATTATTGATACATTCTGAATTACATCATTAGTAATTTTCATTGCAGAATTAATTTCCTGAAAAGTATCTTTGATTTTATTTACAGAATTATCAAATCTATTTAAAAACTTTTCAGTATCATCTGTTAGTTTTAATAAATTTGAAGAGGAAAGAATTTCATTTGAAATTCTTCTTTTTTCAGCAATTGATAATTCATCCATTTTTTCTCCAAGTAATTTTCTATATTTTTTTATAAATACAAAATTACTGAATCGTCAAATTAAAAAATTTGAACTTAGTAAAGTAAGTATATGACTTTCTATTTGAAGTAAAATTCTATATAATCAATGCTATTTTTTAGAGCGGTTTAAACCGATTTTACATACCTTTTCAATTTGTCCACAAAATCACTTTTCTGGTGTTGAGAAATTTGGAGGTCTGTGCCATCAGTTAGTATCAAATGAGGTGATCTGCCAGACACATATTTTTTTACATATTTCAAATTAACGAGATGTTTGCTGTGTATTCTAACGAAATCAAGTTCAACAAGAATTTTATGTAGATGTTGAAGTGGTTTGGCTATCATTAGTTTGCTTCCGTTATTAAAAAACACAGTTGAATAACTGCTGTCTGCTTCACAACGAACAATTTCAGAGATATTAAATATATTTTGCCCATCAGAAGTTGGAAGTAAAATTTTCTGTGGTTTGTCCTGTAAACTTTCTTTGAGAATTCGTAATTTTTCATCGAATTTATTATTGTCTATTTTCAAAGTGAATCTATTTATAGCTTCTTTCAACTTTACAGGGTCTATTGGTTTAAGCAAGTAGTGAATTGCAGAAACTTCAAAAGCACGAACAGCATACTCACTATAGGAACTTGTAAAAATAACTTCAAATCTAGTGTATTTTGCTGATTCAAGAATTTCAAATCCATTTCCTTCGGGGAAATTAATGTCAAGAAAAACAAGGTCAGGTTTAATATTATTTATTAATTTAATTCCTTCTTTAATAGTTGTAGCTTTTCCCAAAATAGAAATATTCTGAAATTGCTTTCTTATTTGAATTTCTAATGCTGAACTGAAATTCTCTTCATCATCAATAATTACTGCTTTAATTGTTTCACTCATATTTATTTCCTAAAATAATTAATTTCAATTGTTAATTACTTTCAATTGGTAGTGTAAAGAAAAAATTGGTGCCAACATTTGCTTCGCTTTCAAACCAGATTTTGCCATTATTTTTTTCGATAAACTCTTTACACAGACTCAAACCTAAACCAGTTCCTTTTTCATTGTTGGTTCCTATTGTTGAATATTTTGATTCTAACTTGAAGATCTTTTCTTTGACTTCATCACTAATGCCAACACCAGTGTCCAAAACTGATATCTCAACAAAACCATTTTCAGAATGACCACTTATAATGACTTGACTTTTTGGGCTTGAAAATTTTATTGAGTTTGAAATTATATTTCTGATTACTACACTTATCATATCCTTGTCTGCATATGCAGATAGGTTTGTTCCAACGTTATTGACAATCTTAATTTCTTTTAATTCTGCGAATTCCTTAAGATTGTTTATTTCTTGATTAATTAATTTTGTAAGAACTATGTTTTCCTGAATCGGCTCAATTCCTTTAGACTGTAAATTTGCCCAAAGTAAAAGATTTTCCAAAAGCAACAGTAAATTATCAGAAGACTTTTTAAGGGTGCCAATATACTTCTTAATTTCATCAATTGTGAAATCATCATAATAATTATTCAGTAATGAAATCAGGTCGTTAAATGAGTTTAGTGGTGTCCTTAAATCATGCGAAATAATTGAAAAAAACTTATCTTTTGTGGAATTGAGTTGAGCTAATTTGCTATTTATTGTTTGTATTTTCTTGTTATTTCTGATCTTAATATTAAGAACAACTATAATACTAATAATTATTAGCAATGATATCAGAACCAAAAATATGTAAAATTGGTTTTTAAAAGCCTGTTCTTTAATCAAATTATTCTTTTCATTCTGAAACTTTTCCTCTTGAGCTTTTAGTTCAAACTTTTTTTCAGCTTTGCTTGTATTATACTTTGAGAGTGTGTCTTTCCAAGCTGAAAGCTTTTCTGAATACAATAGAGCAGTATTAAAATCTTTTTTGCTTTTATAATATGAAATCAGTTCAGTCAAAAATTCGGGTTTTCCATCAATTGAATTATATCTGCTAATAATATCAAGACCAGTATTTATAAATTTTTCTGCAAGTTTGTTCTTATTTAGTTTGTGATATGTAAGCCCAATGCTAAGATAAGTCAAACAAATATGATGACTGTCACTAGTCATACTGTACAAATCAAAACTCTTCTTATAATACTCCAAAGCCTTATCAAACTGCTTTCTCTTGAAGTAAACATCTGCTATGAATGAATAATTATCAGCTAATCCCATTTTATCATCAAGTTTTTGAAATATCCCAATAGCTTTTTTAGCATAAAATTCAGTATTATCAAAATCATTTGAACTGCTATAATAAGCTGCGAAATTCCCGTAAATAATTGCTTCGAGATGAATGTTTTTAGTTCTATGATAAATATTAAGAGCTTTGTTGTAATATTCAAAAGCTTTTATTGTGTCGTCGCATTCTGAGTAAATATTACCAAGTAAAACCAGAGTCTTCCCAATTCCATCCTCGTCTTTTATTAACTTATAACTATCAATGGCTAGACTCGAATATTCAAGTGCCTCGCTATAATATCCATTGAGCCAAGAAAATTTAGTGAATTCATAATAAGCAAGAGCTTCTTTATCTTTAAGCTTGTTCTCTTTTGCAATTTTCAAATATTCATTTAAGTATTTATAAAGTTCAGTATTTGTTCTTGAAGAATGAGCTTTGAGTAAAATTGAATCTAATTCCTTGTTGATGTCTGATCTGACTCGATTGTTGGGAAAGAAAAGAAAAATGACGAAAACCAAGATAAAACAATCGATGACCGTAATTTTTCTTTGAATAGTCATAATAACCTAATTCAATATTTGACTTACTTGCTCAAACAAAATTTCTTCCCTTTTAAAATCAATGTTCTGACCTTTTTTAAAGGGAAATCCTACTGGCAATTAAGTAAGAATTTCTGCGAGAAAACCGTCTCTATCTTTCTTGAGAATTTTTACATCTATTAAGCCACTATCAATAGTTTTCATTTAACCTTTTTCAATCTTGAAAAATAATCTTATAGTATATCTTTACCAAATTTAATTTCTTTAGTTATATTTTCCAAGATGAATAAATTCGGATAGTTTTCGACTGGCTGGTCATGATTATAAATATGATACACTTTTTTCATTATCTCCTATTCAATATCGGGACTAAAATTTCCTATTCCTACTTTATTCTCATGTTATTGAATAACTTTCAATTTGTTTGTAAAAACCCTTTTCAAATCTTACGTTTTCATGTTTATAAATATACATTCAAATATTCAAAATGTAACTATTCTGTAACTATTACAGTTTTTTTACAGTAATTAACTAATTGTTAATGCAAATAGTTATAATGTGATACCAAGTTTATTCCCACTCAATAGTCCCCGGTGGTTTGCTAGTAATATCATAAACAACTCTGTTAATGCCTCTGACTTCGTTAATTATACGGTTTGATATTTTGGCGAGGACATCATTTGGAAATTCGAACCAGTCCGCTGTCATTCCATCTGTTGAGGTAACAGCTCGCAAGGCACAGACATTTTCGTAAGTTCTTTCATCGCCCATAACTCCTACGCTTGAAACTGGCAATAGAACCGCAAACGCCTGCCAGATATGATTATAAAGCCCTGCATTTCTAATTTCCTCCAAATAAATATCATCTGCCTTCCTTAGAACTTCCAACCTTTCTTTGGTTACTGCACCAAGAATTCTAATAGCAAGACCGGGTCCGGGAAATGGATGACGATTGACAAACCATTCTGGAACTCCCAATTCCCTGCCAACTGCTCGAACTTCGTCCTTGAAAAGCTCTCGGAATGGTTCAAGAATCTTAAGGTGCATTTTTTCGGGAAGCCCACCAACGTTATGATGAGATTTTATAGTTGCTGATGGACCTTTGATTGAGACAGACTCAATGACATCAGGATATAATGTCCCTTGAGCAAGCCATTTAGCATCATTGAATTTTTTGGCTGCTACTTCGAATAAATCAATAAAGGCAGTTCCGATAATTTTTCTCTTCAATTCAGGATCTTCCACTCCGTGCAACCTGCTTAAGAAAAGTCCAGACCCATCAACAAGTTCAATTGGGATATTGAATGAGTCTTTAAATAAATTAACGATAGTTTGACTTTCATTTGTTCGCATCAATCCGGAGTCAATGTGAACGCAGTGTAGTTTATCACCCAAAGCTTTATGAAGGAGAACAGCTGCCACTGTTGAGTCAACTCCTCCGCTCAAAGCAAGGATAACACCTTCATCTCCTACTAAGTTTTTTATTTTTTCGATTGTTGAAGTTATAAAAGATTGTGCATTCCAAACTTCTTTGCATCCGCAAATCTTTCTTACGAAATTTTCAAGGATTTTTTTTCCCTCAGTAGTATGATGAACTTCAGGATGAAATTGGACGCCATAAATCCGCTTATCGGGCGAACGAACAGCACATATTTCGGAGTTTTCTGATTTAGCAATTATTTCATATCCTTCGGGTGCTTTTGTTAGGTGATCGCCGTGGCTCATCCAAACTTGTGTATTTTGACTGACCCCAGCAAAAATATCCTCAAAATTTAAAATCTCGAGAGAAGCCCTGCCGAACTCTCTCCTTGCTGCTTTATCAACAGCCCCACCTTTTTGATAAGCGATAAGTTGAAGTCCATAACATATACCAAGAACGGGAATACCCATAGCAAAAACATCGAAAGAAGGTATTGGAGCACCATCTTCATAAACGCTTGAAGGACCACCAGAAAGAATTATTCCAGTAGGGTTTAGTTCTTTAAGTTTTTCAATCGAAATATTAAAAGGATATATTTCTGCATATACTCCAATTTCTCTTACTTTTCTTGCTATTAACTGGGTATATTGAGAACCAAAGTCAAGAATGATTATTTTTTCAGTTGATTGCATTTTTAATGCCTAATCTTTAGTATGAAATTCTGTTATGATATATTCATATAAATCTTTATTTATCCAAAAGCCACTTTGGATTAAGTCATCAAGAATTTTCTTTAAATCAGTAAATAATCCCTTATTTTTTGCTTTTATTAAAACACCTATGGTTCCGGTTATTTTTAAATTTTTTTCTTTAGCAACTTTCCTACCCCAGAAGTCATCCATCAAAACCAAATCTGCATTTATTTCCTCAGCAAGTAAAATTGTAGAAGCTTCCCCAATATCTAATTGATTTAATAATTTTGAAATCTTTGAACGATCTTTTATATTAATTGTCTTTATCCATTCATACTTATCAACATCGGAACCCGGTTTGTTAATACCATTCAATAACTCTTCTTTAACTTCATAAGTTATAAAAACTTCATTGTAAAGTTCGTAAAGTAAGTGTAATTGATTTATTGAGGATAAAGCAATAATAACGGTTGAATTTGTTACAGTTACATCAGGCATTATAAATATCTTGGTTTATTTCTTCTTTTGAAAGGTTAAAAATAGAAATTTTATATTTGCTTAGAAGATTTATAAAATCCGCCTTTGACATATTTGCAAGTTTTGCACAAGATCCCAAGGAAAGTTTTTTCAACTCAAAATATTTTATTGCTGCTAAGGTTTTAAGTTCAAGTAAAAATTCTTCCTCACTCAAATTTAGCATATTAGATATGTCTTCTGGAAATTCTAATTCTGCTGTTTTCATTTTTTATATCAATAAATTGAATATACACAAATTTACACGTAATGCTTCTTAAAGTATTTTTATATAATAACTTTAAAAGAAAGTTAAAAATATATTCTTAATCTCAGTCTCCTTTATACTTGACTCCCTCTGTCATCCAATTTGGAGCAGGCTTTTTCAATAAATAATGGTCAAAGAATTCTTTGGTTTTAATTGCATAATCAAGTCTGTTATGAAATTTATTGGGCCAATGCGGTTCATCACGATATTGAAGAAATATACAGTTTTTGTTTAATCTTCTCATAGCTAAATATAACTCAATACCTTGCTGCCAAGGAACTGCCTGATCTTCATCTCCAAACATTATCAAAAGTGGAGTTTTTATGTTTGGTGCCTGAAAAATAGGTGAATTCCTAATATAACTATCCAAAGAATCCCAAAGGTTTCCTCCAATTCTGCTTTGTTGCTTTTCATACTGAAATTGTCGTGCTAATCCAGACTCAAGTCTTATACCGCTATAAGCACTTGTCATATTTCCAACCGGTGCACCTGCTACTGCTGCTTTGAATAAATTGGTTTGTGTAATCATATATGATGTTTGATAACCACTCCAAGAATGACCTATTATACCAACTGAGTTTGAGTCAACAAAATCAAACCTAAATAATCTTCTCAAACCTGATAAGATGCTGTTTATGGCAGACATCCCCGGATTTCCAATTTTGTATTTAACATCTGGTAAGAATAAAATATAGTCTTCCGCAGCGTAAATTGGGAAACATATACGATGGCCAATATATGGCTCATTAAAATCATACATCAATTGCGAGAATTTCTCATAAAAATATACAATAACAGGGTATTTCTTTGATGGATTAAAATTGCCCGGCTTGATAAAGAAGCCATCGAGCGTATCTCCGTCATAACTCTTCCAACTGATTAATTCAGTTTTTCCCCAATAGTAATCATTTATTTCAGGAACTATGTCTGTCAGTTTTTTATATTTTTTGAAGGACGAGTCTGCTATCCATACGTCGGGATACTCATCATAGCTTTCCCGGTGATAGATAACTTGACCAGTATTTTTTGCTTTGGCTATTAAAGTATATTTTTTTTCATCATCAAATATTTTATCAAGTCCTAATGTAGTCAGATCGAAGGTGAAAATTCCTACTTTTTTTAATTTTTCAAAATATCCTGTTACTAATAAGTTCTCGGTTACATTATAATATCTTCGGTTTGGATCAAAGTTTTTAATCCTGAAACTTATTTCATTGAAGCGTCCCTCGGCAGCTGTTTGATTTAGATAACCGTATCCTCTTCCAGTATAAAATTTCCAAATATCATATTTATCATAAATAAGCACAGCATCATCTCTTTCAGTCCAACCTGCAATACCATAACTTCCGGGTTCTTTTGGTAAATCATTATCTTCGTCATAAAATGGATTATTGATCCTTGCTGTTAAGTTAATAGTTGAATCCAGATTACAATCATATAGAAACCAATTTTTATTACGATAGAAAACGATGAACTTTCCAGCAGGGGACAAATGTGCCATCTCCTCATTTCGTGTTGCAAGTAGTTTTCTTGTTCCAACTTTTAAACTGACAGCATATAAATCAAAATAAGTTCCATCCCAAGTAAGGTCCTTTAAATATTTTCTATCGTTGTAACCGATAGCAAAATCAGGATTATCATTAACTATAATATTTGGAACTTCTTCATCAGCGAGTTTAATAAAACGATTAGTTTCTAAAAAATAAACAGATTTATAAACAAAGTCTTTTTCGTTTTTCCAGACATTTTTTTCATTTGTTTTAATTCTTGGATCGTTCCAGTGCCAAATATCAACTTCAGCCTTTTTTAATATTGTTTTGATATCATAAAAATTTGAATCAGTATATTTTTCATCCTTTTCGTTTTGAATTTTTTCCTTTAAAGGTTTTAAACCAAAGAAAAGTCTTTTAGAATCTTCACTCCAGCTAAGATCATTAGAGAATGGTAAATACCATTCTGCAGGATATGTTTCTGGAACTATTGCCTTTGTCAACCTTTGCTGATTCAAATCCCAAATATTTAAATGGCAACTGTCTGGTTCACCTTCCTCATTTTCTAAAGCTGATATAAAAGCTAATAAACCATTCCTGTTATGCCAAGTTAAATCTGAATAAATACTTTTTTCATCACCATCAATTTTTACGGGTAAAGAATTTTTCTTTAAGTCAATTATATAAAGACCGTTCCTTTTTCCTTTTGTATCATAAATACAATATGCTAAAGCTAGAGAGGCACTATCAATACTATAATTATAAACGTCTGGAATATTTATTTCAGTTTCAGTCTCTAAATTTCTAAGAATCATATTTGAAGGATTAGGTATTGCTTGTTCTTTATCAGGATTTTTCTTTGTATCAGTTGAACTAATATTGTAAATAAGCCATTTAGAGTCATTGGAAAGCTTAAATCCTTTAACATCATCTATGTTTATTATTTTACCTGATGATAAATTAACAATAGCTAAACCATTTTTATTTTTATCTTTATCTTTATTTTCGACATCAATTTCTTTAGGTAAGACAGTCATTGCTACCCATTGAGAGTTTTCTGAAATGATAGGTTTACTACCACGTGGTATATTGTATTTTACATTAGTATCAATACCTTGAATTATTACTTCACCATCACCTCTTTCGTATTTAATCGAATAAATTAACCATTTTCCATCATTTGAAATAGCTGGACTTTTAATTTGTTTGAATTTCATAGCATCTTCGAAAGTCATAGCCTTTTTAGCTAATGAATTTGAAAATGCCAAAACTAAAAGGATAGATAATAGGTATATTAATTTTGTCCTATTTATTTTTAATTTCATATTACACAAAAAGAAAATGAATAAAAATTAAAGATTTACAAATTAAGAAATTATCTGATAATTCAAAAAATTACAAATCAATAAAAAAAGGGAATCTAAAGTTTTTATAGAAACTTGTAATAAAATGGCTAATAAGCCATATATAATGAATCTTATTTATACCTTAATATTATGTAATTATATTTCTCTCTTTACAAATATTGAAAATCAAATCAATTATTTCTTGCTCACTAAAACTCTCACAATTAATCATAATGTCATAGAAATCTGATTCAGATTTCGATTTAAGGAGCAGCTTCATAAATTCAGAACGCTTGTATTCTGTTTGTTTAATTAAATCCATTGCTTCCTTACGTGTTAAGCCGAATCTCTCAGAAATTTTTTTAATTTTCCATTCCAATGGAGCAAATAATTTAATATGGAAGGACTTTTCAATATCTGATGCTACTATACAGCTTCCTCGCCCTACAATAACAACATTTCCTTCTACAGCATAACCTCTTATTACCTTTTTTATCGTAGCTATTATGTTGCTATCGCTAATATAGTATTTACCAATAAATGATAGAGATAAATCCTCTAAAAGACTTTTCTCACCTCCTGAAAAAATATGAGCAATATTTTCAGGCTTTGTTCTAAGTTCTTCTGCTGACTTTTCTAATATCTCCTTGCTTATCCATATCCATTTTTTATGTTTTTTATTTAATGACATATATTCATTGATTCTTTCAACCAATTTTTCTGCTATAAACCCTGCAGAACAGCCGTGGTCTCTGGATATTGTTATCACAGGTCCACCGCCCTTTTTAATACCTTCCTCTTGTTTTAATACTTTGGAAAGATACTTAACAAACTTATTTTCTTTTTCCATAAAAACCTCCTAATAAAATGTTGTCAAACTTTTTGAAATAATTGTAGCGAAAATAGAAGTCATTTTTCTTCTGAATTTCAGAAAAAAAACTATCGAAAGCTTATACATATAAAATCCTCATAAATTATTTACTGAGGTTTTGCTTAAATTAGTAATTTTTTAAATTAAAAAAAAGATTTAACTAAATAATTTTAATTACAAGAGAGAATTACTTTGTAAAGAATGATAAAAAAGGTTTTCATTTCAGCAGGAGAGCAATCCGGTGATTTGCACGCTTCAAAGATGATGCGTCAAATGAAATCAATTAATAATAGTATTCAATTTTTTGGAATTGGTGGTGAATTGATGCAAAAGGAAGGTTTGAATTCTCTTGCTGATATTAAAGAAATTTCAGTTGTTGGTTTTTGGGAAGTAGCAAAGAAAATTCTTTTCTTTAAGAATTTATTCAAAAAGTGCAAAGAGGTTCTCCTCAAAGAGAATATTCAACTATTCATCCCTGTTGATTATCCGGGATTTAATATTAAATTGGCAGGATTTTCTAAATCGAATGGTGTTAAAGTTGTCTATTATATCGCTCCTCAGCTTTGGGCTTGGGGAAAAAATAGAGCAATAAAGTTAAAAGAATCTGTTGATAAATTGTTGGTTGTTTTTCCTTTTGAAGTTGATTATTTCAAATCATTCAATATTGATGCAATCTTTGTCGGACATCCTTTGCTTGATAACCCAGAATTTCAAAATGCTCCTCTGCCTTTCGAGAAAAGACAAAATATGATTGCGATTCTACCCGGAAGCAGGCCTCAGGAATTAAAAAGGCATTTACCTATTGTTCGTAAAATTTCTTCTGAAATAAAGAAAAGGAAACCCGAAATAAAATTTGGAACTTCATTGCCAGAAAATTTAGAAATCAACATAAAAAATAACTTTAATGAATTAAATGATTGGGAATATTTTCCTAATTCAATTGAATTGATGCAGAATAGTATTGCCGGAATAATAAAAGCTGGAACAACAAACCTTGAAGCAGCACTATGCGGTCTTCCCTTTGCTTTGTTTTACCAAACTTCGTTTATTTCTTATTTTTTGGGGAAGAAACTTATTAATCTTCCTTATTTATCAATAGTAAATATTCTACACCAAGAGAGGATAATCGAAGAATATATTCAATCTGATATTAACCCAGTAAAAATCGCAGGCCACATCATTAATTTGATTGAATCAAAGGAAAAATATAATTTAATTCAAAACAAATTAATACAAATAAGACAAATGATAGGCGAACAAGGCGCCTCCAGAAAAGCCGCAGAAATTATTATGGAATATTTATAGGCGATAGAAACTGAAATTGAAAATCAAAATATTGATATTCTTGATTGATTTATTTGCTAAAACTTGGAAATTTAAAATTACTAATAAGCCAAGTAATTTTAATTCAGTTATAGCTTTTTGGCACGGGAAAATGCTTCCTGTCTGGTTTTTTTTCAAACAGCATAATCCTTTGGGTATAGTGTCATTAAGCAAGGACGGTGAGATTCTTTCGCAACTTCTGAATAAATGGAATTATAAACTAATCAGAGGCTCTTCATCAAAAGGAGGAAAAGAAGTCATAGAAAATGTTGTTAACGCCAATCATTTTGGACCTATTTTAATAACACCTGATGGACCTCGTGGTCCAAAGGAGGAAATGAAAGCCGGAGCTATTATAATTTCACAAAGAACAAGTAAACCACTCATTCTGTGTGGTGTAGAAATATCAAAAAAAATTCTACTAAAAAAGAGCTGGGACAATTTCGAAATTCCTTTGCCTTTTACAAAAATTTGTATAAATTTTTCTGATGAAATTTCTTTTGATAAGAAATTAGATTATGATGAAGTTAATGATCTAAGATTAGAACTTTCAAACAAATTAAAATTATTGAGTAAGTCTTTAGAAAATTAATCTAATGCTAAAATTTCTTTCAAAAATATATGAATATTCAATTAAACGAATTAACAGTAGATTCGATAATAATGAAACTGACATTTACAAACCATCCGTGCCTGTAATAAGCGTTGGTAATTTATCGCTTGGAGGTACTGGCAAAACTCCTTTTGTAATAATGCTGGGTAAATTTTTGAAAGAAAAAAATTTAAATATAGGAATTATAGGTAAAGGCTATAAGAGACAATCAAGAGGTGAATTATTAGTTTCTGATGGAAAAGAAATTAAAACTACACCTGAAAATGCTGGTGATGAAATGTTTCTGTTAGCTCAAAAGCTGAAAGCTCCAGTTTTAATTCACAACGAAAAATACCTTGCAGCCAAATCTATTGAAAGTTTATTTAATTTAGACTGTATTTTACTTGATGATGGTTTTCAACATAGAAAACTACACCGTAATGTTGACATTGTTTTACTTGATGATAAGACACTTAGAAATCCTAATCTTATACCAAAAGGCAGACTTAGAGAACCTATTAGCTCATTAAATAGGGCTGACATTTTATGTTTAATGGACATAAATTTTGATAGATATTCTATTATATTAAGTGAATTTCAAGATAAATTAATTATTGAATGCGAAAAAAAAATATCAATGATTTATAACTTGTTCAACAATTCATCACTTGATGGAAACTCAAAATATGAATTTCTTGCTATTTCTGGGATAGGAAATCCTGAGAGTTTTCATCAGCTTTTATCTAAAAATTCAATTATTATCAAAGATAAAATTAATTTCATTGATCACTATAATTACAATTTAAATTCGGTGAAATATATAATTTCAAAATGTAACAAAAACCATATAAATTATATTATTACTACTGAGAAAGACGCAATAAAATTAAAAAACTATGGCGAACTTTTTGCTGAACATAAAATTGAGTTTTATGTTGCAAATTTGGATATAATAATAAAAAATAATAAAGAAGAATTTTTCGACTATATTATGAACAAAATAAACAAATGAAAATAAGCGAAAAAATAGTTTTTATTCTTTTGATAATCTTTGTCTTTTCGTCTTGTTCAGAGCAAAAGACAGTCAAAATAGCCCTATCTAAAGGAAAAGGATCGCCTTCTTATGAAAAATACACAGAATGGCTAAAGTCAATAAATGATAAAATCGAATGTGTTGACCTGTATCATCTTGAATTCGATTCAGCGATGAAGGTCTTAGATGAATGTGATGGATTGCTTCTGACTGGTGGTCCTGATGTTCACCCCGGTAGATATGATAAACTTTATGATACAAGCAGATGCGAAATAGATGAAGCAAGAGATACTTTAGAATTTGCTTTAATTAAAAAAGCCTTTGATAAAAATTTACCTATTCTTGGCATTTGCCGTGGTCAGCAAATACTTAATGTTGCATTAGGTGGTTCATTAATAGTTGATATTCCTCAAGATGTCGGGACAAAAGTCATTCATCGTTGTGATAATCCCGATAGTTGCTTTCATAAAGTTAAAATTCAAAAAAATTCATTACTACATCTATTGGTTAATATCAATGAAGGTATAGTTAATACAAATCATCATCAGGCAATTGAAAGAATTTCTAATGATTTGATGGCAACTTCCTTTACCGATGATGGTATTATTGAGTCAGTAGAATGGAAAGATAAAGTGGGTAAACCATTTTTACTTGCTATTCAATGGCACCCAGAAAGAATGAATAAGGAGAATCCTTTGTCCTTAGCCATAGGGGAGGCTTTCTTGGATAATGTATTTAAGCACAAAAACAAAAAATTAGCAAAGAAATAATTTTGTGATTTATTATGAAAACTTGGCCTGTTCCAAATAGCTACTCGAAAAAATTACCTGAAAAAGGTTCAATGGGAAGTTTTTGGGAAAATCGAGGTGACAGACATCATTCCGGTGTTGATATTTTTGCACCCCCCGGCTCAGAAGTGATTGCCTGTGATAGTGGCTATGTTATAGACGTGGGTGAATTTCAAGTCTCTGAAAAATCTCAATATATTAACAAATCTTATTTTGTCTCAATAAAGACAGAGGATAATTTTATTTATAAGTATGCAGAACTTTCTGAAGTTTATGTAAATATGGGGGATTATGTATTAGAAGGCACTCCTATAGGTAAAATTGACACAATCATCAATCCCGATAAACTTGATTATAAGACACCGGATTATATTTTTGATATGGTCGAGGAAAATAAATTATCTATGCTTCACCTCGAAATATATTTAGCACCAATTACGGAAGTAAAACCTTATGATAGCGGAAATTTCCTTGGTGATGAAAAGCCTTATTCTTTGATAGATCCCGGATTTTTCCTTAATGGTTCAAGAAGAAAGAATAAAAAAGATTAATTCCAAAAATTATTCGAAATATTTCGGAATGGCTTCTTCGTAAACTTTTACCAATTCTTCGTTTGTTGTTTCGATAACCCCGTCAATTATAAATGAATTCTTACTTACGACTCCAAGATAATAACATTCTAAATTATTGTTACGACATAAAATATTAAACTCATTTTCTTTTTCAGGTGAAATTGTAACGATAATTCTTGATTGTGATTCACCAAAAAGTGACCCGAAAGAATGATAGTTTAATTTGATTTCAGCTCCTAACTTGTTTTTTGAAAATATAGACTTCTCAGCTAAACAAATTGCCAATCCTCCCTCACTACAATCATGAGCCGAATTGATTAAATCCCTTTTTATTGCTGTTAGAATAGTTTTTTGTAAAATACCTTCTTCTTCAAGGTTCAATTGTGGGCATTTTCCAATAGTTTCTCCTAATAATAATTTCACAACCTCAGACCCACCAAGCTCAGAACGGTTATTACCAACCAAGAAAATTAAATCTCCTTCATTTTTAAATCCTGCCTGACATATATGTTCTAAATTATCAATAATACCAAGCATACCTATCGTTGGAGTAGGGAAAATTGCTCGGTTACGGGATTCATTATGAAAGCTGACATTTCCACCTGTTACGGGAGTATTGAAAAATCTACAGGCATCACCCATACCACGAATTGCCTCGCTAAATGTCCAATAAACTTCAGGGTCATAAGGATTTCCGAAATTCAAGCAATTTGTTATAGCTATTGGTTCAGCTCCAACACAGGCAACATTCCTTGCGGCTTCTGCTACGGCTATCATAGCACCCACATAAGGATTCAAATAAACATAGCGACTATTGCAATCAACACTAAGGGCTATACCTTTTCCAGACAATTCTTTTAATCTCATTACTGCTGCATCACCTTTAATGCTAATAGTGTTTGTTCTCACCTGAGAATCATATTGTTCAAAAACCCATCTCTTTGAAGCAATATTCGGAGAGGATAATAATTTCCAAAAAGCATCATTAAAATTGATATTGCTTTGTTTTAGTCTATCTTCAAGCTTAGAATCACTTATTTTGTCATTTTCATCTATATAGTCTGGCTTTTTTGTTTCTCTATCATATTGTGGAGCACCACCACCCAAAACCAAGCTTTCTGCTGGTAAATTACAAACCTTATTTCCTGAATGGAATATTTCAAGTATGCCTGTATCAGTAACATAACCGATTTGAGTAATTGGGACATCCCATTTTTTGCATATCTCAATGGCTCTATCAACCTTATTTTCGTCAATGATGAAAAGCATTCTCTCTTGCGATTCAGAGAGCATAATTTCGTAAGGTGTCATTCCTTTTTCTCTTAATGGAACTTTATCCAAGTCAACCACCATTCCAGAATTCCCCCTTGCACTCATCTCAGATGTTGAGCAGGAAATTCCAGCAGCACCCATATCCTGCACTCCAACAACCACACCATTTTTTATAAGTTCCAAAGTGGCTTCAAGCAGAAGCTTTTCTGCAAAAGGGTCTCCAACCTGAACAGTGGGTCTCATATCATCAGTTTTTTCATCAAATTCACGAGAGGCAAGGAGTGATGCCCCGTGAATACCGTCACGACCAGTAGAACTTCCAACAATGAAAACAGGGTTACCTTTCCCCTTTGCTGATGCTTTAGCTATTCTATCAGTTCTAACAATTCCAACAGCCATAGCATTAACCAGAGGATTATCGAAATAACAATCATCAAAGTAAATTTCACCTGCAACGGTTGGAACCCCAAAAGAGTTGCCATAATGGCTTATACCGCCAACAACTCCTTTTACCAAATATTTCACCCTGTCGGATGAGAGCTCTCCAAACCTAAGAGAATTTAAGGCTGCAATTGGGCGAGCTCCCATAGAAAATATATCCCTTAAAATACCCCCAACACCGGTTGCGGCTCCTTGAAAAGGTTCTATTGCTGATGGGTGATTATGGCTCTCAATTTTAAAACAAATAGCATATCCACCACCAATATCAACTAATCCGGCATTTTCTTCACCAGCCTCAACTAAAAGTCTGCTTCCTTTTCTTGGCAGTGTCTTTAGTAATTTTATTGAGTTTTTATATGAGCAATGCTCGCTCCACATTACTCCAAACACTCCAATTTCAGTGTATGTTGGAGTTCTTCCTAATATTGATAGTATTTTATTATATTCACTTTCTGTTAATCCACATTCAAGTGCAGTTTCAAGTGTTACCTCTATTTCACTATATAGGTTATTTTCCATTTTGAACTCGTGTTTTTATATTTAGAAAAAACAAAATTAAGATTAATTTTACATATTTTTTCAGAATAAAAATAAACAAATCAATCAACAACATCTGGTTACAAAAGATTAAGTTAACAATTACTTTTAGACATTTTTAGCGTAAAACAAGAGATTTTCTTTGGAAACGAAAATAATTTGTGCTATTTTGGAAACTCGAAACACTAAAAAAGTTTTTATGGTTTTTATGTTAACAGATTTTCAATTAAAAATAATAAAACATTCAGCTGAATTATTTTCTAAGCAAGGGTTTACAGCAGTTAAAACTGATGAAATTGCTCAAAAACTTGCAATTAGTAAAAAAACTCTTTACGAAAATTTTGAATCGAAAGAAGAAATTCTCAGAACTGCTGTAGATTATTTCTTAAAAAATATCGATGTTGAGCTTCAAGCAATTAATCAAAGGCTTGAAAACTCAAGTGGGGAGGATCTCATAGAAATATTAATCGATTTATGGGATATTGAAATACAATCATTAAAAATATTTACTAATGAGCTAATCAAAGATATTATCAGACTCTTCCCTGATTTATGGGATTTAATTATGAATTTCAGGGATGAAAGATTCAAACTCTATTTTAATAAAATTTACTCTATGGGAATTGATCAAGGAATTATTAGAAAAGATATCAGCGAAGATATTCTATATCTTATTTTTAATTACTCAACGAAACACATTATGATTCCAGATATTATCAAAGATTTACCTTTATCAACAAAAAATGTTATGGAGCAAATATTTCAAATAATTCTTTCGGGTGCTTTAACCCCGGAATATCAGAATAAATATTATCAAAAATTAGGAACAAATAATCAAGTTAAACAATAGATTATATGCTATGAGAAATTCAATCAAATTTATCAAATTGTTGTTAATACTGATTTTTAGTGTCATATCAGCTTATTCTCAAACTTTAAATCTAAATTTAGATGAAGCAATAAATTTAGCTTTAGAGAACAACCGAGAGATTTTAACTGCTGATTTAGATGTTAAAAAAGCGAATGCTGCTGTTCGAGAGGCTTATGGATATGCCTTGCCGAGTGTTGATTTTAGTGCTTCTTTCACTCATTTTCTTCAAAAACCTGTGATGTTTTTCCCGGATTTTGAAGCTCTGCTGGGCAATTCAGTTTATGGTATATTATTTAATGAAAAACTGCTCCCAAGAGATAATAGTAAATTTAAATCGATGCAGTTTACAAAACAGTCTTTTGCTTTGGCTAACTCTTTCAGCACAAAAGCACAAGTTTCTCAAATACTTTTCAATTCAACAGTTCTGGAAGGAATTGGTGCTTCAAGTATCTATCTTCAATTAGCAAAAGAAAATGTTTTTAACAAAGCTTCCCAAACTATTTTGAATGTCAAAAAGGCTTTCTACGGAGCCTTACTGACTAAAGAAATGGCTGCCATTATGGAAGCAAGCTTGATAAATGCTCAAAATAATCTAAACAATATCAAAGCACTAAAAAAGCAGGGTATTATTTCGGAATATGACTCTTTGCAAGTAGAAGTTATGGTTGAAAATCTAAAACCATTGGTTCTTCAACTTAATAATGCTTATAAAACCAGTTTGGATGCATTGAAACTTGCAATTGGTATTGATCCAAAAACCGAGATTGTTATTAACGGAATGATTGAATATAACGAACAGCAAATAAACGACATTGAAAATTTAATTCAAACTGCATATAAAAACAATTTAACTCTTAAAACTTTAGAACTTAAAAAAAAGGTGGATGAAGCTTTTGTCAACGTGGAACGTTCAAGTCTTTACCCATCTTTATATGCTTTTGGAAGCTTTGAGTTTGCTGGTTCTTCTGACAAACTAAATTTCGACACATACAACTCATCTGTGGTTGGTATTGGATTGTCCATAAACTTGTTTCAGGGAAATAGAACAAATCAAAAAATAGAACAATCCAAAGTTACTGTCAACCAAACCGAAATGACTATAAATTCAATGAAAGATGTAATTTCATTCCAGTTAAGAACAACTTATAATGATCTTAATAGGATAAAAACTTTGATTGAATCACAAAAAAGCAATGTTGCTCTTGCCGATAAAGCCTATCAAATTTCTTTAGTCAGATATAAAGAAGGAACCGGAACCCAACTTGAAATTCAAAACTCAGAATTAGCTTTACGTCAGGCAAAGACTAATTTACTGCAATCTCTTTATGATTATAATATCGCAATGATTGAAATTGATAACCTGATAGGAAATGTCAATAAAGCTTATTTAACAAAATTCGAATCAAAATGGAAAAATTATTAAACTAATAAATAGGTGTTAAAATGTTTTTGATATTCAAATTTAAGTCAAATCCGTATGTTTTGTTTTTAATGTCACTCTTTTTGTTGCTCTCCGTTTCTTGCACAAAAGAAAAGAAAGATCCACCAAAGAGTATGGAACAAATTAGAAAAGAAAAAGGGGTGCCTGTTGTAGTTAAAACTATTGAATACTCCAATTTTGAAAAAAGCCTTTCATTTATTTGCAAACTGTCTGGAATACAGGAGGCAACTGCCTCGTCTATGATTGGTGATAATGTCCAAAAAATCAGATTTAAGATTGGTGATAATGTCAGACAAGGTCAAGTTGTAGTTGAATTTCCAACTTCTAATCCATCAATTCAATATACTCAGGCAAAAGTAGCATTCGAAAATGCTGAAAAATTATATAACAGAATGAAAGAATTAGTTCAAGCCGGAGAAACCTCACAACTGAATTTTGATAATGTTGAAACTCAATACCTTGTTGCAAAAAGAAATTGGGAATCTGTTAGGCAAATGGTTAATATTGAGGCACCTATCAGCGGCAAAATAATTGAAATGTTTGTTAAAGAAGGTGAATATATAGATAGGGGGAAGCCACTTTTCACCGTTAGCCAACTTCACAAAATGAAAGCAAAGATTTGGGTTTCAGAGTCTGAAATTGGTTATCTTAAGCTCGGTCAACCTGCAACATTAATATTTGGAAATGAAGAATTCACTGGTAAAATTGCTGAGTTGGGTTTAGCTATTGATAAATATACAAAAGCTTTTGGTGTTGAGGTTCATTTTGATAATCAAAAAGGTAAGCTAAAAAGTGGTATTACAACAGAGTTAAAAGTTAGAATATATAGTAATCCAAGGGCAATAGTAGTCCCTTCAAATCTAATTCAAAGGTCTAATGGCAATGCTTATGTTTATGTTGTAGAAGGTGATAAAGCTGTATTAAAGGAAGTTAAATTAGGTGTGAAATCTGATATTGATTATGAAATTCTTTCTGGATTGAATCCCGGTGATAAACTTATCATCGAAGGTCAAGGTCTTTTGCAGGATGGTGTTAAAGTAGCTATTAAGTAAGAGGTAAATTATGAATGTAGCAAAAATATCAGTAACCAGACCAGTAATGATCACAATGATCATATCTGTCTTTTTAATTTTCGGTATAATTGGATATCTCACTCTTAACCTTAATCTTTTTCCTGATGTAGAAATACCGTATGTTACAGTTTCAACTGTATATCCCGGAGCTGGTCCTAAAGAAGTCGAAACACTTATTAGCAAAAGGGTTGAAGAAGTTGTTTCAACTATTTCACAGATTGACAGAGTTGAGTCATACTCAATGGACGGTATGTCAATAGTTATGATACAATTTAGAATAGGTAAAAATGTTAATTTGGCGCATCAGGAAGTAAAGGACAAAGTTGATGAAATACTTAATAAACTTCCAACTGATGCAAAAAAGCCAATTATCCAGAAAGTCGATTTTAAGGCTTTTCCTGTTGTTAATCTGGTTTTGAGCGGTCCTTTGAACCCAAGAGAAATGTATGAATTGGCAGATAAAAGATTAAAAGACAGATTTTCTCAAATTTCCGGTGTCGCTAAAGTTGATATTGCCGGTGGGCAGGAAAGAATAGTTAAAATTAGCTTGGATAGTAAAGTTGCTTTTGAAAATTCAATATCACTTCCCCAGCTTTTACAAATTCTAAAAGCCCATAATATGGACATCCCCGGTGGATATTTCCAGATTAAAGATCAGGAATTCACTGTTAGATTGAAAGGTGAATTTAATGATATAGAAGCTATCAGAGAATTGGAAATACCGACAATGTTCGGTCCAAAAAAACTAAGACAAATAGCAACCGTTAGTGATAGTGGAAAAGACATACGTAGATTATCTATTTATCATAATTTAAAGGAAAATTACAAAAATGAGAATGTTATTTTATTTGGTATAGTCAAAGCGGCTGAAGGAAATGTTGTTAATGTTGCTAATTCAATTAGGGAAGTATTGCCTGAAATTGAAAATACATTACCAAAAGGATGTAAATTAGAAATAGTCAAAGACGCCTCGGAATTTGTGAAAAGCTCCGTAAACGACACGATGAGTAATGTCATTCTGGGGGTTATCATAACTTCGATAATTCTATTCATTTTCTTAAGGGATTTACGTTCAACATTCATCGTTGCTCTGTCAATGCCAACTTCTATTATTTCAACATTCTTTTTGTTAAAAGCTGCCGGCTTGTCGCTTAATATGATGACACTTATGGGATTATCAGTAACAGTTGGTGTGCTTGTTGCAAATTCGATTGTTGTAATCGAAAATATTTTCAGGCATAAGAGTCTCGGTGAAAACAATCAAAATTCCGCAATTAAAGGAACAACCGAGGTTGCTTTGGCGGTAATGGCTTCGACATTGACTAATTTAGTGGTTTTTATACCTATTATAAATATGTCCTCGATTGTGGGTATGTATCTGCGTGAATTTGCACTTTCAGCAACTTTTGCTACCATTTTTTCTCTTATTATGTCATTCACGCTGACCCCAATGCTATCATCATTAATATTACCGAAAGAAGTAAAAACAGGTAAAATAAAGGCTTTCTTCGACTCTTTAGAAAACAAAACAACTGATTTATATGCAAAATCATTAAATTTTGTTTTGAAAAACAAGTGGGTTAGCTTTGCAACTTTGTCTATAACTTTGATAGCATTTGTTATTATAGTAGGATTTTATGGTCCAAAATTGGGTTTTGAATTCATTCCTGCAATTGATGATGGTCTCATAAAAATTGAAGTTGAATATCCTGAAGGTTATAATCTACAAACTACAATTTCATCCCTGAATGAAATAGGGGAGAGGCTCAAAAAGAACAAAGAAATTCATCATATTTCTTATGACATTGGTCAAATTGGTTTTTTGGACGTCGGGACTAATATGGCTAAGATTGATGTTAAATTAGTGGACGTCAGTCAAAGAGATAAAAGTCTCCAAAAGATGATATCAATTTTTGTTGCTCAATTAGCAGACATTCCGGGTGCAAAAATCAAGGTTTCTAAAGGCACTGAAATGGGCGAAGGGACTGCCCCTGTTACTTTTTATGTTCTTGGTCAGGACATTGCTGTTTTAGAACAATTAAAAGAGAAGATTATCAAAAAAGTGAAAGATACTCCCGGTCTAATTAATTTTGATAATAGCAGCAAAACAGGTAAACCCGAAATAACTATCGTTCCCAAGCGTGAGAAATTGATTGAAGCCGGGCTATCTGTTTCTGATTTAGCTTTTACTCTTAGGTCTGCTATCGAAGGTCTTGAGTCATCGAAATATAGAGAGTTTGGAAATGAATATGATATCGTCGTTACTTTAAACGATGAATCTGTTAATTCTCCCGATAAAATTGGGAATATACCGATTATCTCTCAAAGTGGCGGAACATATCGTTTAGCTCAATTGGCTGATATTAAATTTTCACAAGGCTTTTCGAGAATTCTTCACAGGGATAAATATGTTGCAATTCAATTTACAGGTTCAACTGCAGAGGGTTTTCCTCTTGGTAACGTTACAGCTGAAGTAAACAATAGACTAAGTGAAATAAGCTTTCCAAAAGGTTATTCCTATGTTTGGGGTGGCAATACAAAAATGATGAATGAAATGTTTTCTGATATGGCTTTTGCTTTCATACTCGCAGTTGTTTTGACTTATATGCTGATAGCTGCATTACTGGAGAGCTTCGTTCAACCATTATTTATTATGCTAACAATTGTTCTTGCTTTGATGGGAGCTTTACCTGCTCTTTATTACACCGACACATCACTTGGTATTACATCAATTATGGGAATAATTATGCTCATTGGTATAGTAGTAAATAATGCTATCTTACTCCTTGATTATGCGAATCAGCTGCGAAGAACCGAAGGAATGCCAGCAAGAGAAGCTCTTTTGAAAGCTGGAACTGTTAAATTCAAACCTCAGATAATGTCTGCTACTGCTCTTATGCTTGGTATGTTACCGATGGCTCTTGGAATTGGTGAAGCCGGAAGTGAAGTTAGAACTCCAATGGGTATCGTTAGTATATCAGGTTTATTTGCTGCGACTATTATGACAGTTTATGTAATACCTGCAATTTATTACTTATTAAGCAGGAAAAGAAAGAAAGCAATATAAAGATTTAAGTTAAATCGCTGCCGGAAGTCAGTTTTTCAAGATCAGCAAGGTCTTGTAATCTTCCGGTGGCTTTTTTGTTTTGTTTGAGATCATCCAAACCGATAAAATTAATTTTTAAATCATCATAAAGAATTATTTGTTTATTTTTAAAACAATAATCAAACTCAACTCCATCATACGAGTTAATAATATTAATTTTATTCGGTGGATTACCTAATTGAATGATTAACTGAGGGTTTAAAAAGTCATCTTTAGTAATATTTAATGAACCAAAACCAAAGTCTTTTAATTTTTTTAACATTTTTAATGAATTTTCTTCGGAAATTTCTATCCAAATATCAAAATCTTTTGTATAACGAGGATGTCCGTAATATGCAACGGCATATCCACCAACTACTAAGTATTTGACATCATTTTCGTTTAAGAACTTTATAAACTCTCTGAAATCCTTGTTCAGAACCATATTTCCACTTGTTATATTCTTGTCTAATTTCTTCTAATGCTTCTAATCTTTTCTCTGGTGGTTGCGAAAGCCAATAGTTTAAATCACTTTCCTTATCTTTCAGTTTTATCTTTTTTACTATTGTTTTATCCATATCTTTGTCCATATTATTAGTATAATGACGTAAAACAAAGATATTATTTATTTTTTCTTCCATTTTAACTTTGAAATACCCTCAGCGGATTGTATCCTTTGTATTTCATCTCTTAGCATAGCGGCTCTTTCAAAATCAAGTTCTCTTGCTGCTTTTTTCATTTCGATAAACATATTGTCAAGCATTTCCTGCCTTTGTTCTGGCGTTAGATATTTGATAACAGGTTCTGCTGATTTCATTATTTTTTGATGTTCTATATCATCAATTCTTTGCTTCCTTTGTGTTTGAATGTCAGCGATAGAAGTTGAACTTAGAATTTCTTCAAGTGTTTTGTAAACTGTTTTGGGATTAATGTTGTTTTCGATGTTGTATTGCATTTGTAATGCTCTTCGTCGGTTTGTTTCCTCAATTACTTTTTGCATAGAATTCGTGATATTATCAGCATAAAGAATAACTAAACCATCAACATTCCTTGCTGTTCTACCAGCTATCTGCATCAAAGACCTTTCACTCCTTAAGAAACCTTCTTTATCGGCATCAAGAATAGCTACCAAAGACACTTCTGGTAAATCCAAACCTTCTCTTAATAAATTGACACCCACAAGAACATCATAAGTGCCTAATCTTAAATTCCTGATTATCTCCACTCTTTCCAATGAGTCTATATCAGAATGGATATATGCAACTTTGATATTAAGATTTTGCAGATAATCAGTTAAATCCTCAGACATTCTTTTTGTTAAAGTTGTAACAAGGACTCTTTCGCCTTTTTTCGTTCTTTCTCGGATTTCATTTAATAAATCATCAATTTGAGTTTTTACCGGACGAACACTAATTTCTGGATCTACTAAACCTGTAGGTCTTATTAATTGTTCAACAATGATTCCCTCGCATTTTTCTAACTCATAAGGTCCCGGCGTGGCACTAACAAAAATCACTTGGTTTATAAGCGATTCGAATTCTTCGAATTTGAGTGGTCTGTTTTCGAGTGCAGAAGGAAGTCTGAAACCGTGATCAACTAAGGTCTGCTTTCGGGATCTATCACCATTATACATAGCTCTTAATTGAGGAATTGTAACGTGGCTTTCATCAATAATCATTAAGTAATCTTCAGGGAAATAATGAAGTAAGGTCTGAGGTGTTTCTCCAAATGTTCTGCCGGATAAGTGCATCGAATAATTTTCGATTCCACTGCAATATCCTACTTCTTTCATCATCTCAAGATCAAAAATAGTTCTTTGTTCAAGTCTTTGAGCCTCAAGGAGTTTATCTTGAGAACGTAGAACTTTTAATCTATCGTAAAGTTCATCTCTTATGTCACTCATAGCTTTCTGCAATCTGGCTTCCGAAGTAACAAATAATTTTGCTGGAAACAAAGTTACTGATTCTATTTCGTTAATTATTTTCCCTGAAAAAGAGTCTATAAATGCTAATTTCTCAATCTCATCACCAAACATTTCTATTCTTAAAGCTGTTTGGGTTTCATAAGCTGGTAAAACATCAATGACATCTCCTCTAACCCTAAAGGTTCCCCTTGAAAAATCAAAATCATTCCTTGAGTAATAAAGGTCTGTCAGTTTGTAAATCAATTTTTGTCTATTAATGTTCATACCCACTCTTAAAGGCAAGAGTAAGGAAATAAAATCATCCTTTCGTCCGATGCTGTAAATACAGCTTACGGAGGCTACGATAATTACATCACGCCGTTCTTCTACCAAAGCGCTTGTTGCCTTTAGTCTCAATCTATCGATTTCATCATTGATTGAAAAATCTTTCTCAATGTAAGTATCAGTAGTTGGTATATATGCTTCAGGTTGATAATAATCATAATATGATATAAAATATTCAACTGCATTATCAGGGAAGAAAGCACGAAACTCACTATAAAGCTGAGCAGCAAGTGTTTTATTAGGCGAAATTACAAGAGTCGGTTTTTGAACTTCTTGTATAACATTTGAAATAGTGAATGTTTTTCCTGAGCCAGTTACACCAAGCAAAGTCTGAAATTTATCTCCACGATTTAAACCTTCAACCAATTCTTTAATAGCTTTTGGTTGATCGCCCGCAGGTTTATAGCTCGAAACTAAATTAAATTTCCTCATTTTCTAAAATTTTTTAAAAAAAACAATTAAATTAATAAAACCTTTCTTAAATTAAATTGATTTATTTTTGACTATTATATTTATTTATCAACAATGACAAAAGAATCGGGTAAATATTTATTGATATTCTTCGGTTTTGGAATTGTTACATTTATTCTTTGGCAATTTCCATTCGGTCGGGTAGCACTTTATCCTTTTACAATCTTGGGAACTTGGTTTCACGAAATGGGACATGGTTTAACAGCTATGATTCTTGGAGGCAAATTCATTGAACTTGTAATTTTTCCTGATGGTTCAGGCTATGCAAGATTTACAACCGACTTGTTTTTAGGAAACATTGGTCAGGCACTTGTAGCTATGGGTGGACCTATTGGACCGACTATAGCAGGTTCTATTTTTATTGTTTCGACAAAAAAAATGAAGCTCGGCAGAATTGTAATGTTTCTTCTTGGGTTGTTTATGTTGGTATCTGTTTTATTTTGGATAAGATCTTTTGTCGGTATTCTGATAATAGCACTACTGGGCATTTTGATAATATATATTTCAATTAAAGGTTCAGACAAATTGCAGATTTTATCTTTGCAATTCCTTGGAGTTCAAGCAATTATGAGTTTATATTTAAGTCTTGATTATTTATTCTCAGCAGGGGGAAATGTAGGTGGTAGTTCTTTTAACTCAGACACAGCCGTAATAGCTCAATACTTACTGCTTCCTCATTGGCTTTGGGCAATTTTAATATTAGCTTTTTCTGTCTTTATGATTTTTTTTAGTATTAAATTCACTTTTTCAGAAAATAAAAAGAGACTAAATCAATGATAAAATGAGGCTTGTAATATCTGATAAACTTGAATTTTTATTAATTATTTGTTGTTATGAATATTAAAAAAATAATTTTATTTTTGTTTTTTATAATTAATTTTTATTGAAAAGTGCTATGAAAAAGCCATTTTTATTATCAGTTGCCTTAATAATTGTTTTAATTTTTACATCATTTTCCCAAAAGCAAGTCAATATTAAAAATCTAAATGACAAAATTCCAACAGACCCGGAAGTAACAATAGGAGTTTTAGACAATGGTCTGAAATACTATATAAAGCAGAATAAAAAACCTGAAAAAAGGGTAGAATTGATGCTTGTGATCAATGCCGGTTCCATACTCGAAGATGATGATCAGGATGGTTTAGCCCATTTTTGCGAGCATATGGCATTCAATGGAACAAAAAGTTTTCCAAAACTTGATTTAGTAAATTTTTTAGAATCAACCGGAATACGTTTTGGAGCTGATTTAAACGCTTTTACAAGTTGGGACGAAACTGTTTATATGCTTACTCTCCCTACTGATGACAAAAATTTGCTGGATAAAGGTTTCCTTGTTCTTGAAGAATGGGCTCATAATGTTCTATTTAACGAAAAAGACATTGATGAAGAGCGGGGGGTTATTTTAGAAGAGTGGAGGCTGGGCAAGGGAGCCGAGGACAGACTCCAAAAGAAACACGCTCCAATTAGATTTTATAATTCAAAATATGCTGTTAGAGATATAATTGGCGATACAAACGTTATTCTAAGAGCTGATTATGATGCTTTTAGAAGATTCTATAGAGATTGGTATAGACCTAACTTGATGGCAGTCATAGCAGTTGGAGATTTTGAAAAAAAGGACATCGAGAAAAAAATTAAAGATCATTTTGGTAAATTACAAAATCCACCAAATCCAAGACCAAGAGAAAAGTTTTACTTAGGTGATCATAACGATATTTTGTTTTCAATAGCATCTGACAAAGAGTTATCTTTTCCTAATATTCAATTTATATCGAAATTACCACAAAGAGAGGCTGGAACTTTTGATGATTACCGTAAAAAGCTTGTTTCAGACCTGTTTACATCAATGTTAAATAAGCGATTAATGGAAATCATTCGAAAGCCTAATACACCCCTTAATTTATTTGCTGTTTCCTACGAAGGTGAGGATGTAGGTAATTCTCGTGCTTTCAATCTTTTTGCAGGCACAAAACCAGATAAAATTTATGAATCCTTCCAAACGATTGTAACAGAACTATTTAGAGTTAGAAAATTTGGTTTCACACCAACAGAGTTTGAAAGAGCTAAAAATGAAATGTCAAGAAATTATGAGCAAATGCTAAATGAAAAGGACAAAACAGAATCAAGAAATTTTGCATTTGAATTCTATCGACATTTTATTAATGGTGAATCAATTCCCGGAATTGAATTTGAAAACGCTTTAGTTAAAAAATGGTTACCGGAAATTTCAATTGATGAAGTAAATAAACTATGCGATGTTTATATTAAAAGAAATAACAGTGTTTTTCTTGTTAGCGCACCTGAAAAAGATGGAATAAAAATACCAACCGAAACAGAACTTTTAACAGCTTTTGACAGAATAGGTAATTCAGAGATTAGTCCTTATGTGGATAAAGCACCAACTGCTGCTCTTTTCAATAAAAAGTTAGAAGAGGGAAAAATTGTCTCCAAAAAAGAAATAAAAGAAATTGGAGTAACAGAATGGAAATTATCAAATGGTGTTAGAGTAGTTCTTAAGCCAACTAATTTTAAGAATGATGAAATACTTTTTTCTGCTATTAGCCCCGGAGGAACCTCACTTGCTTCAGACGAAGATTTCATCTCCGCAAAATCGGCTTCATCGGTTGTTAATAAGAGCGGATTAGCAAATTTTGATAAGAATCAGCTTGATAAATATCTAAGTGATAAAATAGTTAATGTTTCTTCAAATATAGAATCGCTTTCCGAAGGTTTTAGGGGTAACTCATCTTTTAAAGACCTTGAAACAATGTTTCAAATGATATATTTGTTCTTCACTGATTTTAGGGTTGATGCTGAAGCGGTTCAACGCTATATTGAAGATATTAAAACAAGTATTGAAAATACAAAGAATAGTCCTCGTGATTTATTCTTCGATAGTCTTAGATATGCTTTAGCAAATTATCATTTTAGGGCAAAACCGTGGGACGAGTCGATGATTAATCAAATTCAGTTAATGAAAATATACAATTTTTATGAAGATAGATACAAAGATGCTTCTGATTTTACATTCTTTTTTGTTGGTTCATTTACCTTAGATAATATTAAGCCTTTCATTCTTAAATATCTGGCTAATCTTCCATCAATCAATCGCAATGAGAATTGGAAGGATTTAAATATTAGACCTCCAAAAGGTATTACAAAAAAATCATTCAAAAAAGGTATTGAAAAACAAAGCCAGGTTTTCTATTCTGTTTATAATGATTTTCACTGGAAATTAGAAGAAAGATATTTATTAGAAGCTACCACAGAAATTTTAAATATAAAACTACGAGAATCCTTAAGAGAGGAAAAAGGTGGTGTTTATGGTGTTAGTGCCTATAGTCAAACCGAACAATATCCTAAACAAAGATATTCTGTTAATGTCTATTTCGGTTGCAACCCAGACAGAGTTGATGAGTTATTAGGAGAAGTTCAAAACCAGATTAAGGATATGACAACTAAACCAGTAGATCAAATTTACTTAACAAAAATTAAAGAAATTGCAAAACGTGAATCAGAAACTGACCTGAAAGAAAACAACTATTGGTTAAGGAATCTATCAAACTTTTATTGGTTTAAAGATGACCCGAAACTCATTACAGAAAAAGCTAAATACATCAATAAATTGAAAGCTGATGACATCTTAATGGCAGCTAAAAGGTATTTTCTTTCTCCAAATCAATTTCAGTACGTTTTATATCCCGAGGATTCAAAATAAAATAACTTTAAATATTTTAATAATCAAAAAATCCGAGTTTTTTCTACTCGGATTTTTTTATGTAGGAAATATTTTTTCTTATACCTTCTAATTTGGCTCTTTTGATTGGACTGTTCTTAAATCTGATACTGAATTCATCTTCACTCATTTGATTAAAATAATCACTTTCTAAAATAGTCTGATTTTGTCTTGGGAAAAATGAAACATCATCAGTAAACACTTCTTTTCTGTTCCAAGGACATACTTCCTGACAGATATCGCAACCAAAAACCCAATTTTTCAAATTTTTGGCTACATTTTCGGGAAAGTCAGCTTTGCCCTTTGTTTCGATTGTCCAATATGATATACATTTATTTGAATCAATTACTTTTGGTTGGACAATGGCATTTGTTGGACAACTTTCAATACAGGAACTGCACTTTCCGCAATGGTCAGGAATTATAGAATCAGGTTCAATCTCAACACTTGTTATTATCAAACCTAAAAAAACATAAGATCCAAATTTTTTAGTGAGAATCAGACTGTTTTTACCTTGCCACCCTAAACCTGCCTTTACTGCCCATACTTTTTCGAGAATTGGACCTGTATCCACATAACATTTCGATTTAGCTTCAGGGTATATTTTACTGATTTCCGATGCTAACAATTCCAATTTTGGAAGTATTACATTATGATAGTCCTCACCCCAAGCATAACGAGAAATTTTCCCTTGAGAATTATTTAGACTCTGATTATGATAGAATGGTGTGTTATAATTTGTTGCGGTTACAATAACAGTTTTTGCATTTTCAAGTATTAAAGAAATATCTTTTCGTTTCTCTTTATTCCTTTCAAGATATTCCATTTTGGCATTAAAGCCCTGCTCCAGCCAATAAAGATAATTATCAAATTCATTTTCCAAAGGTTCAGCTTTGGCAAAGCCAATCAAATCAAAACCAATTTCTTTAGCTCTTGGCTTTAATATCTCTTTTAGTTCAACCATTAAGTTTACTTTTCAAGGAATTCGTATCTTTTCTTCATCTTGAAACGAAAATATTCAGGTTCATTACCATCATAATTACTAAAATCTATACCAATACCATAATATTTTTTTTGTTGAAGATTTTTTAGCTCCTCCACGTTTGGTGAGAACCATTCGAAATTATTTTTCATTAATGAATCATCGGTTCTTTTCTTTGTTTCGAAGTCTTCCTGAAAATATTTATCATCACCCTTCAAATCTGCAAAGACACAGACTTGATCAGAATATAAATGATATAAAAATTCTACTCCGGGTGGATTGTTTTGTGTGAAATTATTCCAGCCATAATTTCTGCCCTTTGTTCCACGGGTATAAGTATCATTTCCATCAGTATCAATAAAAAAGACCTGAGATTTATTAATTGCAAAGCCGAGGCCATCATCTTTTAATTTATATTTATCATTACCACCCTTGTTGTAGAAAATTGACACAGTATAGTCGTGTCCGAAACCCATTCCTGAAGCCCAATTTTCCCAAATTTGGAACTCATCATCTCCTCCATCATCAAACAAACCTCCTATACAAAAATGAGCACCACAAGCCTGAGACCAGGTTGTGCTAATGTATTTATCATTCCCGTTCCCATCATACAAAAAGCCCATACCATACCAATAACCACAACCCTGAGACCAATTACCTGACTCATATAGATCATCTCCGGCAATATCTATTAAAACGCCCATACCACCTGCCCATGAATGTCCGTCAGTAACATCTCCTCTACGTCCTACACCACTTCCTTGGCAATAGGTATAATTATGTTCTTTGTCTTTCGAATGAAGGTCTGGTCTAAATACCTTGTTTACATCTTTTTCTGCCCAATAATAATCGTTTCCAGTTCGATTTACTAATACACCAACACCACCAACACCACCATATCCTTGTCCATCACCCCAAAGACGATATTTATCATTTCCTTTGTTATCAATAGCAAGCCCAACTCCAAAATATGCAGCACCTTGTCCATCAGTCCACATATCGTAATTATCATCACCATCCATATCTGCTAAAATACCAAAACCAAGCATAGCGCCACCCTGTGAGAGTCTTTTGGAAAAATATCTATCATTGCCTGACATATCGAGCAACATAGCCGCACCAAAGATTGCACCACCTTGTGAAACTGTATATTCATCCTCATTGATGTAGCTATCATTCCCCTCGAGATCAACATAGAGCGAAATTCCCATATCAAGCGAATAAGTGCCTCCGGCACAGCCTTTGTATGTATCATTTCCACCTAAATCTACTACCAAAATCGCATCGGTGTATTGATGAGTATCATCACTTGTTCCACTTATAATAATCCTTCCAATTGGGGTATTTATGTTCAGGTTTTGGTTTTTCCAATCTATCTTTTTATTTGTTTTCTTTAAGTTAATAAGGCTGTCAGCTAATTTTTGGGCAGACTCCATTAAAATTAAACCCGAATAATAAATTGAATTTATATCTATATTCTTGGCGCAATCCTCAAGGTCGGGATAATAACCCATACCATCAAATTGTGTCTCACCAAGATGACGTATTCTCCAGCAGGATGCAGCTTTTTTCCAATCAACATTCCTCATTCCAATCTGTCGGAACCTATAGGCTGATATTAGATGAATAACTGTCTTTGCTACAATTTTTTGAACTTCAGGATGAATATTTTTAATGGCTTCCCGATAATCCTTTTCCACCAGAGGGAAGTCTGCGGCTTCTCCGATTCTATGATATTTCCAAATAGAATTAGTTGATAAATAAATTTCTTTGATTGCGTTGAGTAATGGTTCCACAGAATCAATATCAGCCCAAAGTGAAGCGTTATATGCTCTGAATTGAGAAGTGATATTATTTACTCCGCAATAATAACCAACTTTCATTATACCGTCTTTGGTATTTTTCATATATTCAGGATGAAGAAAATCTTCAACGGAAAGAGCCATATTCCTCACAAAATCATAAATTCTGTGGGGTTCGGCGAACAAATCATCAAATGCAATATTTTTATAGGGAATATCTGTTGAGACAGGATAGCGTGTCCAATATCCCTTCGGTTTAAAACCGAGATTCGATTCATTAATACCAAGTTTATTCATTATTTGTTGAAAAGCATCATCTGATTGGGCATTAATATTATTGTTTAGTATAAAAGAAAAGAAAAACAGACATAGTATAATTTTAATACGCATTATTACTCCAAAAATATTTAAATCAAGAAATTTAAATATAATGAAAGAAATTATAAGAAAATATATTAAATTGAATTTTTCTATTTAGGTTTAACTAAATTATCAGAAAAATAATGTTCAACAGAATAATATTATTCATTTCCATCCTATTTTTTTCTATTATTTTAATAAATGATAAGGTATTTTCAAGTAATACTGATATAATAAAAGCTGAAGTTGACTCCCTCAATAAATTAACATATAAATTCTATTATATTGTTGATTCTACCATAAAAATTGCGGAGACAGCCTTAATGAAAGCTAACAAAATTAATTACCTTGAGGGAAAAGCCGAGGCAATGATTAACCTTGGTTTAAGTTACAATGTTAAAGGTATATTTGTCAGAGCAGAAGACTATTTTCGTCAAGCACTTGAATTATATACCTCAATGAATGATGATAAAGGAATTGCCAGGGCTTATCAGTGCCTTGCAGTTGTTTATAGAAATTTTAATGATAATGTCAGGTGTTTCGATTTTTTGAATAAGTCATTAGAAATAAATAAAAAATATAATTTTGAATTGGGTTTATCAAGTAATTATAACCTTCTAGGTAATTTATATCAAAGCACAAATAAGATTGATTCTGCAATATTGTTTTATAATAATGCGAAAGATTTAAGGAGAAAACTTAAGGACTCATCGGGGTTAGCAAACTCATTAGTAAGCCTTGGAAATATATACTTTCAAATAAGAAAACTCGATTCCGCTGTTATTTTTTTTGATGAATCATACAAAATATTCACCTTAATTAATAATAATTATGGTAAGACCAATATCACAATTCTTAGAGGCAAAATTGAATTAGATAGAAACAATTTAACAGAAGCAAAGAAATTATTTAATGAATCTCTGAAAAATGCTTTTATGTATGATTTCACAAGATTAATTCTCGACTCATACGAAGGTCTGTTCAAATCTTACCAAAAAAGTAGAAATTATCAAGAGGCTTTAGAATATCATATTTTCTATTCAAATTTGAAGGATTCAATTTTGAACTCAGAGGTAAATAATAAAATTACTAATAATTTGATTAAGTACGAGACAGAATCGCAACAGAAGGAAATTGAATTACTTAAAAAAGATAATTTACTACAAGAATCAAACCTTGCAAGACAAAACATTATTCTATATTCGCTAATAGTTTTTTCTATTCTTCTATTTTTTTTAATTCTCGGCTTGGTTTTAAGATATCGTTATAGGATAAAAGTAGAGAAGATTATTAGAAATCAAAATATTGAAATTTCAAAACAATTAAAAATATCAGAAGAACAGAATCAAACAATAAATGACCAAAATAAAAAATTGATTGAATTGAACGAAACAAAAGATAAATACTTAAATGCTATGCATAATGAACTATTAGCAGCGGCAAGATATGTTTCTTCGATTTTACCAAAAAAGTATGAAGACTCAAAAATAAAAATTGATTGGCGTTTCTATCCCTCTATTGAGTTAGGAGGAGATATATTTGGTTATCATTGGATTGATGAATCAAACTTTGCTTTCTACTTGTTGGATGTTTCTGGACATGGCGTTAAATCTGCTCTCCACTCTGTATCAGTTTATAATTCCCTTAGATTTGAAAACATACCCGGAGTAGATTATAGAAATCCTGCAGATGTTCTGCATGGTTTAAACCATCAATATCAGATGACAGAATTTAATGAACTGTATTTCACAATGTGGTATGGTGTTTTTAATATTTCGGATAATATTCTAAAATATGCCTCTGCGGGACATCCTCCAGCTATTATATTACTTGATAAAAACTCCTCTAAAAAATTATTTGCTACTAATTTTTTTATAGGTGGATTGCCAGAGTATGAATTTAAATACGAAGATTTTAAATTTAGCGATCACTTCAAATTATATATTTACTCTGATGGTGCCTATGAAATACCAAAGAATGATGGAAATTTAATGACTTATGACGAACTCGAGAACTTTCTAGTCAAAAACCAAAACCAAAATGAAACAGAATTAGACTTATTATACGATTATCTAAAATCACTTACTCACAATAACTTACCAGATGATTTTTCTATCCTGAAAATTACTGTTAATTCTTAAATTTTAATATTATTTTTTTGACATATCCACTTTCTGTTTCTTTGCGGGATAGGCTCCATGGCAAGTTACACAATTTTTTGTTTCTGCGAATTTATCAATTCCACCCGGATGGATAAAATCAAGCCCCATACTTGATTCCTGCATCGGTTGATTAGGAACTTGCTGAGTAACAATTGTATGACAAGCGTTGCAATCCATCGTTATCACTTTGCCTTCATCACTAACATGTTTTCCGTCATGGCATCTGTAACAACCGGGGCTATACATATGACCGATATGATTTGGATAATTCTTCCAATTGGCTTTCATATATGGGAAATAATTCCTTAAATAAATTCTATTGAGGCTATTGACAGCTTGTTCAATTGACGCTTGTTTTGTATTTGCAATTTCAGGATAATTGTTTTTATAATAATTTGTTAAATAATCTTTAATGTCTTTGTAAGAAGTTTCTCTTGATTGAACATAGGACTCAAGAACCTGAACTCCAAGATTTTTAATATATGGCAAATTTCTATCAATTAAATTTGATGACATATAAGTATTAATAACTCTATTAGGCTGCTGATATATATGAGAGGGTCTATTATGACAATCAATACAATC
>JAOABA010000039.1 GCA_026418625.1 Candidatus Kapaibacterium sp.
CAGGAAATAAATTTGGATTTGAGTGAGTTTACAAATATTGAGCATTATTAACCCTACGGTAAACCGTAGGGTTGATGGAATTGGTGTAGATGAAATCAGGATTTATAATTTGATTGGTGATTGTGTTTTATCAAGCTATTACATAGGGACACACCCATTAATCCCCTCTCAAGAGGGGAATATGGATTGGTGTTTGGCTGAAGCCGAATGGTAAAGGGAAACAATGGACCCCGACCTGAAGGTTGGGGCTATTAATGAGCAATAAGGTGAAGAAAGGAATATCGTCTTCACCTGACATTTCTGTGCATACAGGAATCTCTTATATTCTCAGAGACTCCTGCCTCCGCAGGAGTGACATATTGGCGATAGCATCCTGCTTTCGAGTCTGTGTAAGATGAATAAAAAATTAAAATAAGTTACTCTGAATGAAGTGAAGAGTCCATTATAATTCAATTACTTGTGTAACTTAGATTCTTCGCCTTCGGCTCAGTTTTACACAGCCTCTATCAAAGGAATAGCAACAGAACAATTTTTTATCTTTGATTAAGCACCAAATTATCAAAGAACGCAGTGCAAATATAGCCTGCCATAGTGGAAAAATCGAGGGAAAAGTTCAGGAAATAAATTTGGATTTGAGTGAGTTTACAAATATTGAGCATTATTAACCCTACGGTAAACCGTAGGGTTGATGGATTTGGTGTAGATGAAATCAGGATTTATAATTTGATTGGTGATTGTGTTTTATAAAGCGATTACAGAGTAACACACCCCTTTATCCCCTCTCAAGAGGGGAATATGGATTGGTGTTTGGTTGAAGTCGAATGGTAAAGGGAAACAATGGACCCCAACCTGAAGGTTGGGGCTATTAATGAGCAATAAGACGAATAAAGGAATATCGTCTTCACCTGTCATTCCTGTGCAAACAGGAATCTTGTTCTCAACTGTCATTCCTTGCTTGTCAAGGAATCTCTTGTATTCTTTAAGACTCCTGCCTCCGCAGGAGTGACTTATTGGTGGGAGACTCCTGCCTCCGAGTCTCTGTAAAAACCAGCCATTCAGAGCCGAAGGCAAAGAATCCATATCATTTAAGTCATTGAAATTTAATAGACTCTTCACTTCGTTCAGAGTGACTTATGCCTTTTTTTCTTTTTACGGAGCCTCTCAAGCAGGGATGCTTGAGCTACTTAGTATCGAACTTCTATTCCATCATCATTATATTCATTGGACTCAATATGATTAATGATTTCTTTTGCTTGCTCATAATAGGGGCTTTGCACGAAAATTTTAACAATGGCAAGCTCTCCAACGGAAAACATCCTTGTCGAATCCACTTGTGATAATACTTGAACGGGTATATCGGCACCTTCGAGATTTGCCCTGAACATTTCTGCATCAATTAGAGTGTTGGTTGTATAAACCAGCACCCAAGGTATGCGTTCATCTTCTGGTAAATCGAAATCTTCAAAAAAAAGTAGCATATATTTCTATTGTATAATTTTCTTTACCTCAATTTGATAAATTTCATAGGAGTTCTGATGGTCGTGGACGAAAGCCATTATCTTAATTTGATGAGGTCGCCAATCTTTTTCCTGAGGTATGATATATTTAAATTGCCTTTGAATTGTAGTTCCAGCAGGTATCGGAGTATCGCTTATAATACTACCCCAAGTTCCATTCATAGAGCCTCTAAGGATGTCATCATGGACAAAGTCCCAAACGTCGGGGGGGCGGCGTCTATCGTCCTGCTGATATTGAACTATACTATCTTCAACTATATACATTGCAAGGGCATAATTTGGTTTGCTATCCTCCAGAAATTTGATTTCTACGTTAGAAGTAATTTCCCTTGTAAGCGCATCGTAGCTATTGTTGAGGTTAATCAACATTTTTGGTTTTTCTTTTAGTAAACTTTTTATTGCCTCTTCCCATTTTTGGTCTCTTAATATATGAGCTTTCGCAGGAAAACCATATCTGCTAATCAAACCGTTGGGATTACCTGCTTTACTGCAACCGAAAAATTTATCGAGTTCTGTTCCTTCAGTTGTCCTGAAATCATAAGTATATTGATTTGTTGGTATTGCGTAATAACCTGCGTGAACTTTTAATGTGTAAACTTTCCCTTTGTAAAATTCAGCTAATTTATGGGCATGTTCGGCTGCTTCAGGGCAATTTCCGCAACGAAAGCCGGTATATTCCTCAATCAAAACCTTACGGACGAAAGTTGTAGTGCTTGTATCAACATTAGTCGTTTCTCTATAGGGTGGTTCAATAATATCACAAGAATAAAGGAAAAGAACCATTAAGAAAATTGAAGCAATAATACTATATTTTATTTTCATAATTTTATCCATATTTAGTATTGTATCAAATTTAATAACACAATCAGAAAGAAGAAGTTACAGACAATGAGAACCCATTAGCCGCTGGGACGGGTCTGCAAACACCTCCAACGCAAATAATTCCGCCTCTCTGCCTTCCGTAGCTCAAACTAATTCTTGTCGGTCCTGTTATATAAGCAATTGAAGCGGTCAGGTAATGAAGCCTGAGGTAATCATAATGATTACCATAATTTATTTCATCAATAAAGCTAAAAAACCAGTTTGGTGCAATAGTATATTCTGCCATAAAGAAAGCCCAATTGCCATTTACGTTATCGGGATCTTTCACTGCAGAGTCCTGTTTAGCGAACAAGTGCTGTAATTCAATTCTTAATGACTGTTTAGCTGAAAATTTATAGATAAAATCGAAAAAAGTCATAAAACTATTGACCGTTCCATATTTCGGAGCACCCTCGTTCTCCATCACATCTTTGTCATAATTGATATAAATCAAAGAAATATTAGACTCAAATGATTTTGACCATCTTTTAATAATTTCTAAGTTAATATCCTGAAAAAACAGACGTTTACCAATTCCGAAAAAAGGAGAATTATACTTAAATTCATCAATATGGGTTGTGTCGAGAGAATGAATTCTTGAATAATTCAGGGTGAAAGTAGTTCCGTGTTCACCTCCAAGGAAAGTATTTTTGGGAACAGTAAAAGTGAAGTCAGCTTGAATACCGATTTCGCCGTTTGGTTTAGTTGCAAAAGGATAAAGAGTTGCTAATCTGTGAATATGTTGTTTTGAATAAGAGGGCAGGTAGTTTACATTCAGATTATTACCCTTTGCTTCTCGGTCAGTTCTGAAATCCATATTGTCAACTCTGTGGAAATCGAAGCTAATACCGATTCCTTCAGTGAAATAAGTTGTAGACAGAATTAGAGCTGTTCCGGGATTATATGTAAATTTATTTGTTGCGTTTGGATCGTTAAATTTATAAGCAAATTCACCTTCGACATTGAAGCTCTCTCCACTAAGGTTGGCTCTGGTGGCAAAAGCAAGAACATTTTCGGGAAGATAGTAAAATGATTCCTGATCCCTTTGGAAGCGGCTGACAACAGAGCCACCAAGAGAAAATGATAGACCTTCTCCAAGGAAATTACCGAACAACCTGTCCATTTGTAAATTAATGTCTCCTGCTCGAAGAATACCGTCAGATAATCCCCAGAAAAATCTCTGCTTGCCGATTAATCCAGTAAACTCGATACCATCAAGAGGACGAATTTTGAATCTTGCTCCGTCAATAGCATTATCGAACCCCAAAGCTCTTTCTTCGTAAGCTCGAAGAATGATTCCGCTACCAAATTGCTCATAGAAATTTCCTGCAGTAACATCAATAAAATCTGTAGAATAGTTTAGGGATCTATGCCCAAAACCAGTTCCCTCGTATCTTGGATCAATGCCCAAAATTGGGTTTAGATAATATTCATATCGTATATTAGCAGAAAAATTGCCCAAAGTATAATTTAGATATAGAAAACCACGGGAAAGAAGTTTTTCAGAAACTTCCTGAGCTCCAATAAGACTGTCTTTTGCATAAGTTTGAGCCTCAAGCTGGAAATTGCCGTTCATTCTGCCAAGAGATATTTCCTGACCGAACAAATTAGAATTTAAAAAAAAAGATAAAATTAGTATTAAAAATAAACTATTGCTTTTAGTCTTCTTCGGGTTCATTTATTTCCTTGATTAATCTTTGAACTTCTGATTGTAAGCCGTCTCTGTCGCCGTTCATTTGGAGATATTTATTAAAATCAGCAAGGGCAAGCTCTTTCTTTTTTTCAATTTTATAGACAACAGCCCTACCGTAATATGCCAAACCAAAGTTAGGATCAAGTTGAATTGTTTTGTTATAATCAGCTAAAGCGTTGCTGTATTGTCCCAAAAAACTATACATATTAGCTCTCGCATAAAAGTAAGCAGCATTAGTATTATTAAGCTCAATTGCTTTTGAAAAATCGTGCAGAGCTGCCTGATTATTACCAATTTTAGCATTACTTAACCCCCTTGCATAATAGGCTTCGTGATAATTTCTGTCTAAATTCAGGGCTTCGGTGAAATCCTGAATTGATTCTGAGTATTTTTCAAGATAAGAATTCGCTAATCCTCTTCCATAATGTGATGGAGCGTAATTACTTTGCTTTTCGATAGCTTTGGTATAATATTCAAGGGCTGACTTATAATCTTTTCTTTGAATTGCTTCGTAAGCAGACTGAATAAAGCTTTTTTCTTGTGAGAAAGCAAGTGTTGTGATAAACATCAACAGAATTATTTTCATCATTAAAAAATTAATCACTTTCATTCTAATATCCTCAAATTTTATTTAAATAATTATAATTTAGCAAATTAGTAAATTTTGACTATTTTAACAATCTAAATTAGAATTATGAGTTAACAGCCAGAATTTTTTCAATGGCTACCCTAACAAAGCCATCTGATTCATCTAAAATCTTTTTTGCTTTATTATAGTCAACTTTGCCCAAAATCATAACAAGAGCAATTTTTACGTTTCCCTGACTTTTATTAAGATATTCTACAGCTTCATCGTGGCTGACGCCCGTTATTTCCATCAATATTCTTTTAGCCCTTTCTCTTAGCTTATTATTGGTAATTTTAAGGTCAACCATAATATTGCCGAAGGTTTTCCCTAATTTGACCATTGCAGCAGTTGAAATCATATTAAGAATTAGTTTTTGTGCTGTTCCTGATTTCATACGAGTTGAGCCTGTTATGACCTCCGGACCAACTTCGCAACTTATGAGGACATCAGGTGAAACACCTAATTCGATTGCTTTTTCTTGAGAAACTGTGCAAATGAAGATTGTTCTGCATCCAATTTCTTTTCCTTTTTCAATAGCGGCTTTAACAAATGGCGTCCTTCCGGATGCAGCAATTCCGCAAATTACATCATTTGGATTGATTTTTCTTTCGATAAAATATAGATATGCATTTTCGGGCTTATCTTCAGCTCCTTCCTGAGCAACAAAAACAGCTTCTTTGCCACCTGCAATGATTCCTTGAACCATTTCGGGGTCAGTTCCGAAAGTTGGGGGACATTCTGCAGCATCTAATATGCCGAGACGCCCGCTTGTTCCTGCACCGAAATAAAAAAGTCGCCCACCTTTTTTAAAGGCTTCAACTAAGATATCTACAGCTTCAGCAATTTTTGGAATTACTTTCGAAACAGCTTCAGGGACTAATTTATCTTCATTATTAATTACTTTTAAAATGTCAATAGTTGAAGATTTATCAATATTTTCACTTTTGGGATTCCTTTTTTCAGTTTGGAGGGAAGAAATCTCCTTGAATAATTCTGTTTCAGGCATTTTAAATTCATTTAGAATAAAAAAATAAAAATAATCACTTTTATTGAAAATATAAAAGAAAAAAATTTCGGGTGGTATGACAAAATAACTTCAATATACGACAATATGACATATTATTATGACATTGTTTTTTGAAACCTGCCAAAATGTCAGTTAATAATAGCTTTAATTATGAAATATTTTCATCTATTTATGTCATTTTAACAGAAATATGATTTTGGCACACTTTTCATAATGTAATAAGGCGAAAGTCAAAAAAATAAATGTTAAACAAAATAAAAAAAGGAGGTGTTAGCTATGACAATTATGAGATATGATCCATTCAGAAGCTTTGAAAGAATGGCTCGCAGAATGAATGAGCTATTCAAAACAATAACCCCTGATATCAATTTTGAGGGAAGCACTTTCAAACCAAGAGTGGACATTTTCGAAGACGATAAGAATGTATATGTCCAAGCTGAACTTTCCGGCATCAAAAAAGATGATGTCAAGGTAACTGTTAATGATGATAACGTTCTCACCATAAGTGGCGAGAAAAAATTCGAGAAAAAGTCAGAAAGTGAAACCACTCTTAGGACTGAAAGAGCTTTCGGAAAGTTTATGAGGTCATTTATTCTTCCTGACAATTTAGATAAAAACGCTATCACAGCAAATTATGAAAACGGCGTGCTCAACTTAGCTATTCCAAAAATTGAGCCACCTGCACCAAAAGAAATTGAAATAAAAGTTAATTAATCAAAAGAAAGGAGGGAACTAATATGGCACTAGTAAGATTTGATCCATTCAGAGGTTTTGAAAGCATTACAAAGGGAATGAGTGATTTCCTGTCAGAATTTGAAAAAGGTTTTAACATCGAATTTGGTGATTTTTCTCCAAGGGTAGATATTTCAGAGGATGATAAAAATTATTACATCACCGCTGAATTACCCGGATTAACCAAAGAAGATGTTAAAGTTTCGATCAACGATGATAATTACCTGATTATTAAAGGTGAAAAGAAACGAGAAGTCAAATCAGAAGACAAGGATGAAAACAGGAATTATATCAGAGTTGAGAGAAACTATGGAATGTTCACACGCTCATTCCTACTCCCGGATAACCTTAAAACTGATTCGATTAATGCTAAGTTTGATAATGGTGTTCTTAGCATTACTTTGGAAAAGGTCGAACCTGCTAAACCAAAAGAGGTCGAAATCAAAATTTCGTAAGCTTTGATGCGGTGCAGCAGTTAGGTTGCACCGCATTTTTAATTAACTGAATTTTTTAACTAAACAAAGGAAAAAAAATGATTAACACAATGAATATATGTTGTAATAAAGACTTGATGAATATGAAAATAAGAAATATGCATAGATATGCCGGTTACGATTATTCACCTAATACCTATTTCAAGGGTTTTCGCCCTCGAACTGATATTAGTGAGGATGCAAAAAACTTGTATTTTGAGTTTGAATTGCCCGGAGTTGACCCAAATTCAATAAAAGTTGTATTTAATGATGACAAGGTTTTGAGTGTTACGGCTGAGAAACAAAATTTAAATGAAAACGTTAAAAAAGTATATGTTAACGAGAGGTTTTTTGGTCACTTCGAGCGAAATTTCCAACTAAACGAAAACGTTAACAGTGAAAAAATAACAGCATCCTATGACAATGGTATTTTGAAGGTAGTTGTCCCAAAAAAATTACCGGAAGAAAAATTTATTGATATAAAATAGATTATGTTAGGTATAAAAATTGATATATTAAAGGAGAATTTGGTTCTTTGGCTAAATTCTCCCCTTTTATTGAAAAAAATGGATTCTTTTATTTTGAAATTTTGACTTAAATTTCAGAATAATGGAATTCAAAAATATTTGTAAATAAATAATTTAGTGTAACGTTAAATATTAATTTTAATATAAGAAAATCAACAATTTCGAAAGTAAATAAAGAAAGGAGTGTTTCCAATGGGAAAAATAATTGGTATTGATTTAGGAACAACGAACTCTGTGGTAGCAGTGATGGAAGGCACCACACCTGTTGTAATAGCAAACAGCGAAGGTGGAAGAACGACCCCCTCGATTGTTGCATTTACAAAATCAGGTGAGCGCCTTGTTGGTCAAGCTGCCAAAAGACAAGCTGTTACTAATCCGAAAAATACAGTATATTCTATAAAAAGGTTTATGGGTCGAAGAATCAATGAGGTTTCAGAAGAAATCTCTATGGTCCCATTTACCGTAAAACCATCTCAAGACGGCAATTCAGTAAGAGTAGATATTGATGGTAGGTTATATTCACCACCTGAGATATCTGCGATGATTCTTCAGAAGATGAAGCAAACTGCGGAAGATTACCTTGGTCAAAAAGTAACCGAGGCAGTTATTACCGTTCCAGCTTATTTTAATGATGCTCAAAGGCAAGCAACAAAAGACGCTGGTGAAATAGCTGGTTTAACTGTTCGAAGAATAATAAATGAACCAACTGCGGCAGCACTTGCCTATGGACTGGATAAGAAGGGAAAAAATCTAACTGTTGCGGTTTACGATCTTGGCGGTGGAACATTTGACATTTCAATTCTTGAAATCGGCGAAGGAGTCTTTGAAGTTAAATCAACCAATGGCGACACCCACCTTGGTGGAGATAATTTTGACCAAAGACTAATTGATTATTTAGCTGATGAGTTCAAGAGAACCGAAGGGATTGATCTTAGAAAAGACCCAATGGCTCTTCAAAGACTTAGAGAAGCTGCCGAGAAAGCAAAAATCGAGCTTTCGCAGATGCTACAAACTGATGTTAATCTTCCTTTTATCACTGCAACAGCAGAAGGACCCAAGCACTTAAATATTAACATTACAAGGGCGAAATTCGAGAGCCTCTGTGCTGATTTGTTCGAAAAGACCCTTGGACCAGTTGAAAAGGCATTGAGCGATGCAAAACTCAGTCCCTCACAAATTGATGAAGTTATTCTTGTTGGTGGTTCAACCAGAATACCAAAAATACAAGAATTAGTAAAGAATTTCTTTGGAAAAGAGCCATCAAAGGGCGTTAATCCCGATGAAGTTGTTGCAGTTGGTGCTGCTATTCAAGGTGGTGTTCTTGCCGGAGATGTAACTGATGTTTTGTTGCTCGACGTAACACCATTAACACTTGGTATTGAGACGTTAGGTGGAGTTATGACTCCGATGATACCTGCAAACACAACAATACCAACTAAGAAGTCTGAAATATTCTCGACAGCTACTGACAATCAGACATCGGTTGAAATACACGTTTTGCAGGGTGAACGTCCGATGGCTGCTGATAACCGTTCATTAGGAAGATTTCATCTTGACGGAATTCCACCAGCACCAAGGGGTGTTCCACAAATAGAGGTAACATTTGATATTGATGCTAATGGAATACTTGGTGTAACAGCGAAAGATAAAGCAACAGGCAAAGAACAAAATATTAGAATAGAAGCTTCAAGCGGTTTATCAAAAGAAGAAGTCGAAAAGATGAAGCACGATGCTCAGGCCCACGCTGCGGAAGACCGCAAGAGAAAAGAAGAAATTGACCTGAGAAATCAAGCTGATAATTTGATTTATTCGACTGATAAGCAGTTAAAAGATCTTGCTGACAAGATGCCAGCTGATTCTAAGCAGAAAATTGAAGATGCCAAAGCAAGACTCGAGAGAGCTGTTAAGGAAAATCCATCTGATATAAGATCTGCAATTGATAATTTGAATCAGGTTTGGAGCCAAGTTTCAACAACTATGTATCAACAAGCTGGAACTGACACAACTGGGCAATCATCAGCAGGTAATGCCTCTGGTTCCTCAAGTGACCAAACAGGTAAAAGCAACGTAGAGGAAGCTGATTATACCGTAGTTGATGATAAATAATTAATAAACATCAAAATAAAAAAGAGGAGGCTGTCCTTCAGTGAGGTCGCCTCTTTTTTTATTTTCCAACTGTAATTGGAGTAACTCCTTCGTCAAGGACATAATTTTTTGTTCTAACTTTTTGATACCACTTTGGAACAGCATCAAAAAATATAATTAATACGCAGGAAACTATTATCGCAGTCATTATGAAATTAATCCAACCAACAAACTCCTTGCCCGGAATAGCAGTTTGAGGCAGATAAATATTAAACATATTCATCAAACCAGCTGAAATTGTAACGACTCCCACAAAAAGCATAGGTATAGCAGTAACCCATACGTATTTTATTTTACCTCGGTTGATGATAAACGAAGTTCCAATGACTAAAGCAGCAGTGGCAAGTAGTTGGTTAGCTGTCCCGAACATAGGCCAGATAGTAGACACACTTCCAGTATAAATAAAGTAACCCCAACAAAAAACTACAATTCCACTTGCTAAAATATTGCCCGGTAACCAGTTTGTTTTTGCAAAGGGTTTATAAAATTTACCGATTGTTTCCTGAAGAATAAATCTTGCTATTCTTGTTCCGGCATCAATAGTTGTAAGTATAAATAATGCTTCGAACATTATAGCAAAATGATACCAGTAAGACATAAGGGACTCAAGACCCGGAATAGAGGAAAAAATCTGAGCCATACCAACGGCAAGAGAAACAGCTCCACCTGTCCTTCCTGCTAATTCCTCGCCAACTTCTTTACTAAGATGAGCAAGATTAGATTCGGTAAATCCCATAGCTCTAAGCTGATCAGCAAAGAGAGGGAAGGAATCAACAGGTATGTTAATCAAAAAATAATCTAATGGAAAGAGACTACAAGCAGCAATCAATGCTAAAATACTTACTAAACCTTCGCTAAGCATTGACCCCATAGCAATAAATTTTATGTTTTTCTCATTTTCCAGCATTTTTGGGGATGTGCCGGAGCTAACTAGTGAATGAAAACCGGATATTGCACCACAAGCGATTGTAATAAATAAATATGGGAACAAAGTTCCCGGAATAATTGGACCACCACCAGAAGTGAAAACGGTAAATGCCGGCATTTTCATATCTGGCATAACGACTATTATTCCAATAGCAAGGAACGCAACGACCCCAAGTTTCATAAAGGAGCTTAAATAATCACGAGGTGATAGCAAAAGCCAAACAGGTAGAACAGATGCCAAAAAGCCATATATGCAAAGTAAGATTGTTAATGTTTTATGGTCAAAAAGAAAATAAGGTTCGAGAAATGAGCCGGGTATATATCTTCCAAAAATCACTGCCAGAGTGAGCAGAATAACACCTATGATAGTTGCTTCTCCTGTTCTGCCTTTTCTGAATCTGAACATCCACAATCCCATAAAGATAGCTATTGGTATTGTCATTGCAATAGTAAAGGTTCCCCAAGAACTTTCGCTTAATGCGTTTACTACGACGATTCCAAGACCAGCGAGAGCAACAATAATGATTATCAATATTGCAACTGATGCAGTTGCTCCGCTGATTTTTCCAATTTCTGTTTTAGCAATTTCAGCTAATGATTTTCCATCGTGTCGGATTGAGGCAACAAAAATCACAAAATCGTGCACTGAACCAGCAAGGACGGCTCCCAAAAGCATCCAAGCAAAACCGGGGAAGAAACCAAACTGAGCTGCAAGAACTGGTCCAACTAATGGTCCTGCACCAGCTATTGCTGCAAAGTGATGACCGAATAGTATATATTTATTCATTGGAACGTAATTGCTTCCGTCGTATAATTTATTGGCAGGAGTGATATTTTTTTCATTAACAACGGCTACTTTTGCTGCAATAAAACTGTAATAGAATCTATATGCAAGAGCAAATATTGCAAGTGCTATTATGATTAAAGGCATTGCATTCATTACATTTGACCCGTTTTTTAATTTTGAAACAAACGAAAGATAAAATTAAGCATTAATTTTTATTAATAAAAGTTCTTATTTAAGATTAAAATTTGCTAAAAAGCTAAAAGTTAAAACAACTATTGCGTTTTGATAAACTTATTTTTGTATATTTGATGGAATTTTGTTAAGGATATTATGGGATGTATTCTTTCAGTATATTTTAATACCGATAGGGTTTATGTTACACTTGTTAGGGAAAGACCCAAAGGATTAGCCCTTGAATATATTAATTCAACTGAAAATCCAGTGATTCTGGAAAATCCCGAAAGCGATATTTCTGTTAAAGGTTTTAATGAACTGGAAAAAATTATTAATGTTGTCAAATCGCAGGTCAATAGGGTAGCAATTACATTTCCGAGCGAGAATGTTTTAGTTACACAATTTAATAGTGAAACCGAAGATGATTTGGATGAATTGACGAAGATAGTTGATAAGGAAATAAGAAATATTTATCCTCAATTTACATATCAGAATTTTGCATCTACTATTGTCAGACTTGGAATTGATAACAATGGCATTTTAAAAATGCTGGCAATAATAATATCCAAACAGGATTTTGAAGTATGTAAAAAGTTTTTTCAGAAATTCAATTTAGCGGTTGATAATGTTGAAATCAGCCAGTTAAATGCTCATTCTGCTTTTATTTATAATTATCCGGAAATAGCTGATAAATGCACAGCTATAATCGGAATACAAAATCAATTCATTGATTTGAGCATTATTCATAAGACTCAGCCTCTTTATTATAATCTTCTTAATTTTCATAAGAAATTTGATATACCATTTATTTGTGAATCTGAGATTAAAAATTTTCAAAAAGAGACAAAAATTAGTATTGAAAACGCTTTTATGTTTGGAATTGGTTTAAAAAATGATATTTTAGAGCAAACAAGTGAAATTTTGCAGGAATTATCTATAAAAGTATCGAGAATGAATGCATTCAGGATGATGTCCACTTTTTTATCCGACCGTGACAAAGAATACTGCAATAGGACAGCTCATATTTACCCGCCTTGCATTGGAGGGAGTATTAATCCTTATCATAGAAGATATAAAATTTATTGATTATGAGAATAATATCCGGAAAGTTTGGCGGCAGACGTTTCGATATTAAAGTTCCTCCAGAAACAAGACCAACAACAGACTTTGTCAAAGAAATAGTTTTTAATGTGTTACAGAATATCATTGATTTTGAGGGCAAAATTGTTTATGATTTGTTTGCAGGAACTGGTGCTTATGGATTCGAAGCTTTAAGCAGAGGAGCTTATTTTTGCTGTTTTGTTGATAAAAGCCCAAAAGCTTGTGAGATAATAAAAAATATTAGCGAGAAGCTCGGACTCGAGGGGAAAAATTACTCTATCATAAAAAAAGATGTTCTAAATTTTGTTAGAAGACATTCTGAATCTGGATTAGAAAAGCCTGATATCATTTTCATAGATGCACCATACGAAAAAAAGATTGAAAATAATCTGTTAAACTTTATTAAAGAAAATAAAATTTACAAAAATGAAGGCTTGATTATAATAGAGCATTCCAAAATGATAAACATTATGCCATTGCAAGGCTTCGAATTCATAAACAAAAAAGAAGCTGGCGATAGTATTATAGATTTTATCAGGTGTAATTTATGAATTTTTACTGATTTTTGCCCAAGTGTCCCTCAGGGTTACTGTTCTGTTAAAAACCAACTTGTCTTTTGTAGAATCCTTATCAAAACAAAAATAACCAACACGTTCGAATTGAAATTTCTGGCTAAAATCATCATCTAAAACAGTAGGCTCAATTTTTATATTAACAACTTTTAAAGAATTAGGGTTAATGTTATCTCGCCAACTGCCACCCTCAGGATAATCATCGGGGTCTTCCTTGATAAATAAATGCTCATAGAGACGAGCTTCTGCGTCGATTGCATATTTAGTTGAAACCCAATGAATTGTCCCTTGAACTTTTCTGCCATCTGGAGATTGTCCGCCTTTTGTTTCTGGATCATAAGTGCAGTATACCTCGAGAACTTCCCCTGTATTATCATCAATTTTATAACCAGTGCAAGTTATGTAATAACCATATCTAAGACGAACTTCTTTGCCGGGTGAAAGACGATAATATTTTTTGGGTGGATCAATCATAAAATCATCTTTGTCAATATAAATCTCTTTGGTGAATTTAATTTTTCTTGTGCCCATTGATAAATCTTCAGGGTTGTTTATGGCTTCGAGATCTTCTTCCAAATCATCTGGGTAATTGGTAATAATGACCTTTAAGGGATTTATTACAGCAAGCACTCTTTTTGCAATTTTATTTAGATGCTCTCTTATACAAAATTCAAGAAGAGCATAATCAACAATACTTTCGCTTTTTGCGACTCCCACACGGTCAGCAAAGTTGCGGATTGATTCAGGAGTGTATCCTCTTCTGCGGAAGCCCGATATAGTGGGCATTCTTGGGTCATCCCAACCATTAACAAGTCCTTCTTTAACAAGCTCAAGGAGCTTTCTTTTGCTCATTAGAGTGTAGGTAAGATTCAATCTTGCAAATTCAATTTGCTGGGGGTGGTGGATTTCGAGTTCATCGCAGAACCAATCATAAAGTGGTCTGTGGTCCTCAAATTCCAAGGTGCAAATAGAATGTGTAATTCCTTCTATGGAGTCTGATTGCCCGTGAGCATAGTCATACATAGGGTAAATACACCATTTATTGCCAGTTCTGTGGTGCTCTTCGTGAAGAATTCGATACATTACAGGGTCACGCATATTTAAATTCGGGTGTTTCATATCAATTTTAGCCCTAAGTGTCCTTGAACCGTCGGGAAATTCACCGTTTTTCATTCTCTCGAATAAGTCAAGGTTTTCTTCAATAGAGCGATTTCTGTAAGGGCTTTCAATACCGGGTTCAGTTAAAGTTCCTCTATATTGGCGAACTTCCTCTGGGGAGAGATCACAAACATAAGCTTTACCCTTTTTGATTAACTTAATTGCCCATTCATAGAGCTGTTGGAAATAATCAGAAGCATAAAATTCACGGTCTTCCCAATCAAAACCTAACCAGCGGACATCTTCTTTGATTGACTCAACATATTCAACTTCCTCTTTCGTAGGATTAGTGTCGTCAAATCTGAGATTGCATTTTCCATTATATTCTTCAGCCAAGCCAAAATTCAAACAGATTGATTTTGCGTGACCAATATGAAGATAGCCGTTTGGTTCAGGGGGAAATCTTGTATGGACTTTGCCACCCCATTTATTGGTTTTGAGGTCTTCCTCGATAATAGTTTTAATAAAATTAGAGGGGCGATTGCTTTTATCAACCGAATTATCTGAATTATTTGCTTCCATCTATTCTTTCATTCAATAATGTAATAAAAGACTATTTAACGAAAAGAATTAAGATTTATTAAATTTTAATATTTATGACCAACTTATATTATTGAACTATTTGGTTGAGTTAAAAATTAAATCCGAATATAAAAAAGGAAATGTTTAGCTGAAGTCTGAAAACAATTTATTTATTTAGTAGATTTATAGAGAATTTTTTTAGGAATTAGAGTTAAAAAAAAGATTGATAATTAAAAATTCAATGAGTATTTGAGGGGAAAATTAAGATACATTGCTTTTTGTGTTAAATAAATAGGGTTTCGTAAAGGCGAGCTAATCAAATAATAGTTTTATCGATTATACCTATCTTTATATGTCAGAATGAGGGCTAAATATTTTTTTATCAATTCAATTTTCTGCTTATTAATTAATTGCTGATATAATGAAATTGATAATTATTTATTTAAATATTTATTGAATTTTATTAGCAATAAATAATTGGCATTCTAAATTGTGAATTCCATTTCAATAGTTTTTATACGAGGTTTTGGAATTTTTTTTGAACTGAGTTTAATACCTTCGAGATGAAATTCTATTGCTTCTCGAATTAATTGTTTTACTTCTGACTCAGTCTCGGCAACAGCTACACAACCGGGTAGATCTGGAACATAAGCACCGTAAGAATGCGGACCTTTTTCTATAATAATTGTATATTTCATATTAAATCCTATCTTAATTTTGCTTGTTTTAGTATACTAATAATTGTTCCCTTTGGCATTTCAACAGATAATTTACCTGCAATAGTAACAGTTCCTTTTTTTACAGGATGTTTAAATTGTCTATGACTTCCCTTGATTCTATCCAAGTACCAACCATCAGTTTCAATAATCTCAATAATTTCCTTAACTTTCATAGTCGTGAAAAATAATCATTTATTTCATTACAGCCAAATTGAAATTAGTATAAAAAAATAGAAAAGAAAAAAATTCATTAAAATTTACTTTATATAATTATAAACTCAATTAATAGAAACCTTTTAAGCCAATCTCCAAGACGGACATAATAAATTCCCGAAGGTAAATTTGAAATGTCAATTTAGAAATTGGGAGTTAGGTTTTGGGGATTATGAAAACTTTTTTTAATAATACATTCGCCAAACACATTGTAAATATTGATTTAAGCTTTCTTCATTATGGATTATTTTAGAAGCTCAATCATTGTTACAAGGTAAAGGCTGTAATCTAAAATCTTAAGGTTTGCTTTCTAACTGAGTTTTTACTAAATAAGAGTTTAATAAAATATATTATAAATTTTGATCTTCTTGAATGATGCGGTTTAATTAATCTGTAAACTATTTTGTTCCGATATTTCCAAAAATTAAAAAACAAAACATAGAAAAATTTTAAAAACTCAAAAAATTATAACCTACCTAAAAATTAATAACTTATAATTATTGCTGATTATGATATACTATCAGACCGTTTTTTTCAATGAATTCTAAAAAGCCAGAGGGATCTTTACCTTCAATGAATAAAACTGGCTCTATTAATAAATCTATCTTCTTACGCAATTTATAAAGCAGATTTAAATTTGAAAGATAATTACCATCTAATGACTTTACGATCACAGCAATATCAATATCGCTGATTTCAGAATTTTTTTCATTAATATAAGAACCAAATAATATTACCTTTGAAAGATCCAATCTATTTTTTATTAGATCTGCAAATTCTTTTGACTTTTTTATAGCTTCGATTTTATCCATATTAAGAGCTCTGATGTTTGTTTGTAAATTGTTTGACAGTATTCCTTAGTTAACAATTCAAAGATTTCATCTTTGTATGTTGGATATCTTGCCTCAATATTTAAAGGTTCTAATTTATCAACAATTTCTGAAAAATAATCACTCATTTCTTCTTCGATGCCGATTTTATCAATTAAATAACTCAAGCTGTGTGTTTTAGGTGGAATTTCTTTATAAATTTTAGTATATAATGCTTTAAGAGCTTTTTCAACACTTTGCTGGCACATAAATCCAACATATAACAATCTATGGAATCTAGCATTACTTTTGCAGTATCAAAATCATATTTTGATAACTCTATCCAATAATTTATTCTCTCATTAATATCCATTTTTTTAAAAATTATAGGTTTATAATTTTACAAACTTCCCAGTCCAATCCCCAAGACGGACATAATAAATTCCCGAAGGTAAATTTGAAATTCCAATTATTAAGGATTGGGGGGTATGGTTTAGGGTATAGTTTAAAGTGTTTATGATAATAGATACTCCTCATATAATGAAAATAAACTTTTATTGTTAGTAAGCCTAAAAGTTATTAAAAATGACATCAGGATTTTTTTCTGCAATTGAAAGTAATACAGACGCAGGACCAGTTGGTTTTCTTCTTCCTTGCTCCCAATTTTTTAAGGTCCCAACACTTATGCCCAAAAGTTCAGCAAATTTATCTTGAGTGAGATTGTGTTTAATTCTGATTAGCCTAATTCGGTTTGGTTCAATTTTAAATGATCTCGATGGCTTTTTTTTGTTATTCAATATTTTAGCACCTTCCCGGACACTTTCAACCAATTTTTCAAATTGTTCTTTTTCCATTATTTATACTCCTTTTCAATAATTGTTCTTAGTATTTCTATTTGCTTTTTCGTCAATTCAACCTTTTGCGATTTTTCATAAGCAAACAATAATAATATTATATCTTTTGAGACTGCCCAATAATAAATTATTCTAATACCCCCACTTTTTCCTTTTTGGTTTGTCTTCCATCTTATCTTTCTTAAACCTTTAGTTCCCTTAATAATTTTTCCTGAATCAGGGTCATTAACTATAAAATTTTGAAATTTGGCATATTCTTCATCATTTAGAAATTAACTATTTGTTTTGTGAATATGCTTGTTTCTATTAATAAAATATAAGTCAGTGACGCACAGCAATTGCTAATATTTTTATAATTTCACAAACTTCCCGATCCAATCTCCAAGACGGACATAATACATTCCCGAAGGTAAATTTGAAATGTCAATTCTCAAATTCCCTTTTTTAGAGGGGATAAAGGGGTGTGTTCCTCGATTATCAAAAGTTGATGATACACACTCGCCGAGAACGTTGAAAATCTTGATTTCAGATTCCTGCCTTTGCAGGAATGATGTCTTGGAACGAGAATCCTGACTTTGCAGGTATGAATCTGGGAGCAATATTTCTAAAAATTCCCCTGCAGGGTTCGGGAATATATTGATATTATTGTTTTCGTTATATTCATCAATAACGGATGAGACATCTTCAACTGCAATACCCTTCAATTTAACAACTAAATCTTTCACTGTTTCATCTTCGAAATCAATGATAAAATCGGCTTCTTTCGAACCGGGGGTTTCAGGAACAAACCTTACTCTGATGTTTAGCACTTCTTCAGGTGCTATTAAGCTTGGCATTGCTCCAAAAACTCTGAATTCAATTGAATCAGTGTTTGCTCCTGCATTGAATTTGAAATTTTTAAAATTAAGCTCAACATTACCTGTATTTTTTATGCTGATTGTTTTGGATTTACTACTTCCAACTTTTACTGTGTCGAAATCTTCGTTAGCTGAAGTTACGAGCTGGGCTTCTTTTTTAACATTTAAAGGATCGAAGGTAAAATCAAGATATCCTGCAGATTCTGATAAATTCCAAGCTTTTGCCCTGTTTGAACGATAAGCATAACCGGTTCCCAGTTGAACAGATCCGTGATATTGGCTAAGAACTGCATCCCAAGAGGCACCATTATCTGTAGTTGAATAAACCTGACCACCTGAACAAACTACATATAAACCTCTTGAGTTCTTAATATTAAAAAATCCAACAGGCATAGCACCACTTTGAAATCTGAATCTGTTGGGTATCCAAGTTGTTCCCCCGTTCGATGTCGAAGCTACTACTCGTGAAGTAGTATCTCCCAACTGATTATAAACAGCAAAACCGTTCAACTCATCCTTGAAAGCAACATAATAAATAGCTCCGGCACCGCTGATAGTTGAAACTTTCCAGTTCTCACCCCTGTTAGTTGAGACATATACTCTGGAATGGGTTGTTCCGAAGGCACCAATATCACCATTCCAAAAATTGGCAGTGTTGAAGCAAGTTTCGTTAGTTAATGGCAATGGAACATTTTGAATTTGTTCCCAAGTTGCTCCACCATCAGTTGTCTTTCCAATACCCCACTTTCCATTCTTTGGATCGCCTTGAAATATACCATTATTGTCATCAAAAAATTGAATTTTGTTAATGAACCCAGTTATTTGCGAAACACCGATTGTAGTCCAGTTCGAGCCACCATTTGTAGTGTACATAATATTTGAAACTGTTCCGTTTGAAGTGCTTGTTCCAACGATTGCCTTCGATTCATTGAAAGCATAGATTGCAAAAGCAGGTTGACCGAGAGAGCGATTAGTAATTTGTCCATTATAATATCGAAGGAAGCCACCCTGAGCTCCAAGAAAGCCCCCTTGACCTATACCCCAAAGAAGATTTTCACCGGCTGACATTGCATCATACCAAACCGGCATATAATAATCAGGAACTGCAAATACTTGTGTATAAATGTTTTTTGATTCGATTTGAATTGGAACCTTTAAAAGTTGATAATCTTTGTAAGACCCACTTGTAAAAGTAACCAATAATTTAGCCCAACCACGATACCAAGGATTTGATTTTTGTAGCTGGACCATCAAGGTAAAAGGTTTTGTTTGAAGATTCCCAAGACTACCAATATCTATACTGCCTCCTGAGATTGAAAGTATATTATCCAAAGAGGTTATTGAAATTTTAACATTATTTGCATTTGATAGGAAGTTAGTTACTTTTAGAGACATAAGCTTTGGGTCGTAATCGGTTAAAGCATCGCCTGATACGAATTTTGCCTCAGAAATTTCCAAACCGGGAATTTCGTTCCCTGTCCCACGGTTGTAATCAAGTGCTTTATAAGCATTGGCTCTACCATAAAAAATGTGCCTTCTTGTTGAATCTGTAGTAACAACATTATCAGAGGTGCTTCTTATTTGATGGATAATTTGCTTGGGGGTCCAGTCTTTGTGTAATGATTTAACGAGACCGGCTAAACCAGCAGTAATTGGAGAAGCCATAGAAGTTCCATTTTGATTGGAATAGCTATTATTAGGCATTGTAGAATAGATTGAAGAGCCCGGAGAATAAACAGTTACAGAAATTCCAATATTGGAAAAATTTGCTACACGGTTGTTTGAACCTGTTGCACCAACACACAAAACATTATCATATCCAGCAGGGAATTGACCACCATCATCAATGTTAAATTGATTGTCATTCCCGGCGGCAACTACTATAACACAACCTTTTTTAAATGCTGCAGTTATTACTTCTTGTTCGACAGGGCTAAAGCCGGGACCGCCCCAACTGCAATTAATGATGTCAGCACCAAGATTAGCTGCATAAGCTACAGCCTCATAAGCTCTGAATATTCCAGAAGTAGCGGCATCGGGGGAACATTTAACAGGGATGAGTGTGCAATTGAAACCAATCCCTGCTATGCCAATTTTATTATTTGTAACTGCGGATGCACATCCCGCAACGTGAGTTCCGTGAAACCCAGATATATTTTTTGGGTCATTGTCTTCTTTATACTGACCGCTGAAAAGCTCATTTTGGCTTATATTCCCAATCATATCCCAACCGTGCCAATCGTCAATTTTTCCGTTGCCGTCGTCATCTTTACCGTTTGTCCTTTTATCTTTACCTTCGGCATCTAATCCATCTTCTCCCGGATTCGTCCAAATATTAGCTGCTAAATCTGGATGTTCCCAATCTACACCTGAATCAATTATAGCTATCTTAACGTTTTTATCCCCTTTAGTTATTCCCCAAGCTTTTTTCATCTGTATATTATCAATATACCACTGTTTTGCAGAATCAGGGTCATTAGGATAGAAATCATTTGTGAATCTTTTGAATACAGGTGTAGCGTATTCAATTTGAGGGTTTTTCATCAGTTCCTTGCAAAGGTCATAAGGATCAACCGGATAAGAATAAAATACTTCATAGATTCTGGTTAATCCATCATCATAATTTGAAAGTGCTATATCTCCCTGATTTCTAAAAGGAGCGTTGATTTTTGTAACATTAAAATTCTTCAATATACTCATCAGTGCTGATGAATAAAATGTCTTTCCGTCGTTTGAAATGTCAACATTAGTCTTTGTTTTAATATGAATAGAATTCGGTAAGTAAAATTCTTCAGGAAGTTGGGGTATTTCATAAATTTTAGCCATTTCCTGAGTGCCATCTGGTAGTTTTTTACCCGGAACAAAAATAGTATATGCGATATTATTATTTTTAGTTTTATTTGGTTGATAGCTTTGATAATTAATTGAGTAGCTTTCAGAAAAGATGAAACAGAAAAGTATTACAGAAATAATAGATTTTAGTAAATTAGAAGCCATTATAAGTCCTTATTAAATATATATTTAAAATAATTAGTATTCTTGTTGAATAATCAAAGAGTAACCTCCTTTTTTGGAATCACCGGTAAATATTATCGAGTAATTTTTCCCAAAAGTTAAAGAAACATCACTAATTTTTGAAATACGTTTAAGATTTTGATAATCAATTACAAAAAAGCTGAGTTTTCTGTCGTTATATTCAGCATAAAAATCAGTTTTAGTTCCATATTTCACAGCATCTGCCACAGTAGCTCCGGAATCGCTATCAATCCTGAATGAAACAAGAGGAATTTCTTTACAGGCATTAAAGAATCTTCGATGATAAAGATTTGTCTCGATGGCAGGAAGCCTCTCAGTGAAATCGAAAATATCAATATTATTTTCATCACCAGTTGCTACCAATATAGAGCTTGGGAAATTACTTGGTTTAAATTGATATGCTGTGTTATTAACTGTTATCTGGATTTCTTCATTTGGCAGGACTGTAGCTAATGAAGATGTATAATCTATAACAGCATTATTCAGTATGTTTTCAATTTTTAGATTCATTCTTCCAATGCCGGGAATAGCATTTATAATTTGAGTGAAAACCCCTTCTTTCAATGGTTCAATGCTTTTAATAACATCATTATCTTCTACAAGTGTAATTTGCTCTTTGCCTTTGTCATCAACGAAAATTACAAGGAGATATCTTTTGTTGCTTTCGAATTGTGCTATAGCCGTTTTTAAAAGCCTTGTGGGAGCTGCAGCAGAAAAAACAGTTATTGGGGCTCTCCCTGAGGGTAAGATAACGTAATCAGAGATTTCACCATAAGCTAATCCTGATGAAAGAACATCGCCACTTCTATATCCTGCTGAATTTGTGTCATTTCTTGCTCCGAGAGATACAGTTAGCCCGTCTCTTAAATAATTAGCATTAACAACTCTGATTAAGGATTTGCCTTCGAGACTCTGATATAATCTGATTGGTTTGGCAAGAATCGAAAGTCCAGCTTTTTCCTCTTTTGAGTCAAAAACTAATAAAGTGTATTTTTCTAAGACTTCGAGCGAAGTAGTTAAAGAACTCTTCAAATTGTTGGAGATAAATATATTTATAGAATCTTTCATCGTGCTGGCGCAAGCTGAAACCGATTTATAATCACCGATCGATAAACCATTTAGATTGCTCACAATAGGTTCATTTTCGAATTTCTCTACATTAATACTGTTTGTAGAAAAGTTTAAAACTCTAATGAAGCTTTGGCTGTTTTCGATTTTTGGAACTTGTGCTAAAGCATTTTTCGATAAGTCATTTTGATCAAGTTGATATAATATTTCTTTTCCTTCTTTGAACCTGATTATAACTCCATATTCATCACCGGATTTTAAATCCAATTCGAAAAGACCGACGATTCTAATCGAATCTCGATAATGCTTGATTAAAGATACAGGCATTTTCCCACTTGGTAGTTGGGATTGAAAGCTAATTGTCCTATATGTTATATTCTGAGCAATTGGTGTTCCACTTGGGCAACCCATAATTACGGAATAACTTACGTTTGTGTCATTATTAGTATTAATGAAAGAAACTATAGATGTATTTGGGTTAATATATAATCCCGGTGTTGTGCCAAGAATAATCACAGTATCAACTGGCTTTCTTTTGTCAGTTGATTCAAGGGCAAAAATTGTATAATTAGTATTCCTGATTACTCTAAATTTATCAGTAAGTCTAAAATCCTCAACACCGACACCTCTTACTATAAGAGTTACTGAATCTTCAGGTGTAGGTTTTATAGTATCTGAAAGATTTTCATATTGAGTTAGGTTTGTTTCATTAACACCACCTATGATTAATTTTCTTTCTTTTTGATCTCCGGCAAGATTAAAAAGCCTAATTTTAACGGTTTCAGCTGGTGATGGAGGGTTTACAAGCAAGGGGTTTTCTTTGGCACAAGAAGCTAAAAAAAACAAAAAACCAAAAAATGTTAATAACTTTAAGTGTAATATTTTCATAAGTTTATATTAAAATAACTTTACAAATTAAGAAAAATTAGTGAATAATTCATATTAAATTAAATAAAAACCATTTCGTCTCTAAAATGTCATATTTAAATAAATAAAATTTTGATATAATGAAAGAAAAATTACAATCAATATTAGAACGATATAAACAACTATCCAATGAACTCAACAACCCTGAAATAATAAATGACGTCTCAAGATATAAGAAAATTTCACGAGATTTCAAGCATCTTCAACCAATTGCAGAAGCATCAGAAAAATACTTAAAAATTCTTGAGGATATTCAATCAACGAGGGAAATAATTGATTCACCCGATACTGATTCGGAGATGAGAGATTTAGCCTATGAGGAAATTAACTCATTAGAGGAAAAGCTTCATTCTCTTGAAGAAGAGCTAAAAATTATGCTTATTCCCAAAGACCCGAATGATATGAAAAGCTGTATTGTCGAAATGAGAGCTGGAACCGGTGGTGACGAAGCAGGAATTTTTGTTGGGGATTTGTTTAATATGTATAAAAGATATGCAGAATCGAAGAATTTTTCAATTGATATCATTGATTTTAACGAATCAGAAAAAGGGGGGTTCAAAGAAATTATTTTTTCAGTTTCGGGTGAGAATGCTTATGGCTTGTTTAAATTCGAGAGTGGAGTCCATAGAGTGCAAAGAGTGCCCGAGACAGAAGCAAGTGGTAGATTGCATACTTCAGCTGCTACTGTTGCAGTTCTCCCTGAAGCAGAGGATATTGATGTTGAAATAAAAGATGAAGATCTAAGGATTGACATTTTCCGTTCGGGTGGCAAAGGCGGGCAAAATGTGAATAAGGTTGAAACTGCTGTCAGACTGGTTCATATTCCAACTGGGATTGTTGTTTCCTGCCAAGATGAACGAAGCCAGTTAAAAAATCGTGAAAAAGCTATGAAAGTTCTTCGGTCGAGGCTTTATGAATTAGAATTGGAAAAGCAGCAACAGGAAATCTCCTCAGCGAGAAAGTCAATGGTGAAATCGGGCGACCGTTCGGAAAAAATCAGAACTTATAATTTCCCACAGAACAGAGTTACTGATCATAGACTGGAAGGCGAAAACAAAAACTATTCACTCAAAGAAGTAATTGAGGGAGACCTTGACCCAATCATACAAAACTTACAAATTGCAGAGCGTGCCGAAATATTAAGCCAGAATGTGGAAATGGTGTGAAAAATAGAACATTTCATTTCTCTAAATAAAAAAAACTTAAAACCGTCATTTTACTTAATTAATGGGGTATTAGCACCGATTAATTGAATAAAAGCATTGATTAAGAAAATAGTAAACTAAATATTAAATAAATAAGAGTTTTTATGGAAGGCAATTTTTCAAATAGAGTTAACGATGTTATCAGGTTGAGTCGTGATGAAGCATTGCGATTAGGGCATGATTACATTGGAACCGAACATCTCCTGCTTGGGATCATCCGAGAAGGAGAGGGGATAGCCGTCAAAATTTTACGAAATCTTGGCGTTGACCTTTACAAATTGAAAAAAACGATCGAAGATTTTGTTAAAGGTTCAAGTTCTACGATTACAATTGGTAACATTCCATTGACAAAACAAGCCGAAAAGGTATTAAAAATTACATATCTTGAGGCTAAATTGTATAAATCTGACGTTATTGGAACTGAACATCTTCTATTGTCATTACTAAGAGATGAAGAAAACATTTCTGCTCAAATTCTTTCTCAATTTTCGGTTACTTATGAAAATGCAAGAAAAGAATTAGATAATATTATTAGTGGTAAGCCAAGTCAGGCTCAAAGAACACCTAACTTTGGCAAGATTGGGCAAAAAGAGAAAGTAAAAACCCCTGTTCTTGATAATTTTGGCAGAGATTTAACAAAATTAGCCCTCGAAGACAAACTTGACCCAGTAATTGGTAGAGAGAAAGAAATCGAGAGAGTTTCCCAAGTTCTTTCAAGACGTAAGAAAAATAATCCGGTCCTGATTGGAGAACCGGGTGTTGGCAAAACAGCCATTGTCGAAGGATTAGCACTCAAAATCGTGCAAAGAAAAGTGCCAAGAGTCCTGTTCGACAAGAGGATTGTTACGCTTGACCTTGCTTCGTTAGTCGCAGGGACTAAATACCGTGGTCAGTTCGAAGAAAGAATGAAAGCTGTAATGAACGAGCTTGAAAAAGCTAAGGACGTAATACTTTTCATTGATGAGTTGCATACAATAGTTGGAGCTGGCGGAGCTTCAGGTTCGCTCGATGCTTCGAATATGTTTAAACCTGCTTTATCACGGGGAGAAATCCAATGTATCGGAGCAACCACACTGGATGAATACCGTCAATATATTGAAAAGGATGGCGCTCTTGACCGAAGGTTCCAAAAAATCATTGTTGATCCACCGTCAGCTGAAGAAACAAAACTAATTCTTGAAAATTTGAAAGACAGATACGAAGAGCATCATAATGTTAAATATAGCGAAGATTCAATTATTTCTTGCGTAAGGCTCTCAGAGCGTTACATTTCTGATAGGAATTTTCCTGATAAGGCTATTGATGTTCTTGATGAAGCCGGTGCAAGAGTTCACCTTGCAAATATTCAGGTTCCAAAAGAAATAATAGAGCTTGAGGAAAAAATCGAAGAACTGCGATTCCAAAAAAATCAGGTAGTCAAAAGCCAGAATTTCGAAGAAGCTGCCAAGCTTCGAGATGTTGAGAAAAGGCTTCAATCCGAACTCGAAGCAGCAAAGAATGAATGGGAGTTAAAATCAAGTGAAACATACTTCACCGTTACAGAGGACGATATAGCCGATGTTGTTTCGATGATGACTGGAATTCCTGTTAATAAGATTGCCGAAGGAGAATCAGCCAAGCTAATGAATCTTGAGAGCGATCTGAAGAAAATGGTTGTTGGACAGGATGAAGCAATCGAACATTTAAGCAAAGCTATCAGAAGAGCCAGAGCCGGACTCAAAGATCCAAAGCGTCCCATTGGTTCATTTATGTTCCTTGGACCAACTGGCGTTGGTAAAACTGAGTTAGCAAAAGCACTTGCAAGAGTTATGTTCGATAGCGAAGATGCTTTAATACGAATTGATATGAGTGAGTATATGGAAAAATTCACAGTATCAAGATTTGTTGGTGCTCCTCCGGGATATGTCGGTTATGAAGAAGGTGGACAGCTAACTGAAAAAGTCAGAAGAAAACCTTATAGCATAATTCTTCTTGACGAAATAGAAAAAGCTCATCCAGATGTCTTCAACATTTTATTACAAGTTTTTGATGATGGTATTCTAACTGATGGGCTTGGAAGAAGAGTTGATTTTAAGAATACTGTTATTATAATGACATCTAACGTTGGAACAAGAGATATAAAAATGGGTGGCAAAATTGGCTTCACCGAGGCTACGCCTCTTGCTGAAGAGGAAAATGTGAAGAATACAATAGAAGAATCTATCAAAAGGTTGTTCAATCCTGAATTCATTAACAGAATTGATGATTTCATCATATTCCACAAACTAAGAAGAGAACATATTTTCGAGATTATTGATATTCAGCTCGAAGAATTACGTAAGAGATTGCAAGTAAATAATATGACACTTGAGCTAACAACGAATGCAAAGAATTTCTTGGTTGACAAGGGATTTGATGAAAAGTTTGGAGCAAGACCTTTGAGAAGAGCCCTTCAAAAATATGTCGAGGATGATCTTGCTGACAGTATGCTTAGAGGCAATCTAAAAGGTGGTTCAAGAATTGTTGTGGATGTTGCAGAAGGTGGAAATCATTTGAGTTTCTCGTTCCTTGAGCCAGCTTTGAAGGAAGAAGAAGAACTCTTAAGCGCAATTGACCCAACAAAAATAGGCAAAGATTCACCTGATATTGCTATAACGCCAACGGATGAAGTGATAGACCACGATTTGGATATTGAAAATAAGTAATATTAAAAATATACTAATGAAGAGGGCTGATACATAATATCAGTCCTTTTTTTATTATACACAACTCAAAATTCCACATCTATTTACCCGAATTATAGGAATTTACTATACAAAGATGTAATATTGAACCGATAGTGAGGCAACCATATAAGAGATTATTGCTTCGTCCCGAAACTCGTATGTTAGAATGAATTCAAAACCTACCCATCTTAGCTTTTAATTTTAATATTTAGATTAATTTGTTAAAACCAAAAAAAAAGAGGCTGCCAAAATGGCAAGCCTCTTTAATAAAAAGTTTATACAAGCGACTAATTTTTTACAATTTTGATTGTTTTCATTCCTATGTCTGTCTTGATGGTGCAGAAATATACCCCCGATGAAAAGTTTGATAAGTCTAAATCAAAGGAGTGTAACCCTGCATTGTAATAGGAATTTGTTTTCGTAAATAATGAGTTGCGCAAAATATCCATAATATTCATTTCAATATTTGAGGGCAAGGGAAGTGATATACTTATGCTTGTATTCCCTGACGTCGGATTCGGATAACTCGATAAAAAGATATTATCAAGCAGATAGTTATATTGTTCAACTGTCAGA
>JAOABA010000048.1 GCA_026418625.1 Candidatus Kapaibacterium sp.
GTTCGGTGTTCGGTGTTCGGTGTTCGGTGTTCGGTGTTCGGTGTTCGGTGTTCGGTGTTCGGTGTTCGGAAAACTTTCACACCTAACAAGTGTCTTAATAATAAAAATAATTCTAATATCCAAATTAATTTTTATTAATATTTTTTTAGATTTGTTATCAAGCAAGGAATGATGTAAGTGACGAGAGCGTTGATCCTGCGGTGGCTCTTTTCCCAGTGATATGTCCCTCCTGCGGAGGCAGGAGGCTTCGAGGATATACGAGATTCCTGTATGCAAAGGAATGACAAGGGAGTTGTGTAACGTCACTCCTGCTGAGGCAGGAGTCTCTGGGCTTGACGAGATTCCTGTATGCACAGGAATGACAGGGAAGAAGGAGATGTCTTTCACAGGAATGACGGGCGAGAAGGAGATTCTTTTCTTCGTCTTATTGCTAATGAATAGCCCTGACCTTCAGGTCGGGGTCCAATGATACCCTTCACTATTAGGCTTCAGCCACACAACAATCCATATTTTCCCCTCTTGAGAGGGGATAAAGGGGTGTGTCCCCCTGTAATCATCACTTTATAAAACACACTCTCAAAGAATGTTATAAATCCTGATTTCATCTACACCAATTCCATCAACCCACGGTTTACCGTAGGGTTGATATAACTCAATATTTGTAATCTCTCTCAAATCCATATGTATTTCCTGAACTATTCACTCAATTTTTCCGCTCTGTCAAGCTATCTTTGCACTGCGTTCTTTGATAATTTGGTGCTAAATCTAAGATCAAAACAGTCAAATTTCTATACCTCCATCAATAAACCCTTCTAACTTTTCATTCCTGTGTATGAAGATGTGAATAAAAATTGTTTTTTGTCACTCTGAACGGAGTGAAGAGTCCATTACAATTCTATGGCTTATTGAATTCTTCGCTTTCGCCTTAGAATGACTGCTTTTTGCACAACCTAAGATACAGGAATCTTGTCCTCCTTATAATTGTAGTATAGAAAATTTAATTAAAAAAAAATTCAAAAAAACCGTTCAAAATGTAAAAAATGTTTGTTTTTGGAGAATATTCTCAAAAAATACTCTTTTTCCCTTATACATTTTTATCATTTTTTTTAAAAATTATACGTTTTGATAACAAACAAGGATGTTTGTCCTACTATAAATTCAAACATCCCTGCTTGTAAAAAGATAGATCAGACATTGCTGTCTGAGGAACAAATCAATTACCATTTTCTTTTGCGTGGAGGCTCTTCGTCATCGGGATTGCCCCTACCACGTTTCTTCATTCTTTCGATAATAGCTTTTTGGACTTCGCCACGGAACCTGTGTTCAAATATAACATACTTTGCATATTGAACTTCGTTTAAGATTGATTTCATTGATTGAAGCGACTCATCAATGACTTTTTGAAATTCCTGAGTCAATTGCAAGACTTTTTCGGTCTTTTTCGAGATTTCATCTTTTGATGCTGCATTCTTCAAGCTGTTTTCGAGGTCTTGAACTGCTTCATCCATCTGTTTTTTCTTCTCTTCAACCTTTTTTTCGTTTGCATTGTATTTGACCAAGAACTTTTCAGCAGTCGCTTCGTCAAGGTCCAAAATTTCAAGTAACTTGATTTTTTTGAATTGCTTTAATTGCTCCATTGCTTTTGGGTTTGGTTGAGCGGAAGCAGTAAAATTAAACATTAAGAAAAATGCAATCGGAAAAATTATTAGTCTTTTAAGATGGGATTTTAACATTTTCCAACTCCTCTATAATTAATTGTAAATCATTTAATTCTAAATTATCAATTTCATTAAGGATGTTATAAAAATCAATTTCTGTTTTAACCATATCTGTTCCGATGATATGCAGAAATTTTCCTAATACCTCTTCAGAATAGAGTTCCGTTATTACTTCTTCTAAGTTGTTATTCTCAATCAGGCTATTTTTGGATAAGTCGTTAGCTACTGATGATATTATATCTCCTGAGGCAAGCATATAATCATTCTCGGAGACAAGTGTATCGAGAACAACTGATAGTTCTGACTGATTGATTTTTATTAAATCTTTCGTTTCAACATTATTTACTACTTGTGTTGAAGTATTTTTAGGTTTGAAAAGAAAATCGCCTTTCCAGACAAGTAAAAAAATAATAAAGATTCCAAGTGTTGGGACAAGGTATTTTGTAAGATTCTGAAAACTAAATGCAGATTTCTTCTTTTGAACTTTATTGATAACATCAACTGAAAGATTTCTTGTTTTTCTGGCAAATTTCCCGTCGAAATCAGTCTGTTCAACCCTTCGAAAGACTTTTTTAACATCTTCGAGTTCCTGCTGTAAGTCAGGATAAGAAGTTATTGAATCCTCGAAAGATATTTTTTCTTCCTCCGATAAACGATTGAAAGCGTAATCAGGTAATAAGACCTGAACTTCATAATATGTCAATATTTTTTTCTCTTTTTGTTCCATTTGAAAACCTATTGAATATCTTCCTTCTTTAAAATATTTGTTAGCTTTTTTACAGCTTGATAATAATTTGCTTTTAATCCTCCAACGCTTGTTCCCAGCATTTTTGAAATTTCTTCATAAGATAAATTATCAAAATATCTTAATGCAAAAGTTTCTCTTTGTTTATCGGGTAATTTATCCAATATTTTTAAAAAATTGTTTTCGAATTCCTGCTCTTCAACTTTTTGAGACGGTGTTTCATAGCTAATTTGCAAATTTTCTAAATCAAAATCTTCGTTATCACTAAATTTAAAAAAGCTCTTAATTTTTTTCTTTCTTAAATGTGTTTTTGAAGTATTAGCAGTGATTCTGTAAAGCCACGTTTTGATGCTACTTTGCTGCCTGAATTTATGTATATTATTCAATGCTTTGATAAAAACATCCTGACTAACATCATAAGCATCATCTTCGTCTTTAATATATCTTAGTGCGACAGAATAAACGAATTTCTGATATTTCCTGACAAACGCTGTTGCAGCTATATCTCTATTTCCGGAAACATATTCCGAAATAATCTGGTTGTCATTTTCCAAAGCCAAAGCTATTGAATCCAATTTATTTACCTTAATTATTTAATTATCACATTATTTAGACTATATTATTTTATTCTGGTTTAATATTTTTAAAAAAATTTTTATTTTAATTATTGTTATTAATCAATTATTGTAAATTATATGAAATTCAAAACAATACCAGAAATGTTTGTTGAAGTATGCGATTATTATAAAGACACAAAAGCTGCATTTAAGTATAAGTTAAATGATGAATACATACCTGTAACTCATCAGGAGCTTAGAGAAAAAGTAGAATGTTTTGCTCTTGGACTTCTTAATTTGGGTATAAAGAAAGGGGATAGAATTGGTATTGTTTCGGAAAATAGAATTGAATGGGCTATTGTGGACCTTGCTATAGCTTGTATTGGTGCTGTTGATGTACCGATTTACACAACTTTAACACCGAAGCAGGAGCAATTCATATTTAATGACTGTTCTGCCTCAGCTGTTGTTGTTTCCAATCAGTTCCAGCTTAATAAAATTTTGGAAGTTAAACCAGATTTACCATCTTTGAGGCATATTATTGTAATAAATGAAGATTTTAAATCAGACGATGTGGCTGTTAAATCAATGAATTATATAATTAATCGGGGGTCAGAAATTCGAAGCTCTGAAGAAAGAAAAAAAATTTTAAAAGAGTATATTGATAGTATTAATGAAAATGATTTACTTACAATCATTTATACAAGCGGAACAACTGGAAATCCAAAGGGTGTAATGCTAACACATAAAAATGTTGTCTCAAATGTAAAATCATCAGTTCAAGCAGTTGATTTCAAAGAAACTGACAGATTCTTGACATATCTTCCTTGGTGCCACTCTTATGAAAGGACAACTGGCTATTATTCAGCATTTTCTGCGGGTGCAACTATAGCTTTTGTAGAAGCCATAGAGACAATTAGCACAAATATTAAAGAATTCAAACCCACATATATGACTACTGTTCCAAAATTATTAGAAAAAGTTCGAAAAAGAATTTATTCGAATATGGAACAAGAGCCAAAAATCAAACAAAGAATATTTAATTGGGCGGTTGATGTGGGCGTTGATTATGTTCGTGCGTATTTCGGGCAAGGAGCTAATCCAATTCAAAAATTAAATTATAAATTAGCTGATAGATTAGTTTTTTCAAAGATTAGAGATAAAATTGGAGTTGAGACAATTAAGTTTGTTTCAGGAGGTGCTCCACTGGCACCTGAAGTATGCGAATTTTTCCTTGCTCTTGGATATTTAGTTCTTGAAGGTTATGGATTGACTGAAGCATCTCCCGTCGTTAGCGTAAATAGACCTGATAATTTGGAAACCGGAACAGTTGGTCTGCCATTACCCGATGTTGAAGTAAAAATTGCAGAAGATGGCGAAATTTTAGTAAAAGGTCCAAATGTTATGAAAGGTTATTGGGGAGATGAAGAATCAACAAAGACTGCTATAGACGAGGAGGGCTGGCTTTATACCGGTGATGTTGGTGTTTTCACTTTGAAAGGAAATCTAAAAATAACAGATAGAAAGAAAAATATTTTTGTTAGCAGCGGAGGTAAAAATATTGCTCCTCAACCAATTGAAAATGTGCTTTGTCAAAGTCCTTACATTGACCAATGTGTCTTAATTGGCGACAAAAGAGAGTATATCACAGCACTTATAACTCCCGATTTTGAGCAATTAAAGGTTCTTGCAGATAGTTTTGGGATTCAGTATTCAATTCCTTCTGAATTAGTATCAAATCCAAATATAATCAAGGTAATAAAAAATGACATTGACAGACTGCAAAAGGATTTTGCCAAATACGAAAGGGTTCGAAAGTTTCATCTACTTTCCGAACCCTTCACTATTGAAAATGGTGAACTAACTCCAAAGCTGAGCATACGAAGGCACGTTGTCGAAAGAAAATTCAACGACTTAATCGAAAGAATGTATGGGGTAGAATAAAATTGCCTTAATCAACTCTTTTATCAAGTATTTCCAATACTTCATTAAGTTTTTCTTTTGCCCTTGATATTAAGCTTTCGGCAAGTTTTAAAGTATCATTTTTGAACTTTTCGTCTTTGATTTTCGGCATATTAATAAGAACATTTTTGTATGCACCCCAAATCCCAGTTTCTAAAGCTTTTGCACCAACTTCAATGTCTGATTTCGAAGCAATATTGCCGTATTTTGCAATTTCAACCATCATATCCCACGCTGAATCACCAAATTTCATTGTTGAGAGTGGAACATCAATGGCTTTTTTTAGACCATTTTCCATTGCTTCTTCTCTGATAGCTTTTTGCTCGGGTGTATCTTTTGGCAATCTTATTGCTTCCAAATAGTCATTAAAAGCATTAGTGTCAGCATCAATCATTGGAATCAGATTTTGTGTTGCATAGTATAATGGAGGAATAATCTCCCTCATCTTCTTATCGAGATGCTCAAATTTTTTTACTCCGTAAGTTAATTGTGCAACCATACAACCCAAGCCAGAGCCGATAGCAGCGATTGCAGCAGAAGCAGAACCTCCACCGGGTGCTGATGTCCTTGCAGCTACAGATTCAATAAATCCTCTAAGTGTTAGGCTTGCTAATGGTTCGTTCTTTTCTTCTTCAATCATATATTCTATTATTCTTTTCTTGGGATCGAAATGAGAAATAGAATTCAAACCTAATCTCTCTACGGCTAACTTGATTTTTTGTCTTTCATCTAAAACAAAAAGATTTTCTTTCTCAATGTAGTAATCCGCTGCCATCATCATTGCTTCGAGTGGGATTAAACCAACAAGTTCCGAGCCTAAAACAGCAATATTTAGTTTTTTCGCATCTTTAACGCATTCCTCGAATGCAATATGAGGCGGTGTAATTTTGTAGTTAGTAAGATTAATCGAGATCTGAGCCATATTATATTCATCTACCCACCAACCAATTGCTTTGACTTCTTTCAATCTACCGGGCTGGTCAGGACCTCTTCCTGCTTCTCTTATGTTCAAAGCGATTCTATGAGCTTGTTCTTTGGTTCCAAGAATATTGACATTATAAGCTATCAAGAAAAACCTTGCCCCAGTTACAGTAGCACCCCATTCAGGGATGAACTCTGCGGGACCAAAATCGGGCTTCCATTCAGGTTTGATTATCTTTTCTGCTAATCCCTCATATTCGCCTTCACGAATTTGTGGTAGCTTTTTTCTGTATTCAACTTTTGAAGCTTCTTCGTAAAGATATATAGGAATGTTTAATTCTTCTGCAGCTCTTCTACCGAATTCTATAGAGCATTGAACGCATTCTTCCATCGTAACATTTGAAACAGGAACAAATGGACATACATCCATTGCACCCATTCTGGGATGCTCTCCGCTGTGTTTGGTCATATCAATCAGTTTCCTTGCGGTTCTTGCTGAATTCAATGCACCTTCGACCACTGCTTCTGGCGAGCCAACAAAAGTATAAACAGTTCTATTGGTGGATTTGCCCGGGTCAACATCGAGCAAAGTGCAACCGGGGGTTTTTCTTATTGATTCTGCTATTGCATCAATTATTTCTTGATTTCTTCCTTCTGAAAAGTTTGGGACACACTCAACTAATTTTCTCATAACATTATTTTAGGTTAATCTTATAAATTTTTAAATATTTTACATTTCCAAGCCATCTGACTGACTTTTGGTCTTGAGGATAAATAATTGTTCCGGGTTTAAAAATGATTGCTTCCTCTTCTTTCGATAGGTTTTTGAATTGTAAATAAACTTTTATATCAACAATTTGTTCCAATTCTTTTTCTACTGGTTTTAAATTTAATTTTCCCGGCTTTCCTTTCATTTCGAATGCTATAACTGTATCTCCAACTGAACCATAAACCCTTTTACTTAAAAGATAAGGTGGAATTTTGGTAGTATTATTATCATAATCATAAAAGGTTGTAAATATAGAATTACCAATAGAGTCAATTCCAATAATTATAAGCTGTTTTCGTTCAATTTCCTGTAATTGTTTGATTTGAGGTTCGATTAAATCAATAATTTTATAACAAAGATATTTACCGTAAGATTTTTTAGAAGAAGAGAAAAATTGAACGGTTTCAGCCTTATAAAATTTAGGTAAATCAATGCTATAAAGATTAATTGTAGCAATTTCTTCTAATGTTTCTGAATGAAGGTAGTTCAGAGGAAATATAAAAAAAATAAAAATTATAATGCTTTTTATTGAAATATACTTTTTTATCATTTTTAAACCACAAATTTATGCAGTTACAAAAATATGATTTAATTTTGAATTTTATGAATTATAAAAATCATAAATGATTAAAACAGTTGATATTCGTAAGGAGAGAAATGCAGAGAACTTTTTTAAAATCAAAGATCCACAGAGCCAGAATAACTGAAGCTAACCTATATTACGAGGGAAGTTTCACAATCGACGAGGAAATACTTGCCGAAGCTGACATCCTGCCTTACGAAAAAGTTTCAGTGGTTAACATAAATAATGGTGAGAGGTTCGAAACTTATGTTATTCCCGGAAAAGCAGGTAATCGAGATTTTTGTCTAAATGGTGCTGCTGCCCGAAAAGGCACTATTGGTGATGAAGTAATTATAATTAGCTATGTTAATCTTGATAACGAAGAAATAACAAAACATAAACCCACTATTTTACTTCTCGATAAGAACAATAACATTGTTGAAAAATCCCACAATACCGAAGCAAAAAAAATATATTCCCCAACAAATTGAGATGGAGTTTTTAATTTGAGTTTGAGCATAATAATCCTTGCAGCAGGTAAGGGAAAAAGAATGAATAACCCTTCAATGGCAAAAGTTATGGCTTTGCTCGATGGTAAGCCACTTATTAACTATGTTCTGGATACAGTAAAAAAAATTAATGCTGAAAAATTATTTCTTGTGATTGGTTATCAAAAAGACTCAATCATTGAATTTGTATCCACATTGGATATAGATAATTTATATTTTGTAGAACAAAGGGAACAATTGGGGACTGGTCACGCTGTTGCTCAAGTTAAGCCTTTTTTGAATGGTTGGAGTGGTGATTTGTTAATTTTAGCTGGAGATGTTCCCTTGATTAGTTATGAAACATTAACGAGATTTCTGGAAGAACATAAAAATTCTAAGGCTGACCTTAGTGTCTTAACTGCTAAAATAGCAAATCCTTTTGGATATGGTAGAATTATCAGAAATATAGATAATTCATTTAATAAAATTGTTGAAGAGAAAGATGCTGATGAAAGCCAGCGAAAAGTAAATGAAATAAACAGTGGTGTTTATGTTGTCAAATCCGAATTTCTTTTCGAAGCACTCAAAGAACTCAAAAATGATAACAATCAGAAAGAGTATTACCTTACAGATATTGTAGAGATTTTCAGACAAAAGAATCGAAAGGTTGAAGCTTTTCTTATAGCTGATTATGATGAAATTTTTGGTATTAATTCACAAGAGGATTTGTTAGAAGCCCAAAAAATTTTAAACTCAAAAAATCAGAATAAAGTTTATTAGTCTTTCCAAATGACTTTTATTTACCAACAGATAAATATTAGATAATCAAAAGCGTCTATTATTAATTATATTAAAAAAACAAAGAATTATGATAAAGAAATTGAACCATATTGGCATTGCAGTTAAGAATCTTGAACAAAGTATTCCAATTTTTCAAAAAATTTTTGGTAACGAAAGTGTTCACAGAGAAATAGTGTCAGACCAGAAGGTCGAAATAGCTTCATTTAAAGTTGGCGACGTTATAATTGAATTAACTTCACCAACCAGCGAGGATTCACCAATTTCTGGTTTTCTTGAGAAAAGAGGCGAGGGAATACATCATTTAGCATTCGAAAGTGATGATGTTCAGTCAGATTTGAACCATTTGTCACAAAATTCAGTCAAACTGATTAATGAAACACCTCAATTGGGAGCACATAATATGCTTATTGCATTTTTACATCCGAAATCTACTAATGGGGTATTAATAGAAATTTGTCAACATAAAGATTAGATTATTGAAATTTAAGGAGGAGTTATGCCACTACTTATTTTAGTAAGACATGGAGAATCTCAGTGGAATTTAGAAAACAGGTTTACCGGGTGGATTGATGTTGATCTCTCACCAAGAGGAGAAGAAGAGGCAAAAAAAGCCGGCGACTTGCTAAAAGATTATCACATTGACTATGTTTTTACTTCAGCTCTTAAAAGGGCACAAAGAACAACTGACATAATTTTAGAAAGAATGAATGTCAAAGATATACCAATAGAAAAAGATCAAGCTTTAAATGAACGACATTATGGTGATCTTCAGGGTCTTAACAAGCAAGAGACTGGCGAAAAATATGGAATGGATCAATTAAAAATTTGGAGACGCAGTTATGATGTTGCTCCTCCAAATGGGGAATCTCTTAAAGACACTCAAAATAGAGTATTACCTTATTATTTTGAAAAAATCGTTCCAAAATTGAAGGAAGGCAAAAATGTTCTAATTTCTGCACACGGAAATTCGCTCAGGGCTTTGGTTATGCACCTTGAAAATTTATCCAAAGAAGAAGTGCTTGAATTAAATATCCCAACTGGTGTTCCTTGCATTTATGAATTAGATGAAAACTTAAATATTTTATCAAAAAAATATCTTGATATAAATTCGAATTAACTTAAATTCAAATACTTAGTCGAAATATGAAACTAAAAATCATTCAAATAATATTAATCTTTCAATTTATTGTTTATTGGACTTTTGCTCAAGAGTCTGTTGTGCTTAAATCAGCAAGAGCTGAACTTAACAGAACAATGACTGAACTCAAAAGTCAGCCAAGACCACCATATTTTATATCTTATAGCATTAACGATGTTCATACTGTTAGGATAACTTCATCATTCGGTAAATTATTAACTATTGACTCTAACCGAAGAAGAACCCTTGATATAGATTTGCGAGTTGGTGATTATCAGCTTGATAATACACATATAATAAGAGGAGCCTCATTTAGCTTTGGCTCGTCAAGAAGTTCAGTGGATTTGCCTCTGGAAGATGATGAATTGGCTATAAGATCAGCAATATGGAGTGGAACTGATAGAAGTTATAAAAAAGCAATAGAGACTTATGAAAAGGTTTTAGCTAACAAAGCAGTAAAAGTGCAGGAGGAAGATACATCAGCGGATTTTTCGCGTGAAAAACCTCAAAAATATATTGGTGAAGAAATTAAATTAAAATTAAATACATCAGAATGGATAGATAGACTTAATAGGATATCATCGCTCTTTTCTGCAAATGGTTGGATTTATAGCGGTATGGTTAGCTTAAATGTCGAAGTTACAACCAAATATTTTGTCAGTTCCGAAGGTGGTCTTCTTCAATATTCTGAACCATCTTACAGAATATTTATCTCTGGAAGAACAAAAGCTGACGATGGTATGAACCTTCCTTTGTATAAAAGTTATTTTTCATTTAGTGCTGATGGTCTTCCAAAAGAAGAAACATTAATTAATGACACAAAAAAAATGATTGATGTTCTTGGTAAACTACGAACAGCTCCTTTAATGCAAACTTTTTCAGGTCCGGCAATACTTTCCGGGGAAGCTTCCGGAGTATTCTTCCATGAAATATTTGGTCATAGGGTTGAGGGGCATCGACAGAAAGATCCTAACTCAAGCCAAACCTTCAAAGGTTTCGAGAATAAATCAATACTACCAGATTTTATTGATGTATTGTTCGATCCTACGATAAATAAGCTTCGTGGTATTGAGTTATCGGGCTATTATTTATATGATGATCAAGGAGTAAAAGCTGAAAAAGTTGTCAGCGTTGAAAATGGTATATTCAAGAATTTCATTATGTCTCGCTCTCCAATCGAAAATTTCCCAAGATCGAATGGTCACGGCAGAAAACAAGCAGGATATAGCGCTGTTTCAAGACAATCAAATTTAATTGTAGATGCCAAAAAGACTGTCCCTGTTAATGAATTGAGAAATATGTTAATAGAGGAATGTAAAAAACAGGATAAAGAATTTGGTCTTTATTTTGAAAAAGTTCAGGGAGGATTTACTTTCACAGGCAGAACAATACCAAATGCTTTTAATGTTCAACCAATCCTTGTTTATAAGATCTATGTTGATGGCAGACCTGATGAATTAGTTCGTGGTGTGGATCTTATTGGAACTCCACTAACAACTTTTTCAAAGATTATTGCAGCTGGTGATGATATCGGTGTTTTTAACGGTATATGTGGAGCTGAATCTGGCGGTGTTCCAGTGTCAGCTTGTTCGCCTTCGCTATTAGTTTCTATGATTGAAGTTCAAAAAAAGACAAAATCTCAAGCAAAACCACCATTATTACCATCACCATAAAAAGTTAATATGGATTTCATAAACGAACAAAAGCTTTTTACAGAAAAACAATTAATAAGACAGCCATGGCTGATTGGTATAGTTCTTTTTACTTGTATTATTATACTTGCCGTATTCGGGTTTGGTTTTTATGAACAAATAATCGTTGGAGTTCCTTTTGGAACAAATCCTATGAGCAACAATAAAATTATTATTTCTTTTATTTTTGCTCTAATTTTTAGTATAGGTTTACCTTTACTATTATTTACCAGCAATTTACAGACAATAATTACTAATAGAGGTATTTATTACAAATATTTTCCATTTATTAACAAGTTTAGAGTAATTTCAAAAGAAAATATTAGAAATTATTATATAAGAAAATATAAACCTATTGGTGAATATTTAGGTTGGGGGATAAGATATAGTCTCAAAGGCAATGGTATTGCGTTCAACACAATGGGCAATATTGGTCTTCAACTCGAATTAATAAATGGTAAAAAAATTCTTTTTGGCACTCAAAAGCCAGACAAAATAATCGAAGTTATGAATAAAATTATGAAGGATAAATAAATGAGAAGAAATTCTGGAAATAACATTACAAAAATAGTTTTTATTATTATCCTGTTTTTCAGTTCAAGGGCTTTTTTGTTCACTCAGGATAATGAAATTTTCAGAGCTATGCAGGATGAACTTCAAAGGTCAATGAACGAGTTAAAAATAGAAAATCTTCAAAAGCCATATTATATTGAATATACATTAAAGATTAAGCAGTCTCACGAAATTAAATCCTTTCTTGGCAGCATAACAGAAAAAACAAGCCCAAAAATAGCTAATTTGTCAGTTGGGGTTAGGGTTGGAGATTACAAATTTGACAATACTAATTTTTTTGATTTTGGTATGAGTTTTTTTGGTAGCGGAGATGAGGAAGAATCCTTCAGAAACAGAAGAATACCGATAGAATTGGACTATAAGACTATTCGTAGAGAACTTTGGCTGGCTACCGATGCAGCTTACAAGCAAGTTTCTGAAACTTTTGCCAAAAAACAATCAGTCCTTAAAACGAGATTGATAAATGATACTACTCACGATTTTATAAGACTTGAACCCGAAAAATTGAGTGATATAAAGAAAATACCTGAATTTGACTCAAAAAAATTTGAAAATTATGTCAAAAGAATTTCGAACATATTCAAAAGGTATCCTGAATTTACTTCTTCAATTGCTTTGGTTGAATATATTCCAGAAACAACCTACTACATTAATTCCGAAGGAAGACAATATATTAAAACAGATTTCTATGCTGGTATTGAATTAGCAGTTACGACACAAGCTGATGATGGAATGCCACTTTCTTCTTTTTACACCTGTATACTAAAAGAACCAAATGACATTCCCTCATTGGACTCTTTGGAAAGAGCTGCAAAAGCAATTGCTGATAATTTACAACAACTAAGAATGCAAAAGACATTAGAAGAAGCTTACTCTGGTCCTATTATTTTTGAGGGACAAGCTGCTGCTGAAATTTTTGCACAAGTATTTGCTCCAAATCTTGTAACTCAAAGAGAACCTTTGACTGAAACAGGAAAGCAAACAAGCGATAGATTTATGGCTTTTCAAACAAAAATTGGTGGTAGGGTTTTACCTGAATTCCTCTCTTTAAAAGCGACTCCAACAAAGGAAAAAGCTTATGGAGTTCCTCTTGTTGGTAGTTATAAAATTGATGATGACGGTGTTCTTGCTCAAGATGTTGAACTTGTTAAGGATGGCTTCTTAAAAAATCTTCTTTCAAGCCGTGTTCCAACTAAAAGAGTCAGAACTACTAATGGTCATCAAAGGGGTGGTGCTGCAATGATAAGCGTTCTTGAGCTTGAATCTGACGAAAAACATTCTCTTACAAGATCTGAATTAAAGAACAAATTAATTCAATTATGCAAAGATAGAGAGCTGCCATTCGGTATTATCGTTAGAAGAATGTTCAATCAGAATGTTCAACTAACTACACTTTTCCAGCTTAATCCGGGGGATTTTTCATTTTCTTTTGGAGGTGGCAGTCAACCAAAACAACCATTGATTGAAGTATACAAAGTTTATCCAGATGGCAAGGAAGAGCTAATCAGAGGTTGCGAAGCAAAAGGTTTTACTCAACAAACTTTCAAAGACATTCTTAATGTCGGAAAAGAAAAATATGTTCTAAACTATCTTGCTCCAGCAATTACATCACCATTTATGTCTGGAGGAAGTCAATATCTTGCTTCTACTGTCATAGTCCCTGACTTGTTATTCGAAGATGGTGAAATTACTCCTGTTGAGCAAGATTTTCCCAAACCGCCTATTATCAAGAATCCGTTAACGGAAAAAAAATAGCTGGTTGATTATTAAAATTCTTTAAAGAAATTTATCGTTGATGCTCCCCATAGAATAAATGCATCTTCGTGGGAAATCTGATTGTTTTTTAAAAGTTCCAATCTGATACTATTGCTTCCGTTTTGCTTGAATTTTTCGTATGTTTTCTCAGAAATTGAATATGGAACTATTTCATCTCCAGTGCTATGGAAAAGAAAAATTGGATTTTTAGGTGACCAATCATCTACACTATTCTTTTTTAAAATTGATTTGATTTCTTCTTCACCACTGGAATTGAAACTATCAAGAAATTCTTGTTTCACAAGTATTTTTATGGAATAAGATAGTTGCCTATTTATTTCAAAAAGATCTAATGTTCCATCGAAAAGATTCCTTATTCTTGAATCAAAAGGTGGATTAAAGATTTTACTGAGATTGAAATTTTTATTTTCTCCAGCTTCCATTCCTAATAATATGTAAGGAATAAAACAGGGATAATCAACAAAATTTTGATTTAGATAGAAATTTGCGGCATCATAAAGATTATAAGCCCCTGCTCCGGCTGAAGTTGCCGTTACTTTGAATTCTGACGGGTATAAATCACTAATTGCTTTGTTAAGAGCAATTGAAGAATAGCCACCCTGAGAGTAACCCATTAGAAATAGCTTTTTATCATATTGAATTTTCTTTTGATTCAGGAATTCATAAGCAGCACGAAGCATATCAACACAAGCATTTACTGTGCTTTGATAATGATGGTAAGGGTGGAATTTATCAGAGCTTTCTCCAAAACCAATATAATCTGCAACAAAAACTATGTATCCAAAAGCAGCTGGATAGAGTGATTCCAGAGCAGCAAATCCAAGATTACTGGCAGCTCCATCTGTTTTTTTTGAATAGGAACCGTGTTGAAAGGATATTACGGGTGGAACGATATCTAAATTTTTTGGTATTAATACTAAGCCAGAAGCCTTGATTTGTTTACCCATAGCATCTTTGGTGTAATAAACCAGTTTGAATGCATCAATCGGATGTTTGAATTCTAATTCTATTTCCAATAATTTTGATATCTGTTCAAGCTGTTCTATACTGAATTCTTGCTTAAACTCAAAACTTATAAGAACTGTCTCATAAGTATTGACAGGGTTAGTGTTTTCTTTTGAACAGGAAAATAAAAAAAACAGCCAAATGATTATCATTATTTTCGTTATTTTCATAGTTATCTATTTAATGATGATAAGAATAACTAAAATTATTTTATCAATTTTTTTTGTTCTATCAATTCAATATTGATTGGTTTATATAGTAAATCAAAACTTCTCCAATTACTATCATTGATCTTCTTATAAACAATGTGTAAACCCAAAGTATTTTCTGACATTTTTTGAGTATAACGATTAATACTTTCCCAATCAGTTATATAATAATTAGATGATTCGTCAAGCTTTCTTTCTGTTTTTTTTATTCTTTCATATACTAAATCGTATACATAATTTTTAATGAAATAATAAAATGATATTTTTGGAGGTAATGGAATTGGTGTAGTTGGTTCATATTCTATAACATAAGATCGTCCACTTCCAATTTCAGACAAGGTTCTATAACCTAAGAAATAATTATAGGTAGGGATAATCTCAGATTCATTAATAGTTCGACTAGTTGAATATTTTTGATAAGGATTACGTTCACCAATAGGGAACATTATTAATTTTCCATCATCAGAGGCAGTAAATAGTCTATCGTTAAGAATTATTGTTTCATCGCTTAAATTCTTGATAATTAAATATACACTTGAGTCTTGGTGAATCCTCTTTATTATATCAACTTGTAGCAAACCATCACCCGTAACTCCGCAGTTAATGCACTTGGTATCATATTGTAAATAGCGATCAATTCTATAACTCTTACATGCTATAAAAATAAATGAAAAAATAATAAAGAAGTATACAATTCTTGTTTTCATAAATTACCTCACAAAAAAACAACAACTATTACTTATTTACAAAAATAATATTGATTTAGGTTATTAAATGTCGCACAAAAATTATTTATCTGAGAAAGTTACATTTTGAGCAATTCGCTTATCGCGATGAAGTTTAGCAAGCTCGCGAAGATCAACTATTCTGTCTGCCTCATCAACAATTTCAACACCAAGAATAGTTTCAAGCACATCTTCCATTGTAATAATTCCCTCGATACCGCCATATTCATCTACAACAAGAAAAATATGCTGTCTTTTTTTAAGGAATCTGTTGAGGGCCATATCAAGTTGAGCATTTTCGGGTATGACATCAATCTCACGAATCAATTTTTTTAGTGGCAAATCATTTTTTCCAGTAAGAGCAGCGTAATAAACATCTTTCGACATAACATAACCAATAACTCCATCATCGAGAGAGTTGCCGTCCCAAATAGGAATTCGCGAATACATTTGCATTTCGGGCAGGTTAACGATTTCCCCAACTGTTTTTGTTGCATTACAGCTAAAAACAACAGTTCTTGGTGTCATAACATCAGAGACAAGGACATCGCTAAAATGCATAATGTTTTTCAAAATTCGATATTCTTCATCATCAAGAGTGCCTTCTTGTCTTGCAGATTCAACCATCGCTGTTAATTCTTCGCGAGATGCTTCTTGTTCAGTTTTACCGGTTATAAGTTTCATTAGAAATTCTTCGAAAGCCGTAAAAGGATAGCTTATAATTCTTAGAAATTTTACAAAACCAATAAACTTAAGAAGGCTTTTAATTGTTTGTCTTTTTCCCAAAGCAGAAAAAGAAGACCTAAAAATAAAAGTAACAATTAAGAAGGCTACTATTATTAGAATAAAATCAATTAGCGAGAGTCCATTTAGAAAAAGTGTGTGAGAAATGAATGAGAAAGAAATAGCATAAAAAAATATTTCCCAAATAAAGATACCTGTTGAATATTCAAAAAAGACATTTTGTAAGAAGCTTACATCATTATGGTTTGTCTCTTGAATATCAGTTTCATTAATTTCGTCATAATTAATTGAAGATAAAGAAGATGCTATAAAAGCAATAAAGCATCCGACAAAAAAGAAAATTATAGAGAAAATCAAATCCATAAATTAAATTAATCAAACCAATCCAAAAATAAGAAAAAATAATCTCATAATAATGAAGGAATGATTAAAGCTATCTATTCGACAAACATTTTGAAATATTTTCTTAATTCTTCAATTTCTTTTGAAGAATCTGCGTCATCAGGCAGGAGTAGTCTTATTGTTTGATTTTGTTCAGAGCCTTTAATAGTGAATCTACCTTTAACTATGAGAGTAAAGAAAGGTTTAGGGAAAAAATCCTGATAAATCATTTTACCTAATAATCCTAAATGGTAAATAAAACCTTTGGTAATGGGCTTTTCCAAAAGTAAATCCCAAACATTTTTACCTTCTAAGCAATCTTCTATTTTTTTTACTTTTAAAATTTCCATCGCATTGATAACGATTTTTTTATTAGCTTGTTTTGTATTTTCTCAAGTAAAGTAAGTTAATTATATTGTATTTGTTGTTAGGTATAAATTGGAATTTATGCAGGTAATTGGAATAACAGGAGTAATTGGTTCAGGCAAAACAACCTTAGCCTCATTAATCGAGAAAGAAGGTTTTAAGGTGTTTTATACTGATAATTTAGCAAAAGAGATTATCGAATCAGATGAGACAGTTCGAGCTAAATTAGTCAGCGAATTTGGAAAAGAAGTTTTTAAAGCTGACGGTCAATTGAATTCAAATTATCTTGCTGAATTGGTTTTCAGTTCTGAAAGTGATGAAAATTTAGAAAAATTGAATAATATAATTCATCCCCCGGTAATTCAAAAAATGATTGACATAACAAACAATTGCGAAAAGGCAGGCGATAAAATGATCTTTTTCGAGAGTGCATTAATTTTTGAAGCTGGTTTGGATGAAGGATTTGACTATATTATCACCGTTGTTAGTGATATTGAAAAAACAATAGAACGTTTGGAACATAAGATGAATCGGGTTGATATTCTTAAAAGATTAGCTAAGCAAATACCTCAGGAAGAAAAGGCAAAGAATTCTGATTTTGTAATTGAAAATAACGGCTCAATTGAGGACTTAAAAAAATCAATAAAATTCATTTTGAATATTATTAAAAGCGATTTAAATTAAAAATTTTATTAATATATGAGGAGTAATAATGCAGATTTACGTTGATACAGCTAATATTAATCACATTAGACATTGTTCTGAATTAGGTTTTATATCAGGAGTTACAACAAATCCAAGTTTATTGGCTAAAGAAGATCCATCGGTCGATATCAAGAAAAGAATTCTTGAGATTTATGATTTAATCGGTGGGCATTTATCAGTTGAGGTAAATTCTACTGATACAAATGGTATGATAGCCGAAGCTGAGGAGATATTGAGCTGGTTTCCAAAAGCGACTATCAAAATACCAATGATACCAGAAGGATTATCTGCCGTTAGAAAACTTTCAAATAGAGGAATACCAACAAATGTAACATTAATTTTCAGTGCTAATCAGGCAATAGCAGCTGCGAATGCCGGAGCAACTTATGTTTCAGTTTTTATGGGTCGTCTTGATGATATTTCATTTGATAGCGTTGGAGTATTGCAGGATATTTGTGAAATATGGGATGTTCAAGATTATGATTCATTGATTATAGCTGCTTCTGTCAGAAATCCATTACACATAATTGAATCAGCAAGAGCCGGAGCTGATATTGCTACAGTTCCATATAATGTTATAATACAATCGTTAAAACATCCTTTGACAGATGCAGGTTTGGCTGCTTTTTTGAAGGATTATCAAAAAATGACTGATTTAAAAAGTAGTCTTAATAAATAGTTTCTTGTTAAATTGCTCGATCTTCTTGATTCGGATTTTTTAATAAGAGCATACAAAAACTCTTACTTTCCAATGGCTGAATCCGAAAGTGGTGAAATTTATATGCACTCTCCGGAAATCAGAGCCATTTTTCCTATATATGATATAAAAACTCCTAAAAATATAATTAAATTAGCCAAAAGGAAAATTTTTAGATGCACTATAAATTATGACTTCGAATATGTAATCAGAGAATGTGCTAATCGAGAAATAACTTGGATTAATGATATAATAATCGAATCATACATTAATTTACATAAATTAAAATATGCTCATTCGATAGAAACTTGGAAAGATAATAGAATTGTTGGAGGTTTATATGGCGTTTCTATAGGAGGCGCTTTTTTTGGGGAGTCAATGTTCTATAAAGAAAGTGATGCTTCTAAATTTGCATTCTATTTTTTAGTGGAATATTTAAGAAAAAGAGGCTTTTTATTGCTTGACAGTCAGTATATAAATAAATTTACTCAAGAACTTGGAGCAATTGAAATACCAAAAGTAGTTTATTTAAAAATTCTGGAAAAAGCTATAAATTTAAATTGTTCTTTTGTTGATTGATTAAAATGTATTTGTTATATTGTATTTTATAATAATATTTTTTATGATTTGCTGGAAAAAAATAATGAAATTAAGACCGGCAACTATAATAATACTTGCAACATTATTTGCATTATCAGGTTGTGTTTTCAATAAGACTTTACCAAAACGAGTAATTTGTCCTGTTCCAGTTCAAGATTGTAAGCCTTCGAAATGGCAAGGCATCTCAATGGATACATCTTTGTCTTTCAGAAATGTAGCTGACTCTTTCTATGTTTTCGAAAAAGTAAAACAGATTAATACAGTAGAAGATGAATGGTGTTTGTCTTTCATTGATAAAAAGAAAGCTATTTTGACTTTTAACGATGAGAACGAACAGCGAATAATGATGGTCAGAATGATAAGTGATAATCTTGCAAGAATTGAATCGGGAATGGGCTATAACCTCGAAGGAAGCATTGGTGTTATTTCAGCTAAAGGAAAAGATATTGTCTTTGCTGCCTCATATCCATTTGAGGATCCTGATTATTACATTGGTAATTCGGATCTTTATACTGCTGAATTGAAAGATAATATGTTAGTAAATATTAGAAACATTGGAACAAATATTAATAGAAATCGGGTTAGTTGGGAGTCACACCCAAGTTTTTCACCTGATAAAAATGTTATTATTTTTTCGACAGATATCAATCCACTTAAAAGCACAGACCTATGGTTTACAATTAAGATGCCCGACGGAAGCTGGAGCGACCCGATAAACTGCGGGAATAATATCAATACTGATTGTGATGAGATTACACCTTTTATTACAAATGATGGTTCAAAGTTACTTTTTTCATCAAATGGTCACGAAACAGTTGGTGGATATGATATTTTTGAATCCGACATTTCTCCGGCATTTTGGCAAGCAATAAAAAAACTTGATTTTCAAGCCTTAAAAACTGGAGCTTTTTTTTCTAAGCCAAGAAACTTAAGACCACCACTTAATACTGAAGCTGATGAATTATTCCCGAGTTCTCCGGGTAGGATCGAGGATTTGTTGTATTATTCATCCAATCAATCAGCACAAATGAGCAAATCTATAATGGGAACTGGCGGTTTTGATATATATGTCCGGAGGAAAACTTATTCAGAGAAATATCTTGCGAGAACCGACCAAAAACCAAAACCCGACTTATCAATCAAAGTTGAAGAAAAAAAAGATATTAAAATCAAAGAGCCTGAGTATATACCACCTACATTCAAGCTGGAAGGAACAGTCTATAACGCAGAGACAAAGGAAGCAATTCCAGACGCTAATATAACAGTAAGGGAAATTAAGCAGGTTGATTTACTTAAAGAGCGGGAACTTGAAATCACGGCTGAAGGGAAAGATATCTTTTTTGATGCATTCAAGACAAAGTCTGATAGTAAAGGAAAATATAGTGTGGAACTTGAAAAAGACAAAGATTTTGAAGTTACCGCTGAGGCTGGTGATTTGTTTTTCGACTCATTTAAGATTAGAGTTGATAAAGATGACACAACATCTGTCATAAAAAAAGACTTTTTTGTTCCTGCTCAATTGACTTTAAGAATTAACTTTCCAACAGATGTTTATAATGCTCCATACAAGTATGCACTTGATTCCAACGGTGTTGAAACCAATCAGACTTGGAGAGAAGCAATTGATTTGTTAGCAAAAAATTTACTTCAAACAACTGAAAAAGTCGAAAAGCTGATTTTAATTGGACATACCGATGATGCGGGTTCCGAAGCATATAATTTAAGATTGGGTCAGAATAGAGTGAATTTTATAATCGAACAATTAGTCAGGAGAGGAGTTCCTCGTGAAAAACTTGAAGGAAGATCTGCCGGAGAGTCTGAATTACTTGAACGTGCTGAAGGTGAAAGCTTACCAGCTTGGAGAAAACGCTGTCGCCGTGTTGAATTACAAAAAGTTCTGAAGAAGGATTGATAATGAATCCATTAAAATTTCTCATAATCCTTGTCATTAGTTTTGTATTTCTCATTGTTATTGGGGGTATCTATTTTTATACAACGATAGCTTGGGGATTGCCATCTTTTGAAACACTCGAAAATCCAAAGCAGGATTATGCAACTCAGGTTCTCAGCAGTGATGGAGTTCTTTTAGACCATATTTATAGGCAAAGGAGAGTTGTTTTACCATTTGACAGTATCCCTTCAAATTTTATTAATGCATTGATAGCTACAGAGGACAAAGATTTTTATAGCCATTGGGGTGTTTATGCAAGAAGAATTCTAAATGCTACAATAAAGAACTTGCTGTCAATGAGATTAAAGGAAGGAAGCTCCACTTTAACAATGCAATTAGCAAGGAATTTATTTTTCACTCACGAAGTATCTATTGAGAGAAAATTAAAAGAAGCTGTAACAGCGGTCCTGCTCGAAAAAACTTTCACCAAAAAAGAAATACTTGAAATGTATATCAACACTGTGGGTTTTGGACGCGGGACATACGGACTTCAAGTTGCTTCAAAAGTATATTTTGATAAAGAACCAAAAGAACTTACACTTTCCGAATGTGCTTTTCTTGTAGCCTTACTAAAAGCTCCTGAGCATTATAATGGTTTAATAAATTACGAAAAAGCCATAGAAAGAAGGAACTTAGTTCTTTCTCTAATGAAAGAACAGGGTTATATATCAGAATATGACTATATTAAAGCTGTAGATGTTCCTATTATTTTTGCAAAAACAAATATTTATCGAAAGCCATCAAATTTGATTGCTCCACATTTTGTAGAAATGGTTAGAACTCAACAATCAAAAGAACTATCTTTAAAGAATTATGACATTTATAGTGATGGTCTAATTATTAAAACAACCCTCAATTCAAAAATCCAGCTTTATGCTAAGCAATCAGTAGAAGAGCATTTGAAAATTTTTCAGAATACCTTTAATAGAAGTTTTAATTGGAGTAAAAATACAAAACTACTTGAAGATTTGGTTTCGAAAGCTGTTAAAAACTATCCAAAATATTTTAATTTATCTGAATCAGAGAAAATTGAACTTGAAAGGAAATTGAAAAGGAACAAAAACTTTGTTGACTCAGTTAAAAATGTTGCAACTACAATTCAGGTTGGGGTTGTTGTTCTTGATGCCACTACTGGTGAAATACTTGCAATGGTTGGAGCATCCCCAAAATTTATGGAGGACCACCCAGATTCAAAATACTCTTTAAATCACGTAACACAAATAAAAAGGCAGCCCGGATCTGCTTTCAAACCCTTTGTTTATGCCGCAGCTTTGGATGATGGTTTGGATATTAATTCTCAAGTGGAATGTGGTCCTTTCTCTTATAGGTTGCCAACTGGAGAAGTATGGTCGCCTCGTGGCTTTAGTGATTGCGAACCGGGACAAACAGTCTCTCTTGCAAGGGGTTTAGCAGCCTCGATTAATACAGTTGCTGCAAGATTAATTACAGAATATACAACACCGGACAAAGTGATAACAATTGCACGAAGGATGGGGATAGAATCGCAATTAAGACCCTTCCCGGCTTTAAGTTTAGGGGCTGCTGGAGAAGTTTCACCTTATGAAATGGCAGCTGCATTTACGGGTTTTGCAAATGAAGGAACCAGTGTTACTCCTTATTATTTGAACTCAATAGAAGATCAGCTGGGAAATATTGTTTCAACACCTAAAATTAAATCATATCAAAGGGATGCTTTAAAACCTGAAATTGCTCAAAAAATGACCAAATTAATGATGGGGGTTGTTAATGGTGGAACAGGTTATGAGGTAAAAAAATATCTTACAAACTGTGAGGCAGCTGGTAAAACCGGCACAACAAATGATTATGCTGATGCTTGGTTTGTTGGTTATACTCCACAGCTTGTTTGTGCTGTTTGGGTTGGTTTTGACGATAGAAGAATAACATTCACTGGCGATTATGCCTATGCAAGTAAAGCAGCAGCACCTATTTTTGGGCGAATTATGGCTAAAATATATAGTGACCCACAGCTACCATATAAGCAGAGAAAATTTGTTTTTCCTTTTGCAGAAAATCCTGATTCAATAATTTCTTTTAATAATGTTTCAACAGATAAAAATTGGGGAAAAACAAATAGAGATTTTGTTCCAGCTCATCCAAAGAAATTATTTACTGAAATTAATAAGTATTATAATAAAGCATTATTTCTTAAACCGAAAGAAAATGTATTATGAAATTTGATTTAAAATTTGACAATAGCGATATTTTAGAAATTGGGAGTATTTTTTGCATTGGAAGCAATTATTCAAAACATATTAGAGAGATGGGCGGTGTAAAACCCGAGAATCCTGTTATTTTTCTTAAACCACGAGCTGCTTATTTAGAAAATGGTGGAACGATTAAAATCCCTGAATTTTCGAATTTATGCCATCACGAATTAGAATTAGTTGTTATAATTGGTGAACACTGTTCAAACATCAATAAAAACGATGCTTACAAATATATAGCTGGATATGCTGTTGGAATTGATGTAACTTTAAGAGACATACAAAACATAGCCAAGCAAAAGGGACAGCCTTGGGCAGTGGCTAAAGGTTTTGTAACATCAGCTCCGATTTCTATGGTAGTTTCTTCTTCTCATTTTAACAATCAAATACCATACTTTGATTTGTTATTATCAGTAAATGGCGAATTAAGGCAAAAAGCAAATACTTCAGAGATGGAGCGTTCAGTTGCTGAACTTATTGAATATCTATCAAAAGTTTTTACATTAAATAGGGGAGATTGTATTTTTACGGGTACCCCCGAAGGTGTTGGGCAAATTAAAAGTGGAGACAAACTTCTTGCTGAACTCGTTGGTTTCACTAAACTCGAAATAAATGTTGAATAAAAATAAAATTTATTATACAAGATGAAATTATGAGAACAAAAATTATACTAATCGCAGGAATCATCCTTTCAACTGTATTAAGCAGTTGTGTGAGTATAATGACAAGGACCGAAACAGATATTCATACTATTTCGGAACGGGATACAGTTTTTTCTTACGAACAAAAAAATGCTCCGGGAAATCAGGATATGGGGGTTGTTTATCCCTCATCAAGAACATTCAAATCTGAAAGAAGGCTATATCAAAGGGATAGTATTGTTGAGAGAAAATACCCAGATTTCATCAGGCTTGGTGTCTTTGAAAGTGTAGGATTAATTGGAACAGGTTCAGGGGAAAGTTCTTATGGAACAGGTATGTTTGGTATATTTCCCGATTTTGTAAATCTTCGGTCAGATTATAGAGGAGATACCGGAAAACTATTCAGTGGCGGTATTTACAGAATTGGAGTTGGTGAATGGAGATTACGTTGGTTCAAAGATGCAGCTAATTGGACTATAGGCACATCAATGATAGAATTTTTGATACCTTCAGCAAAGAAACAAAATACTTTATCGAGTATTTTTCCTCTGTATCTTCGTAAAAGATATTATTTGAGAGAAGAGATTCCTTACATAGCATTAGTTCCAACATTAGGTATAGGCTGGTATCCATCTCAATATGTTAATTTATCAGGTTCTATAGATATTGGTTCTTTAGGAGGATTAAATTTAAGAGCTTATGCAGGTTTAGCTGCAGGCGTTAACTCAAAGGAAGCATATCAAGTAAGAATGAGCAATGAAAGTGATAAAAGCCATACCTCTGTATTTCCATATTTCGGTCTTGGTATATCTTTTTTGGATTTTGTTAATATAGTTCCTGAAACATATAGGGAATGGAAAGATCACGAACATTCCTCTTGGAATATTGGACTTGTTCAGGCATCATTGATTGCTGCTGGAGCCGACTCATCTGCAGTTGCTCAAAATTCTGAGACAAAAATATTCACAGGATTTATTTTTAAAATAGCTAATGCTTCAGTGGCACTCCCAATTTTGAATAATCAGTTATATTTAGGGACATCACTTGCTAATTTTGTTGTGCTTGGATTCAATGAATGGGGGATTGGTATATTACCTTTCAGGCTTGGATATTGGCAAACTATTATAGCTGATGAATTGTCAACCGAACCATTTATTGAATATAATTATTATCCCTCTAATTTCCTTCATATTGGTAACAGAGTAAATCTAAGGATTAGTGATTTTCTGAATATAGGGTTGGTTATGGGCTTTGCATCAGGTGAGACATCAATGGGTATAGGTTCGGATATTACAAGTCAATATGGACCACCTATAAGTTTTTCAAGAGCTTATTTTGGTGTTAGCGTTGGTATTAGCGATAGAATATTTTTCCCAGAGGAATTGCGATACAACAGATAATTACTAAGGTGAAATTATGAGAATCGTAATAAATTTTTTAATAATTAGTTTCATTTTTTTCGGATGTCATCCCGATAGATTTTCTTTGAATAAAAGGGATGATAATCGAATCGAAGGTTTCATTATGAGTCCAGATTTCGAAAAAGTGGAAATTACAGCAGATAATGAATTAGTTCTTTATGAAGGAGCTTTTATTTCATTGAGAACATTGGGTTTGACACAGCTTTTTGCCGATTTTACCGTAACTTTAATAAATGGTGAAGGTTTAACTTTTTATTTTCGCACTGTTCAAAATAATTTTCCAAATCAACCATTCATAAAATTTGATTATACTACACAAGGATGTTCAGTAAGCGAAAATGACCGGCAAATAATTACTGTGGACTCTATTAAAGCTAAAATCAAAGAACCTTCGAGAATAAGAATAATTAACGACGGAAAGCTTGTTACTATAACTGTTGATTGCGATACGGTGTATTATGGAAAGACTCAATTGAATGCTACAGAGTATGTTCTAATCAAACCAGTTGAGGAAAGTAGAGCGCTTTTATCAGGAATATTTTTTAATGATGTTATAACAGTAAATGAGGAAATCAGGGAATCAATAATATACGAAAGCACCCGAAAAGGGATAAAACAGAGATAAAAAAAATTAAAACATAATTAAAGTTCTTTGAAAACATACCGAAAATTGTTGTTGATTAGGAAACAAAATAATGGCAGGAAGCCCGAAATGATTAACAATTACACGGAGGTTTTTTATGCCAACAGCAATTTCGGGAGGTTCTCGAATAAGAACAAACACACCAGCAGAAAATGCATATAATGCATTACAAGCTAGCTCAAACAACATCGCACTTCGACAGCTAAGACTGTCAACAGGTAAAAGAATCAATTCAGCTGCAGATGACGTTGCAGGTTACATTACATCAAGAGCATTGATGGCTCGTAATGGAGGTTTGCAAGCAGCACTCAAAGCAGCAGGCGAAGCGCTCAATGTTACAGCAATTGGACAAGATGCTCTTGACAACATCAATTCTCTATTAACTCAAATCAAAGATTCTGCATCATTAGCATCTTCAGGTGCAATGGGAACAGATGAAAAAGTTGCTTTAGCCAAAGGAGCTTATAGGTTGGCTCAACAAATTCAATTTGTTGTTGATTCAACAGTATTCGGTGGAAAGCAGCTGCTTCAGGGAGCATTTTCCGGTTCTTGGGTTATTGGTTATTATGCTAATAATAACTTACTTTCTATTGGAATTGACCTAACAACAAGCAATGCTGACTTTAACGTTTCAGGTAATAATTTCAATTTGAATGCTACAAAAGACGCAACAGCTCCCGGTGGCAATACAAACGTATTTGCAGGTGTAACAGGTCTTAATCTGGAATCATTAAATAGTGTTTCAGAGACAGATCTTGGCATTTTCTCAACTTCACAAATTAGTCTAACTTTAACCAGTTTGGCAAATGCGTTGAATAATGTTAACAAAGTTGCTTCTTACCTTGGTGGTATTCAAGTTAGAATAAACTCACAAGAAGAGTTGTTGAAATCCCAGATAACCAACTATAACGCAGCTATTTCCAGAATACAAGATGCTGATGTTGCAAATGAACAATTGGAGTTAATTAAGGCACAATTTTTGCAACAAGCTTCATTGATTTCTTTAGCTCAGGCAAATCAACAACCACAGGCATTTCTGCAGTTGTTTAGATAAAATTTCCTGAGTGAGATGTAATTTGAAATAAAGGATTTTTTGGAAGGCGGTAAAAACTAATCCGCCTTCCTTTAATATTAACACAAGAGGTGTAAAAAAATATGTTAACAGCTTCACAGCAACTTGCAGCAAACAGAGCTTATGGCACAAAAAAAGATGGTAGTGTGCCTTCTTATCTTGAACAAGAAGTAATGTCTTGGGACAAAGAAAAATTAATTCTCAAGATGTATGATTTATTTTTGGTTAGTGCCAAAAGAAACGATGTCTCGAAGATGAGTAGAATTCTAATTGAATTAATGGGCTCCCTTAATTTTGAAGTTGAAGATACAGCTACCAGACTTTACAGGTTGTATGAATACACTCAAAGATGTATTTTTCAGAAAAACATAGACGAAGCTTCTTTTATTATCAGAGAGCTAAGGGATGCTTGGGCTAAAGCTTTTAACTATGAATGACGATAATTAATAATGTGTTAAGATGGAACTTCGAACTATTATGTTTAATAATTCAGGGAAGAAGAAAATAGTAATAATATAGATTTTAAGATAATGGCTGATTTATTAAGTCAAATACAGAGTTTAACTGAAAACAACTCAAACAAAAGCACAACTGCTGCAGATCAATTAGCTGAAGCTTACAAAAGATCTCAGCAAAATAGGATTGATGTGCTTACTAATAAACAAAAAGCCCTTGAACAAAAACAGCAATTCTTTATTCAACTCAAATCGAAAATTGACAGTTTAATCAACAATATTGATGTGTTCACTGCATCAAATGCTCCCTCAAAATTTAAAATTAAAAGTGTAACATCATCCAAAAATGATGTTCTGACAGCCACTGCTGACAAAGATGCAATCTTGGGAATTAACTCTGTCAAAGTAAACAGATTAGCTTCAAACGATGTTTTAATTACTAAAAGATTAAATTTAGGTGACACAGAGTTATTTAGTGTTACTGGTGAAGATCTTACATTTAAGATAAATAATAAGGAAATCAAAGTTTCGATAGCAGAGGGTTCGACCAATGAACAAGCAATGAAAGCCATAGTGAAGGCTATAAATGCTACAGAAGATCTTAAAGTAACTGCATCTTATGTAAAAGACACATCATCTACAGGAAGAATTACTCTTACGGCAAAAGAAACTGGTCAGTCAAATAAGATTATGTTTGACGACAATGGTAGTAATGTTCTAAACGCTTTGGGTTTAGACAATGTTAATCCAAATACAGAAAATAGAACACAAAATATTACCGGGAATCAATATGCTTATTATAAATTGTCTAATATTGAACAGTTAAATTCAGAAATTGAGATTAATGGTCTAAATATTTCACGAGAGAGTAATTCTATTAATGACGTTCTTCCCGGTTTAACACTTAACTTATTGAAAGCCCAAGAAACTAATGAACAGGCAGTTACTTTAACAGCTGATGTTAATACTAATGGAGTTGAAAATCTTATTAATCCAATATTAAATAGTTATAATGATTTAATAAAATTTTTAAGATCAAACAATAACATTGTCAAATCAGAAAGTTCAGTAGGGTCATTACTTTTCAATATCAGGTCATTGTCGAGTCAGTCGATAACGCCTCTTTCAGGTAGTGATATGAAATATCTGACTGATATTGGAATTAAGATCAATAATGACGGGACTTTGTCAATCAATGATAAGACCAAATTGACACAAGCACTAAAGAATAATCCTGAAGAGGTTGCAAATTTATTTACAGCAAATGACGGATTTGCTAAAAAGTTGGAAAAATCTATTGAAATGCTTTTGGGTGACAAAGGTTTAATTCAATCAAAGAAAAAATCACTCGGCGATCAAATTGAGCAGACAATTAAACGTAACAAAGAGGTTACGGCAAGTATTGACAGACAAGCAGAAAATTTAAAAAAAGAATATACTTCTATGTTGAAAGTATATCTTGAGGCTCAGTCTCAATATAGTAATTTATTATCTAATTTTTCATCAATTAATTATTGAGGTAGTTAGTTGTTTCTGTATGTAAAATATAATAATTCAAATCATACTCCTTATGTTGAACTATTGAACATTTCAAAATCTGCATACGTAATGACTAACATACCTCATACTTTTAAAGAAGGAGGGGAACATGATTAATAACATTCAAAGTTTGCCTTCCGTATTAACAAAAACTTATAATGATTCAGTTATAACAAGAGAAAGAAATTCGGAGACAAACAATCTATGGGCTAATAATGCATCTAAATTAACAGATCAAATCGTTAAAAATTCAGGTTTTAAATCAATATTTAAAAATGAGAAAACAGATGAGAAAAAGCCTGACTATTCAAAAATTGCAGATAAGTTGCAATCACTCGTCGGCGAAGATAGCGTTATTTTCGAAATTTCAAAAGATAAAGAAACCAATAAAATGATTATTAAAGTCATTGATAGTAAAACTAAAGAAGTATTGCAACAATATCCGCCGGAGATAACCCTTAAAATAGCTCGGATAGTTGCAAAATCGATGGAAAGCGGGATATTAACAAATGCAACTGTATAATAATTCAATAGACATAGTTTTTGATAATCTGGAAGAAAAAACAAATCAGATATCTACCTTCTTATCTGATATTGATACTCTACATTCTGCACAAATTGATGTTTTAATGAATCTTTATGAAGATAGAAAAGAATCATTGGAGCAAATTGCTTTTTGGTTTAATTCAGATAATAAAGCTTTGCAACCAGAAATAAAAAGAAACATTCAGAATAGGATGGATAAACTTTTGAAAAATGATGCCGATAATTTAATAGTTATAAAAAATAAATTAGATGAATTAGCCAATAAATTGAGAAATTTAAATAAAAATAAATCGTTATTAGTTTATATTAAATAGGGTTGTATATGACAATAAACAAAATCAACAGCGATAACATCTATCGGGTTAATGAGCAACAAGGTGTTGCCCTTCGGGAAAAGGAACTTGTTCAATCCCAAAAGATCCAAGAAGAGCAAGCGAAACAATCTGTAAATGATAAGCTTGAAATTTCAAATGAAGGAAAAAGAATGCAAATGATACAGTCAAGAATTAACTCAGGTTATTACGATAAACCCGAGGTTATGAGGGAACTTGCTCTTAAGCTCTCCAAAGCTTTTCCACCAGAAGAATAATCTAAACAAAAATACTGGAAAGAATTAAAATTCCCGTCAGAGCGGGAATTTTTTTTAATTATCGAATGCCCAATGTAAAGAGATTCTTAAATTCCTGTTATACATCGGATAATATTTCAAGTAATAATAATTAAATGAGAGAATATTTTGTAGTGAAATATTAACGTAAACTGTGCCCAATCTGGCTTTTCCATAAATATTGATACCATTAAAAAAGAATTGAGATTTTTCCTGTTCCCCTTGATGGAGAAATTCAGGTAATATATAATTTCTATGAAGTGGATTAAAGTTCATAGCTCTGTGTGGAGTTATGATTAAAGCATCAAAACCAAGTCTTACATAACTTCTTCCTCGGCTTATTTCATAATAACTATCAAAGGAAGGATAAAGTAATGGAAATATGTCCGTTTCAATGCCATTTAAGAAAAATTTTTGAACTATCAGCTTAATGTGGGAATGAAAATTTTTAAATAATGAAAATTTTAACGAAAGACTTGCTCCAAAACTTGTTAAATCATCTTCATTAGTAAATGATAAATCCTGAATAATATTATTTTTATAAATTGGTTTCGATATAATAGGTGATTGAGTCTTGCGATAAAAAAAATCAGATGATAAATTGAATAATTCATTTGACCAGTTTATTTCACCAAGAAATAAAATCCCGGTTTCTTTTGAAAGATGAAATCCTTCTGCAGGTGTGGGAATTCTATCGAACTTGGAAAAATCAATCATAATATTTGAATTATTATTAAAAATATACTTGAATTTTGAACCAGCATTCAAAAAATAGTAAGTATTGCTTACGCCTGTTCTAATACCACCTGAAATAGAAAAATTTTTAGAAAAAGGATTTGTTAAAAAATGCCCAAAAGCAGACCAGTTTAAGTTATCCAGTCCATTATAATAAATTCCTTGTTCATTTTTGAGGTAATTTATTTCACCCCCGGATTTTAAATGAAATAGTGAACTTATTGCTAAATCGATAACTGCATTTAATCCCAATAAGATAGAATAGTTGTTTGTAAAAATGATTGAGTCGTTATCATTCAGAAATATCTCATTTTGTCTTTTTTGATGCCATTCCGAATGTGAAAAAAATAAAGAGGATTTGAATATGTTTGATTCAATAGGGTCAAAAGAGTTTAATATTTCTTCAGAAAATTCTGAGGAATCAGTCTTGTAATTATCACTTAAAAGCGAAGTAAATGTCAGTGTTAAATCGTGCTTGAAAACTCGTTCATTCAATTGATCATATTTTGGATTAGCAATTAATTCATCGTATAAATTATCTGAATTTATTTTATCAATGCCACCATTAGTGCCTTGTCCGTGATTGGTGAAAATATCAAACAAAGAAATATTGATTTTATCGTTGATGTTCCATCTTAGACCTCCTCGTAAGTTCCAAGAGTCCATCCAAGTATTGTCAAAACGTCCTTTAACAGACATTCTGCGATAACCAAAGGTAAAATTAACATTTGGCATAAAATTCTGGCTAAAAACACCGTCAGATGCTAAAAAGTCATAAGCAGCTTGGGAAAACCAAATTTTAGTATAAGGCTTTCTTGTATTATAAATTCTTTCCTGAAAATTAATAAGAGAACTTGACGAGTTGTTTGAAAAAATTATAGCGTCAGATCCTGAAAAAATTTCAATGTTCTCGAAATACTCTACCGGAAAAGTCTCAAAATTAAAAAATGGGTATTGGAAATCATTAATTTCTCTACCATTGAAACGAAAAGATAAGCCAGACGGAAAACCACCGAAAAGTGAAAATGAATTAAGGTTTGCATAATTACCAAGATTCAATGGATAAACAGGTAACTTTTCGGTGAAAATATCCATTAGGGAAGTATAATCTGAAAATAAGATGGAATCCTTGGAAATGATTAAAAAAGGGTTAATTTTTTTATTTGAAATTTTTCCGTGAATTGTTAATGGTTTGAAGAAAAGAATACTATCATTTCCTGATTTAATCGAAACGGCTGAATCAAGTTTATTGTCAACAGTTAATGAATCCGAAAGTGCAAAGACATAATAGGAATAATTTACAAAGATAAAAACTAAGCAAATTATTTTTATTATGATTTTCACAAAATTTAATAATATGGATAAAGTAAATTCTTACAGCAAGTGTGGTTGCTCTGGTAAATCTGTGCTTCTATCTATATTTTCAGATAAACCATTTGAGTCAGAATTATCACCATTTTCATTGCTATCTTGAATATTTTCATCGTTTTCTTCGTGGACAACTGTTGTTATATCAGCAATTGAGTCGCCTTCATCAAGCCTGATAAGTCGAACTCCTTGTGTGTTTCTTCCAATAGTTCTTATTTCACTAACAGGTTGACGTATAAGAATCCCATTAACAGTAATAACTACTAAGTCGTCAGCATCAGAAGCAGCCAAAATACCTATGACATTCCCGGTTTTTTCTGTGATATTCATTGAAATTACGCCTTTAGCACCACGCTTAGTCAGTCTGAAATCTTCGTATCTTGTTCTTTTTCCATAACCTTTATCTCCCACAACAATTACTTGAGAGTCTGGGCTTTTAATAACAATCATTCCAATCACATAATCACCGTTTGAAAGGTTAATCCCTTTGACACCTGCAGCAGTTCTACCCATTGGTCTAACATCACTTTCGTGAAAACGACAAGCAAGACCGTGTCTTGTTCCGATAATAACTTCAGAATTACCATTGGTGATTCTTGTTGAAACAAGTCTGTCATTTTCATCTAAATTTATAGCTATAATACCACTAGTTCTGACGTTTGCGAAGTTGGATAAATATGTTTTTTTAATAGTTCCAAATTTGGTTACCATTAGAACATAATTTTCGTCATTAAATTCTTTGACAGGCAAATAAGCTGTAACCCTTTCATTTGCTTGTTTTTGAATAACATTGGCAAGTGATTTACCTTTTGAGTTTCTGCTTCCTTCGGGTATATCATAAACTTTGACTTTATAACATCTACCCATATCAGTAAAGAAGAGTAAATGGTGGTGTGTCGATGCTCGGAAGATATGCTCAATGAAATCGTCATCATAAGTTGAAACGCCACTCGAACCTCTACCTCCTTTTTGCTGACGACGATAGCTCGAAACTGGAGTTCGTTTAATATTTCCTTTGTGAGAAATGGTAATGATCATATCTTCATTAGCAATCATATCTTCAATCGTGAATTCCTTAGAGTCGAAGATTATCTCAGTTCTTCTCTCATCTCCATATTTTTTTGCAATCTCTGTCAATTCATCTGATATGATTTGCATTTGTAATTCTTTACTTGCGAGTATAGATCGCAATCTTTCAATAGTTTCAATAACTTCTTTATATTCACTATGGATTTTATCTCTTTCGAGCCCAGTAAGTCTTTGTAATCTCATATCCAAAATTGCTTTGGCTTGTATTTCAGATAATCCAAAAAGTTCCTGCAATCTTGAAGAGGCAATTTTTGGATCGGCTGACTCTCTAATTGTTTTAATAACTTCATCAAGATTATCAAGTGCAATAATTAAACCTTCAAGGATATGAGCTCTTTTTTCTGCAGCGTCAAGGTCGAATTGTGTTCTTCTGATAATTACAACATTTCTATGCTCAATGAAATGTTGCATCATTTCTTTTAAGTTGAGGACTTTTGGACGTCCGTTAACAAGGGCAAGCATAATCACACCAAATGTAATTTGCATCTGGGTGTGTTTATATAAATTATTTAGCACAACTGTTGGGTTTGAATCCCTTTTAACTTCGACTACAACACGGATTCCATCTCTATCTGACTCATCACGGACATCAGTAATATCTTCAATAGTTTTTGTTTTTACTAATTCAGCGATTCTTTCGAGCAGAGAAGCTTTATTAACTTGATAGGGGAGTTCAGTAACAATTATTGAGCTTTTGCCGCTTTTACTTTCGTCGATTGTGGCTCTTGCCCTAAGCATTATTTTGCCTCTACCAGTTGTATATGCTTCTTTAACACCATCATATCCATAGATAATTCCAGCAGTTGGAAAATCTGGTGCAGGCACATATTTTATCAAATCTTCTGGAGTAAGTTCAGGATTATTAATAAGAGCTTTCAATCCATTGATGATTTCATTCAAATTGTGAGGTGGAATATTGGTTGCCATACCAACTGCTATGCCGCTTGCACCGTTTAATAATAATGTGGGAACAACAGAAGGTAAAACAGTTGGCTCTATCAGAGAGTCATCAAAATTCGGACGAAAATCCACAGTGTTTTTATCAATGTCTCTAAGTGTTTCGGTGGCTATCCAAGTTAGTCTTGCTTCAGTATATCTCATAGCGGCGGGTGGGTCATTATCAATTGAACCAAAATTTCCCTGACCATCTATAAGAGGATAACGCATAGAC
>JAOABA010000050.1 GCA_026418625.1 Candidatus Kapaibacterium sp.
AATTGTAACTTAGTTCAGGAATTAATAAAATTAAGAGTATAGGTTTAAAAATTGTTTTTCTAAAAGCAATCGATAAGCTAATCAAACCTTTTGCTCAATACAAAAAAAGGAAACTTCTATCCAATAAATCATCTTTTGCTAATTCACCTGATTGGTTAAATGATATTCCTTTTTCTTATCTATTTTTGAATGATTATTTAAAAAGTAATGACAATGTTATTCAAGACACACATAAAATCAAGCTAAACCTTAATCACAAATTTAATTTACTTGGTTCTGATAACCTAAACTGCAATTATGAAAACATAAGTAATATCAAGGAGTTAATTAAATTTCTTGAAAATAACGAAGCAATTAATTCTGCAAATATTGATAATTCAATTAAAATATTAAAATTAATTGATACTGAATATCAACCAATAAATTGGCAATGTGATTTTAAATCAAATTATTGCTGGAAAGCAAACCAAATTTCTAATGATATAGTTTATGGAAATGTTGAAAATGTGGATATAAAAGTTCCTTGGGAATTGGCAAGGTTTAATGATTTTACTTATCTATCTTTGTTTCATTTAGTTACAAAAGAAGAAGCACAAAAAAAAGAGATTGAATTTGAGTTCAGAAACAGAATTTTGGATTTCATTGCGATGAATCCTCCCAATTTTGGGGTAAATTGGATAAATGCAATGGAAGTAGGAATAAGAGCAGCTAATTGGCTTGTTTCTTATGATATTCTAAGACTGTCAGGAGCTAAATTTGATGATGATTTTAAAAAAGTGTTCCTGTCAAGTATTTATTCACACTATAAATTCATCATTGAAAATCTCGAATGGTCTTCGGGAATGAGGGGCAATCATTATTTTGCCAATATTGTTTCTTTAATCATAATTACAGCTTACTTACCAAACTACGAAGAGACGATAGAGGTCCTTCAGTTTTCTATTAATGAATTAATTCAAGAGGTTTTCTATCAGTTCAATGAAGATGGTAGCAATTTTGAAGCTTCAACCTATTATCATTGTTTTGTAGTAGAATTACTTTTATATGCTTTGTTCTTTATTCAAAAATTGCCAAAAGACAAAGTAATAGCTTTATCTGAAGTTAAAACAAATAGAATTAAATTGGGAAGTATCTCAAAGTCCATAATTCCTGTTAAATTTAAAAATAATAATGAAAAAATTGATTTCGACAAAGAATTTTGGTTTAGACTTATAAAAATTCTTGAATTCACAGATAATATTTTATTAGAAGATGGTGCGACAATCAACATTGGTGATATGGATAGCGGGCGATTCCTGAAATTCTCATCGGAAAATTATTTATGGCTAAGAGATTTCATTAATAAAATTTTTTATAACAATATTAATAATAATGAATTAGATGATAATCTTGAAAATTATATTTTCTCTGATTTAATTAACAAATTGAAATTTGAATTGAATAGCTTAAATATTGATTTAAAAGGTTTTAGTAAGTCTTTGTATTTATATAAAGATTTCGGGCTTTACCTCATAAAAAACGAGAATTTTCAAATTTATTTCCGGTGTGGTTCAATTGGTCAAAAGGGTAAAGGTGGTCATGCTCATAATGACCAATTATCAATTATAGTGCTTGTTAATAATTACCCTGTTTTTATTGATAGTGGAACTTATGTTTATACCGGCAATCATAAATTGAGGAATAAGTTCCGTTCAACTGAAATGCATAACACATTGTCAATTAAAGGTTTTGAGCAAAATCAATGGAATGAGGGAAAAAAAGATGATCTGTTTTGGTTGAATGATACTTCAAAAGCTAAAATATCTAAGATTAGCGAATATGAGCTAGAGGGTGTTCACTTTGGATTTGGTAAACCTACTATTAGGAGAATAAAAATTAATGATAACACTATAATTGGAGAAGATTTAAATGAATTGAGCATAGAAAAAAAAGTTATTTTCCATCTAAATCCTCTAATTACTAATATCCAAAGAATTAAAGATAATACAATCGAAGTTTCTTATGATAGGTTTATATTGCAGATTTTTTCGGATGATGGTGACATTATCATTGAAGAAAGTGATTGTTCGCCAGAATATGGTAAACTTATTAAAAATCAAAAAGTTATTATAAATTCCTTAAAGCAAAAAATACAATGGACAATTACCGTAATTAAACAATGAAAGTTCAGGAAAATATAGATAAAATTGCTTGGTCTTTAGCTGATAAAGCCCTTTTTGTGATGTATGGCTTTATTCAACTATTTCAGATTAGGAATCTGGAACCGGAAGAGTTTGGACTATATGCCTTATTAATCGGAATACACACTTGGATATTTAACATTTCAGATTCATTTGCTTTAAATAACATAATTCAATTTGGAATGAGAAAGGAGTCTCGAAAAAAGGTCAATTCTTTGGCTCTAATAATCCATTTAATTATTGTAATTGGTTCTGCATCGATTTTTTATATACTAACAGACTTTTGGATTGATATTTTTAATGAGGAAAATTTCTATCTGGTTACTAATTCTCTCGTTGTGTTGACTTTATTAACAATACCCCGAACTTATTGCCTGAAATTTTTCTATAGAGATCACAATATGAAAGGGCTGTTTTTGACTGACCTTGGATTTTTTGGTTCGATGTCTGTCTTAACTATCTATATTTTGATTTCTTATAAAACATTCAGGTTCGAGGATATGGTTAATATCTACTATGTCGGTATGGCATTAAGTTCTCTTATATCATTATTTCTAACCAGAAAAAATTTAATTTTCGGTTTGAAAGGAGATACAAAAATCAAAGAATTACTAAAATTCAGTTTTCCAATGACTCTTTCAACATTAGGTCATTCCATTCCTAAAAACTTAGATGTGGTTTTTCTGAAACTTTTCTTCCCTTCTGCAACTATTGGAGTTTACGGTTCGGCGAAAACACTTTTCAGGTTGTTTGATGAAGCAAATAATGCGGCTTATGGACTGATTTACCCTGCCGCTGTCAGGCAAGTTGAAAAAAATGATATGAAAGCTTTATCGGATTTAATGACTAAGTCTGTTTCATTTTTATTAATCATCTATGCTTTTGCTGTTTTATTACTCGAACTCGGGCTAAGCGATTTTTTCATTAAATTATTTTTTCCTGAAAAATACTATTTTTCTATAAGTCATTTTAATATACTAATCCTTAGTGCTTTATTCCTTCCCTTTGTCATTTTATCTGTGATTATTAATGCTCAAGGAAAACCATTTATTGTTTTTAGCTTTGTATTCATATCTGTAGTTTTGTTTTTCATAGTAACTTTATTAGTCGGTTTGAGTGGTTCAGAAAGATTAATTCCTTTGGGATATTTAGCATACACAATGTCTCTGGGAATACTTAGTTATATTTATATTAAACGCCACATTGGTTTCAAGCTGCTTTACCTATTGAGAGGATTCAATGATACAAAATCCTTCATAATTGAAAAATTAAAAAGAAAATAACTTAATATTTGTTGAAGGTTTAAAATACATTTATAAATTACTTTTTTATGCAATCATCAAACAAGAAAGAGAGAATAGGCTGGTATTTTTATGATTGGGCAAATTCTGCCTTTTATACGATTGTCATAACAGTATTTCTTGGACCTTATTTATCAAATATAGCATTAAATGCAGCTGATGCCGAAAAGAACGTTTATATTTTCTCTATTCCTATTTATGCCGAGTCTTTATTTGCTTTCACTATTTCATTTTCAGTCATATTACAATTTTTTTTACTTCCATATTTAGGCTCAATTGCAGATTATACAAAATCAAAAAAACTATTACTCGGTTTTTTTGCTTTTCTTGGTTCCTTTTCTACTATGGGTTTATATTTTCTTGAAGGGAGCAATTATCTGCTTGGCAGCGTCCTGTTGGTTATAGCAAATCTAAGTTTTGGTGCTTCGGTTGTGGTTTATAATTCATTCTTGAATGACATAGCAGAAGCTGATGAAAGGGATAAAGTCTCATCTATCGGTTGGGCATTAGGTTATATAGGAGGTGGGCTAATTCTCCTGATAAACATATTGCTTTATTCAAAAGCAGAGAATCTAAATATTTCTGCAGGTTATGCAATTAGAATAGCTTTGTTTTCCGCTGGTTTCTGGTGGGCTGTTTTTACTCTAATACCTCTTAAACTACTCAAAGACAGAAAAAATAATCATTATCATTCTGATAAATCTGTATTTATTGGTGGATTTAAAGGATTAATTCAATCAACTAAGGATATAATTAAACATCCTCAGACATTACTTTTTTTGATTGCATATTTATTTTATAATGACGGTGTTCAGGCTGTAATAGCAGTTGCAGGACAATTTGCTAAATTCGAGTTGGATATGGAACTCAGTTCTATAACCAAGATTATTTTGATGGTGCAATTTGTTGCTTTTTTTGGGTCCTTACTTTTTATGCTTGTTGCTAAAAAGACAGATACTAAATCTGCAATAATTATCAGTCTTTTAATATGGATAGGTGTTATCTTTTACTGTTTTTATTTTTTAACCACTGAATTGGAGTTTTTCGTTTTAGCAATGGTCATTGCAGTGGTGATGGGTGGTTCACAAGCTTTGAGTCGTTCGCTTTTCGCAAACTTAATACCGAAAGGACAGGAAGCAAGATATTTCAGCTTCTATGAAGTTTCTGATAGAGGAACAAGCTGGCTGGGTCCTTTCCTTTTCGGGTTAGGACTTCAGCTAACACAGTCATATAGATACGCTATCTTATCTTTGATGGTATTCTTTGTATTAGGGTTGATTCTACTCCTATTTCTAAACCAGAAAAAAGGAATGGAATCAGTTGGGAACCTCAAAGGTTAATCTTTATTTTATATAGGCTTTACTTCTCAATTACAACTTTTTTAAATTTGACCTGATCGTTCGAAACAAGGAAAATTAAATAATTTCCGGATACAACTCTGTGACCCGAAAAGTCAGTTAAATCCCATTTGATTTCATTAACATTATTTGAAACATCAAATTTTTGAATTAGTTTTCCCTCGATGTCATAAATTAAAACATTAGAGTTATGATTGCTCGTATTGAGTTCTATCATCAAATATTTTTCAGCAGGATTAGGATATACTTTTAAATCAATATTATATGAAAGGTGAAGCTCATCAGGTTTTGAAAGCACTTCCTCTATCTTGAAATCCCAAATACCACGACCATAAGTAACAAAACGTGCTGTCCTCAGATTTGGAATATACTCCACAGACCAATAAGTTTGATCTGGTGAATTTTTACTTGCAAGGGTAAACCATTTGTTTTGTTCGACAATGAATACATAAGGACCAGCTTCGGTTGCTGCAAAAATGTATTTCTCATCATCAGAAATTGCAATTTTATAAATCAAAGTCTTTGGAAGCCCCTCATCAATGGGTATAAATGTCAATCCATTATCGGTAGAGACAAAAGCTCCAGAAGTAGAATACCCACTACCGGCTATATAAATTTTTCCAAATTGCAACTTTGAAGGAATAATGGAAGAACCGTAGAAATAATGACTTTCCGGACCTTTGAGCGAGTCATTTTTTATCCAATCATTTCCCTTATTTGTTGAATAATAGAACTTCCCCGTATTAGTTAGAGCATAAAAGAAATTTTTATTTATTTGGGAAATTGCTATCGCTGAAAGCCTTGAGCCATCTTCACCAAAATTAAATGGAAGAACCTTATGCTTAATAGTATTATCAACTAATTCAAGATAAACTAAGTATGAACAATTATCTCTTACAGGGCAGTCCTTTCCGCCAGCTGCGACATAGGCTGCTTTAGGATTTAAGGGATCTGCTAAGATAGGTGGCATCCAAAGCCAATTAATGAAATTATATGTGCTAAAGTTCCAATAAAAAGCTGAATAATTGATTTTATATGCATTCTGATATAACATTGCGAAGCCGGGATACACCGACCAGAGATTATCTCCACCATCAGATGAAGTCAAATGACCATAATCACCGCTTATTGTTTGTTCGAAACCAAGAACTTTACCGGAGTCATTTAGGCATCTTTGAAAACCTTGATCTTGAGAACCAGCGAAAATTATTCCATCGGCATTTTGATATGTATAAGAGCTATAATATTGACTGACATTCAAATCATTCAAAGAGAGATTTTCTACGCTTCGCATATTATCATAAGATTGATAAATACCACCGTCGGTGGAAATTAGTATCAACTCCTCGTTGTCGGGTGTTTTGAAACTTTGTATACCGGGAATATCTGCGTGAAGTTTATTAAGAGGATCGCCATAATATTCCGACCAACCGTTGACTTTCGTCCAATTTAATCCTCTATCAAAGCTTCTATAAGCATCAACTTCGCCAAAATACCAGATATCAGGATTAGCATAAGACACTTCGAAGCTGTTTTTATCGAAGGGTCCAAAGTTTAGGCTTCCCCTTTTTTGCCAAGTTTTTCCGGCATCGGTAGAAGCAAAGAAATATGTATTTCTTGATTCATTAGTAAGCATAATTGCCAAAAAGTCATCGGGAGTTCTATAAATCCCCTTTAATTGAACTTGAGAAATAGTCTTAAACTCATCGAAATTACTAAAAGTTCTGATTAATTTAGACTCAAGCAAAGAATTTAAAAGGAACAGAGAATCTTTGTTGATAAAATAGAACTCAAAATTTTCTGAGTTTTTGAATTTTGGTGAAAAAATATCACAATGACTGACATTGGTATTACTAAAAGTGTAACATAATGAAAAATTCTCTCCATAATCTCTTGATATATAGATTGATGTTACAGGTTTCCAGTTGTCATAATCCCATTCAAGTGCGAGAAGATAAAAAACGGGTGTATCACCGATTCTAATGCCTCTGATAAGACCACCCCATCTTGCAGCTTTTTCCAAACCTTTTGATTTTTGCCAGGTTCTACCCTCATCATCTGTAAAATAACAAGCAGATGGGCTATTACCAACCACGAGAACCCTATCTACTTTTCCTTTTTTAATTAAGAAAATAGATCTAATGTTACTGATTTTTAGTGAATTGTTAAGGCAAACCCAATTCGAACCATCTAAGTATCCTCTCCAAACATTACCTCCGGAGGATGCGGCATAAATCAATCCTCTTTCGAAATCTACATCTGCCAAGTGGATTCTACCTGCTTGATTGTTACTGCCTTTTTCAATCCACTTCCCTTTTAGGTAGCCACCTGCAACTATTTCACTTTCTTCTTGTAAGAAAGGATATTTCTGGTTGTTCATTGATTGCATTTGTTTTAGAAGATACTCCGATCGAGCAATTGAATTGGCTTTTTCAATGACTCGCCAATTAACACCGGGTTCAGTCCGGTGCATATCTTCCAGCCATTTTTCTCTTTCCCGTTTGAATTCCGAACTTTCTTCCTTTTTTAGTTGTTCTAAAATATCAGGTGGGATTGTTTGAGAATTTAAGAAATAGACAGCTATAAATAAGATAAACAATGATTTGATAATAGTATTCATAGAATTTCCTTTAGTTTGAGTTAAGTTTAATAAAATATCTAATACTGCGATTATAAGTTGCTTCTGCCTTTGAATCGAAATAACAAGCGGGAAGCTCATTATTTCTTCTGTGATAGGCTAAGCATTCGCAACAAAGTCCCTTGCGAGAGCAAGGTTCATAAGTGCAATTACACGATTTAAGATTTTTAGTTTTGTTACATTCCATTTTGCATCTTTGAATATTAATAAATTCACTGATTAAATTTATCGGATACTACAAATAAATTTTTCCCTTTTTGCTTTGTTTTGAAACCTTCTTTTTCGAGCAATTCGGCTTGATGAGACTGTCCTCCGGGAAATTTATCAATAAGGCAGCCATTATCACGAACGACTCTCCAATAAGGTGTTATATTTCGTTTTCCTGAAGCTCTATCTTCTTCGGCAGCTTCAGCTGATATTCTGAGAAAGATACCTGTCGTCAATGGGCAAGTAACATCAGCATTATATTCTTCAGCTAATGATTTTCTTATTTCGCTAATGGTTATCAATTGCCCTTTGGGTATTTTTCTAACAAAATCATCTATGATTTTTGGAGTAGCAATAAGCATTTTACCCGTTCCAAATTTTTGCATACCTTCAGGAGTGTCCACAATTTTTATTTCCTGTGGTTTTTCTAATTTTTCTTTCCAAGAAGTTTTAGTTTTCATATTATTCAATTTATGATTAATAACAGAAATTAATCACATTTGGCTAAAGGTTTATAAATAGAATTTGGATATTTTTGATTAAATTCATCAAAAATTTTATAAGCTCGTTCCCTTGCATTCAAGATACAATATAGCTGCCCCAAGCGAACTAAGACCTTTTCTGAAATTGATTCGGGTTTGTTTTCTATATTTCTTAAGTCATTAAGGAGTATTTCGGCAACCGAGTAATCATTATATTCAATTAAGCATTCAGCATAGAAAAACGAAGCTTCAAGTTGAAGGGAATCGCCTTTCTCAAGCGTGTTCATTAGTAATTTAAAGTCGTTACAGGCATTTTTAAAATCCTTCCTGTCAAATTTTTCTAAAGCATTATCAAAAATTTCAGAAAGATAGTCATAGTATTCATTTTTTGTATTACTGTCGGTATTATCTAATTTTATCTCTTTATCTTGATTGAGTAAAATATCTTTTTTTTGTTGAGGGATGGGTTCTTCATCAATTATTTTTTTCGACTTATCATCAATAACCTCATTTGTTGTATCTGTTTTATTAGTTACTACAGGATATCTTGTTCTGACGGGAGAACAAGCATAAATAACAACAAGAAAAAATATAGTAAAAAATATTTTCATAAATTTTAAATTAATTAACTAAATTTAAAATACAAATATAAAACCAAATGAGATATTAATTTATCGGGTAATTAAAATGAATATTAATGAAATTGATACACCGGCATTATTGATTGATTTTTCTAAATTAAAAGATAATATCAAAAAGATGCAGGATTTTTCAGATTTAAAGGGAATTAAATTAAGACCTCATATAAAAACACACAAGATGCCTTCAATAGCTAAAATGCAAATTGAAGCTGGTGCGATTGGTATAGCTGTTGCAAAATTAGGCGAGGCAGAGGTCTTTGCTAATGAAGGTTTTGATGATATTCAAATTGCTAATATTATTATTGGTGAGAAAAAGATAGATAGATTATTTCATTTAAATGGAAAAGTCAGAGAACTTTCAGTATGTGCAGACTCCATCGAAGGAGTTAGGCAACTTAACGAAAGATTTAAAGATAGCGGTAAACAAATGAATGTAATGATTGAGATTGATTCTGGTTTGGGTAGAAGCGGATTGAAGGATAAAACAGAAATTTTAAAATTAGCAAAAGAAATCGAGGGGTGTAACGGATTAAAATTTAACGGGATTCTAACTCACGCCGGGCAAGTCTATTCGGCAAATACATTTGACGAAATTCAAAATATAGCCAATTTTGAAGTCTCATTTATGACTGATATTGCTGAGTTTCTAAAATATAACGGAATTGAAACACCAAATGTAAGTATTGGCTCAACGCCAGCTGCGAATGCGAATGAATCACTTGATAGTATAACGGAAATTAGACCCGGCAATTATGTTTTTTATGATATGATACAAGTTTCTTTGGGAGTTGCAAAAATTGAACAATGTGCTTTATCAATCCTTACAACAGTCATATCGAAACCTTCGAATGATAGAGTTATAATAGATGCCGGTAGCAAAGCACTTCATACCGACAGAGGTGCTCACGGAAATGACAAGATTAAAACTTACGGGAATGTTTTAAATAAAAACTGCTCCATTCTGAGACTTTCGGAAGAACACGGATTTATCTATCATAATGGGGAGCAATTCAGTATTGGTGAGAAAATCAGGATTATACCAAATCACGCCTGCGCTGTTTGCAATCTGTTTGATTATGCATATTTAATCGAAGATAATAAGGTAAAAGACATTATTGAAATTTCAGCCCGAGGAAAGATGACTTAATCACCGGAGATCAATAACTTCCATATCTTTACACGTTTTTCCAAAACAAAAGCAATTTGTGCACATAATAAACCCTTCTAATAAATATTATTCAGAATCACTGCAAATGATAGCGATTATTCATTTATATTTGATTTAAATTTAGTTTGATTAAATTTTTGAACAGTTATAATAGTAAATGATTGATAAAGAATATATTTAACAAAATTTAAAATTTTGATTTGTAAAAATAATTTTTTATGTTTGTCTAACTTATTAAAAAATTTGTTTGATTTTATTATTTAATTATATAGTATTACTATGGATAGTCTAAGAAGTGAAATTTCTTTTATAAACTGATGATTCAAAAATCATACATATACTATCCATCTAATGATCTTGAAAAGTTGTTATTTAAGTTTATTTGGAAAATTGAAATTCATCATAACACTCAGAAGATTGAACAAATTTTACCAAAAGGGACTGCTGAATTAATTTTCAATTTAAGTGAGGATGTCCATTATTTCACTGATGATATATCAAAATCAAAACCTGTTTATAAAAGTTTTATTAATGGGGTTAATACAAAATCTCATTACTTGGTGAAAACCGGATTACAGACTTTTATTGGAATACAGTTCCATCCCTGTGCCATTAAATATCTTTTCAAAATTCCTGCCAATGAGTTTATTGATAAAATCATTGATTCATTTCATGTCTTAAGATCAACAGTGGAAGTATATCAACTATTGAGGTCTGATGATAATTTTCAAAATCAGGTAAAAATTATAAAAAAATGGTTGTTGAAAGAGGTTAAATTTTCTTCTTATCAAATTGAACGAAACAAAATGTTCAATCTTCTTAATTTTAATGATCCTTTTTTATTTTCAATTAAGTCTATCTGCGATAGATATAATATTTCTGACAGACAATTAAGAAGAATTTCTGAGGAATACATTGGTCTTAAACCAATTGATTGCATTACTTATCGAAGATATTTGCATTCTCTCCATGAAATTCATTATAAGAATGATACATTGACACAGACAGCCTATGTATGTGGTTTTTATGATCAATCTCATTTTATCAGAGTATTCAAAGAATTCACCGGTTTATCCCCAAAGTTTTATAAGAAAAATAAAAGTAAATTAATCGGTCACATATTTTATTAATATATGTCCGACTGATACAATTTTTATATCTGCATAAATAATAAGTTAGCATTATTAAAATATTATTTTAAGAATTATTATTTAATGTTTCAAAGGGATTTGTTAAATGAAGAAATTTTTTAAAATTGTTCTTTGGATTTTCGGAATCCTTCTTGTTGTCGTTCTTGGTCTTTTCGCATATATTGAATTATCATGGAATAAAACTTATGATGCTCCATATCCTAATATAATAGCAAGTACTGATTCTACCCTTATTGAGCGAGGTAGATATTTGATACATGGTCCCGGACATTGCGGTGGTTGTCATATCCCAAATAATCAAGTAAGAGATTGGGATGAAGGAAAAGAATTACCATTAATCGGTGGTTGGAATATTTCATTTCCGGGTTTAGGAACATTCCGTGCTCCTAATCTTACACCTGACAAAGAAACTGGTATTGGAGATGTTACAGATGGTCAATTAGCACGTGCTGTTAGGTATATGGTATCACATGATAATAGAGGTCTAATGGGATTTATGAGATTTCAAAATATGAGCGATTATGATGTTACTGCTATTATTTCTTATCTCAGAGCTCAACAACCAATTAAAAATAAAATTGAGAAATCTGACTACGAACTTATGGGAAAAGCCTTATTAGCTTTTGGCTTGATTAAACCTGAGGGACCAACCGGAACTCCCCCAAATTCAGTCAAAATAGAACCAACTGCTGAATATGGGAAATATGTCGCAAACTCAGTCGCTAATTGCTATGGATGTCATACTGAATTTGATCCTGCCGCTGGAAAATATATTGGAAAACCTTATGCCGGTGGTTCAACTTTCCCACCAGATGAATTTTCAGAGGGTTATGCTTTTAAATCACCTAACTTAACACCCGACAAGAAAACAGGTGTAATAGCTAATTGGACTGAAGACCAATTCATATCGAGATTTAAATCTGGCAGAATACAAAGGGGAAGCCCTATGCCTTGGGGGGCATTCTCAAGAATGACTGAGGTTGATTTAAAAGCTTTGTATCGTTATTTTATGTCTCTCGAACCGGTAAACAATAAAATTCAAAAGACTGTATTCGCTCCCGGAGAGGACTTCAGCAAAAAATAATTGGAATTATGTTTAATTAGTTTTTTCATCAATAAGGAGTACTTTTTATGAGTAAAAAAATGTTACTAGCTTGGATAGTTGGTTTTGTTACATTCTTCCTTGTTGGCTGGGTTGTATATGATGTAATCCTGAAATCATTTTATGCAAACTTTATGGCTCAACTTGGTGATTGTATAATCAAAGAGCCACCGATTTTACCAATTATTATTGCACATATTTGTTTTTCTTTGATTTTAACATTGTGGCTTATTAAAAACGATGCAAAAACCTTCTTTGAGGGAATAAGTAAATCAGTTTTTGTTGTTGTATTAATTTTGGTTTGGTATGAAGCTTGGATGTTTACTTTTTTACCACAAATGAATTTAACAATTGCAATTGTGGATGTTTTATCAAATACTTTTATTACATTGGTAGGAACTGGATTAATGGGTTTGATATTAGGGAAAATCAATTAAAAACCTTTGTTGCTGAAATAAAAAAAAATCCTGCATCAAGCAGGATTTTTTTATTTCTGGCTAATTAAAATTTAATTAGTTTATCATTAAACTCAATACCTTTTGATCTTATGACAATATAATATACACCGCTGGGTATGTTTGTCAAATCAACTGTAAATGAACTTTGATTAATGGAGAAATATTTAGAGTAAAAAACTTGTTTGCCTAAGATGTTTGTAATTTCAATAACAAATTCATCTTCAATAGGTTTCGATAAATGTATAAAAAATCTGCCACTACTTGGATTTGGTGTGATTTGAATTATATTATTATCTATTAAATCATTTACATTAGAAATAATATTATAAGGTTCAGATAAATTAGAGCAATTATTCTCGTCGAATATCTCAACTGAATAATCTCCTAATTCAGTAATAGTAATTGTTCGAGATGTTGAGTCTTTAATAGGTTTTCCATTAAAATACCATTGATAAGATTTAGCTTCAGATGATTGTAGAATTACTGGAGATAATCTTGTAATAGTTGGTTTTTGTGGTTTTGGAGCAGTCACCACATTAAATTTTGCAATAGCTTTGCACCCTTCACTTGTAGTAGCAGTCAATGTGTATTCGCCCAGAGATTTTATCTGAATTCTTCGAGTTTTTTCACCAGTTGACCATTCATAGCTTGTAAAACCAAGAGAACCAGAAAGTTCAAGATTGATGCTATCTCCTTCGCAGACAGGATGTTTTCCAACTGTTCTGATAGTAAGATCAGGTAATGGAAGAACAGTAACCTCTATTGACTGAGATCGAGATTTGCATCCGCTACCATCATCAATCGTGAGAGAATAAGTCCCGCTCTCCTTTATGATAATCCTTTTTGTTGTCTCCCCGTTTGACCATTGGTAAGTCGGATAATTATCTTCAGCTTCGATAATAACCGAGTCACCCTTGCAAATCTTTGTTTCACCAATTATTCTTACTTTTGGTTGAGGAACATTACATTCAATTATTGGAGCTTCCCAAATTCCCTGACCATAAGTTGCAGCTCTAATTTTCTTTGTTGGATAATGAATTTCCAGCTCAGAAATAATCAAATAAGGCATCCCTTGCCCATAAGGTTCCCAGAAAGCTGAACCATAGTCTGAATAGAAAACTCCAATATCGGTTCCAATGTATAATCTATCAGGTGAGTTATTTTGATAGACAATTGTGTTAACAGGAACATTAGGTAAATTCCCAGAAATATTTTTCCAAGTTGTGCCATCATATTCGAAAACTTTGCTACCAGCAGAGTAACCACCGTTAGTTATCCAAATTCTTTTATGATTTTTTTGATCTACAGCAATATAAGTAATTAAGCTTGTTTGTGGATTAGTAATATTTTTCCAAGTTGTGCCACCATCATAAGTAACGTAGATAGTGTTCAGTGTAGCAGCATAAATTGTATTACTATCACTAGGAGCGAAAGCTAATGATCTTAAAGTAGAGCCTGAAAAATTAGAAATCTTTTTCCATTGTCTTCCATTATTCCAAGAAGCCCAAACATTGCTGTATCCTGCGATTAATTTATCTGGATTATGAGGACTAATAAGAAATGGAGTAACCCAAGCACCATTTTCACCAGTTGTGCTTCTACTAAGCATTGTAGAAAAAGTTGATCCATTCGAAGTTCTGTAAAGATTGCCATTATAGATTGATAGATAAATATTATTTGCATTTGTAGGGTCAATAGCACATTCCATACCATCACCACCATACATCTTTTTCCAAGACCCATTAACTAACATACTCGTTCCATTATCTTGAGAACCAGCTATTATCATATTAGGATTTGTATAAGAAACCCCTAATCTATAAAATTGAGTAATATTCATACCTTCATCAACTGTTATCCATCTTTTACCGCCGTCAGAGGTTCTATCAATACCTCCGTCATTGGTAGCAAACAAGTCCCCAGAAACTTCATCATAGATTAAATAGTGAATATCAGCATGAACTAAAGGTTTATTATATCCGCCATACCAGTGGGTAATATGTTCCCAATTGAAACCACCATCTTTAGATTTCCAAATATTAATTCCACCAACAAAAATTTCCTTATCATCCCAAGGTGCCACGGCAACGCACAAATCATACCATCCTTGACCAACATTTCTATCATTTCCCGTTCCATCATCCCTTCCTAAAATATTAGGAGTATTACCAGAGTTTGAACTTGCAACAGTCCAAGTAGCTCCTTCATCATAGGAAACACGAAATGAATGGAAAGGCGTGGTTGAGCATAATGCATAAATATTTTTATTATTTGCTGGAGTAACTGCCAAAGCTATTCTATTAGCTCCATTTACCTGATGAACTGAGTTCCAAGTTTCGCCCATATCAGTTGACTTGTAAATACTTGGATTGCTTCCATAAGTTGCAGCATATAATACATTTGGATTACCGGGTTTAGCAACTAAATCTTTGAAATAACCTTGATTATTTTTATTTATCCAAGTTATACCACCGTCAGTCGTTTTATATATACCACTGCTTGTAGCAGCAACAACAATGTTAGGATAATTTGGATGAACAAATAACTTTGCTACAACCTGCTGACTGTTTAAAGAAAATGCAAGATTTGTAACAGTCCAACTCGCACCCTCGTCAGTTGTTTTTAAAACACCAATGGAATAAGAATTTCCTCCACCACCTCCGATTCCATTAGCATCACCAGTAGCGACATAAGCAATTCTTGGATTATCCTGACAAAATTGAATATCAGAGATTCCAAGTGAAAGAAATTGAGTAAATGGAAACTCAGCCCAAGTTCTACCAAAGTCATTGGAATACCATAAACCGCCAGATGCTGCACCTGCCCAAATTGTTCTTGGTTTTGTTGGATGAAATCTCATAATGTTGACCCTTCCAACACCTTTATCGTCACCACCTGAAGGAGGAGGTGGGTTTGTAAATGGTCCCAATGCTTTCCATTCAACTTTTGAAAGTAAAGAGTTTCTCTTACTATTATTAATGAAATCAAAGTAAGAGTTCAAATACTTTGCTACATTAGGAATAGTTCCATCGGGATTAAGTCTTGTCTCCCAGAAGTGCTCCCAACGCTTGAATTGTTTCCAGCCTCCCTTTCTTAATGTATCAGGAATATCTTTCCAAATTTCTTCTATTTTATCTCTCATTTGATAAAAATTGTCATTTTTACTGAGTTGGACTGATTGAAGACTTGGCTGAGCCTTAATTTCGTTGGATAACTGGAAAAAGGTTAAAATTGATAAATTAATTAATATGATTAATTTAGTAAGATTTTTTAACATTGTAATATCTCAAATTAATATAAACGAATTTTTAACATAACTATTTCGCAATAATGTATAACACATTATTCATACAAATAGTTACACGGAACACCAAAAAATGTTGGATTTTATTTGTTTATAAGCAGCTTATCTACAATTATTTTACCTGAAATATTTAATTGTAAAATATAAATTCCAGAGTTCAATTTTTCTGTGTCAATCATCAAATCATTATCGATAAATCCAATATGATTGTATTCAAACACTTTTAGACCGGTTAAATTGAATATTTTTATATTAAATTCTTTATCCTGCAAAAATTCTTTTCTAATAAAAATGGTATTATCTGTTGGGTTAGGATAGAAAAATTTGTTATCAGAAAATATATTTTCTTCAACTGAAGTCATTTTGAAATAATATTTATCTGAGATATTTTTACAGTTTTCCTGATTAGTGATTTCTACTTGATAATAACCATCCTTTTTGGGCGTATAAGTCTTACTTCTTGCCAACGGAATAATACTTCCATCTAAATACCATTGATAAGCAAAAGCATCACTTGATATTAAAACATTATCTGATTGAGTAATAGTTGGTTTTTCAGGAGCTGGTTTCATTGTAATGTCAATGAATGCAGTCCTTTGACAATTTTGACTTGTAGTAGCAGTAACAGAATATCTTCCGGGCTTAGTAACTGTTATTCTTCGGGATGTTTCTCCAGTTGACCATTTTATAGAAGTATAAATTATCTGAATTCCTGAAATTTCAACATTTTCACCCTCACAGGCATTATCTGATGGTGTTGCTTTCAAAGTTATTTCTGGTGCGGGATTTACTTCTATAGTGATATCAAGTGAGCGAGCTGAACAACCCTCTTTGTCTGTAACGAAAACATAGTATGTCCCTGCAGTTTTAACCCATATACTCTTAGTGGTTTCTCCATTTGACCAGCGATATGCGGCATAATTGCCAGTGCATTCTATTAAAACCGAATCACCTTCACAAATTGATTTATTTCCTTTTAAGGAAATTTCTGGAATAGGTATATTACAATCAATTATTTTTGTCTGCCAAAGTCCTCTGCCATAAGTTCCAGCTCTTAATAGACCACTACCTGAGGGAATTTCGAGGTCATTAACAATTACATTAGGAAGACCATCATTAAAAGGAACCCAATAAGGTTTCAAATTATCCCTTGTAAAAACACCAATGTCTGTTCCAATAAACATTCTACCGGGAGAATTTTTTTGATAAACTATGCAGTTAACTGGCACATTTGGTAGTGAATCACCAATGTTTGTTTGTTGAGTTCCTTCAAACTCATATACCTTATAATCCTGATTATAACCTGAAAATGTAAGCCAAAAACGCATTGGAGAAAGTGGATCAACAGCAATACCAGTTATAGCAACAGGTGCTCTGAATACTTCAGTCCAAGAAGTTCCCCCGTTAGTTGTTCTAAACATTTGATTGAATGCACCAGCGTAAATTACATTAGGATTAGAAGGAGCTACTGCCAGTGTCCTAAAATTTCCTCCAACGAAATTTGATATTTTATTCCAAGTTAGCCCTCTATCGGTTGATTTCCAGATATTTTGCAATCCAACAAAAAGTATTTTGGGGTCGGTTGGATGAATTACAATTGGAGAAACCCAAGCTCCTTTCTCTTTAGAAATATTTGAGTCAAGCATAGTAGTGAAGGATAATCCGCCATTAGTTGACCTTGTGAATTCACCATAATATAGAGACGCATACATATATTTAGGGTCTGAATAGTCAATAAGACAACTCATACCATCACCACCTTGAACATTTTTCCAAACAGCGTCACCATAAATATGAGTTCCGTTATCTTGTGTCCCTCCTATTAAAATATTTGGATTTGTAGCAGAACTATTGATTTTATAGAATTGAGAGACATCAAGACCATTACTAATATCAGTCCAACTAATTCCATCATTTGTTGAATACTGAACACCCCCATCATTGCAGGAAAAAAGAATATTGTTATAATCATAACCAAGAAAGTGATGGTCGGCATGAACCCAAGGATGAATTTTATTATCTCTCCAACTTGTTAAAAGCTTCCATTGAACACCGCCATCAGTGCTCTTCCAAATATTAATGCCTCCAACATAAATTTCGTTCATATTTCTATTTGAAACCGCTATACATAAATCATAAAAACCCTGACCACCGGGAGATTTACCATCATCCTCGAAGCTAAGAATATTTGGTGAATTCAGTCTATTAGATGGATTTGTCCAGTTGTTACCGCTGTTTGTAGATAGCCAAAATGAATGAAATCCTCCATCCATAGCAGCCGCAACGGCATAAACATAGTTAGGGTTAGCTTTAGAGACTGTCAAAGCAATACGGGAAACGTCAGTAAATTCGAGAACCTTATTCCAAGTGTTGGTTGCAGTGCTGAATTTTTTTATAGTGTAAGTATTTGGTGGAGTGATAAAAGCACCATAGAGAGTAGCAAATTCATTTGGTTTAAATTCCAAATCTCTACAGTATTCATTAGTTAACATTGTCCAATTCTGCCCACCATTTGTTGAAGCATAAACACCAGCATTTGACGCAATAACGACTATGTCTGGATTTGTTGGATTCACTAATACTCTATTAATCAAAACAAAATTATTTAAATTTGCTATTAATCCAGTTCTCGACCAAGTGTTTCCACCATTAGTTGTTTTTATAACTCCGATACTGAAACCAAAATTTTGTCCCATAACCCCGGCAGCGTTTGCATCACCGGTTGCAGCATAAACAATATTAGGATTTGAGGGAGCAACAGCTATGTCTGAAATACCTATAGAAAGAAACTCAGTGAATGGAAAGGTCTGCCAAGTCATACCTCCGTTATTTGTTTTCCAAACACCACCAAAAGCAGCCCCAGCCCAAATAATATTAGGATTCAACGGATCGAAAGCAACACAGTTGATACGACCAAGACCAGAAGGTGCTAACTGAGGATGTTTCTGAGGCATTCTGTTTGGACCTAATGGTTTCCAATCGGCTTTGTTTTGTAATAAAATGTCAGTCTTTTGATTTTCGCTTAGTTTTTCATAATCTAGAATTATTTCAACAAGATTTGGAATTTCGCTATTTGGAAATAACCTCTGTTCAAGGAAGTATTCCAGTCTCTTGAACTGCTTCCAACCTCTGCCTTTTGACGGAATTTTATCTGACCAATAATTATTAAAATCATTTTGTATTGTTTCAAATTTTAGTTGATTGTGGTAATAGTTTCCGTTCAACCAAGGTTGAGAAGATAAAGTGAGATTTGTAAAAATTATAGCAAGAGTTATTAAAAAAATTGAAGTTATTATTTGTTTCATTTTTTCTTTTCCAGATAATTTCTAAAACATTCAAATATAATAAAAAAACTGAATAAAAACATTGAAATTACATAAATTCAGGTCCAAATTTTAAGGATATTTTAAAGATTGACGATAATTCTAATTGACTTTATTTGGAGTGTTAAAAATAAATGAGAAGGAAACCAAGGAACCCTGATGAATATGTTTTTTACGAGGGGATTGATAATTTAGATTTCCCCGTCATAAGTAATTTAGAAGCTGATGAAAACCAATTAGGAAGAAGAGAGAAAGTATCAAAAAAAGATATTTATCGATTTGAGAAAAATGAAGAATTTGCTAATGATACAACAGGCAAGATAAATTACAATTTGCAAGATATATTTGATAAAACCGATGACTATCTGAGGAATGAAGATTTTGCTGATTTTGTAACTGATAATAAATTTATTCTTACATCAGAGGAGGAATTCAGGCAAAAGAATTTTAAAGATTTTCTTGAATTGAAATACGAAACTAAGCTACCGAAATCATTCTCAAGCTCCTTTGTAATACCTGCAGAATCAATCAAACAAACTGATGAAATTGTTGAAATACACGACGACCCATCTAAATTAACAGGGACAAACAAGCACAGGGCTACTGTGCTGATTAAAAAAGATAATAATGACGTAATCCAGGGCATACAGGTTATATGCGTATGCGGTGAAAGAATAAATATTTCCTTTGATTACCAAGATGAAGAAATCAATACTCAATCTGAGTATGAAGAGCAATCTCCTCAAGAATAGAGCTTACACGAAGACATTCATTCAAATCGCCCTCAAAAACGCAAGCTTTACCTTTATTGTGAACTTCAAAAGCAAGTGACTCAGCTTTTTCGTAAGAACAATTTATGGCTTTTATCAATTGTTCGATTACTTCATCAAATGAGTGAATATCGTCATTGAATAAAATTACTTTGGCAGATAGATCAATGCCATCAATTACCCCAATTTCAGGTTCATCGAATGTCTCGGTTGAACTATATATATTTAAAATTTTAGATTCCATAATAAGCCCAAAAGAGTTTTCTGAAACATAAAAATAAATTGTTTACAGAAAAATTTCAATGGAAAATAACAAAATAATGTTAAAAATATTTTACAATTAAAAAGAATTTTACAATCAATTTCTAACTTTTATCTTTTTTCGTTGTTTTGTGAAAAAGTCTTTTGTAATTTTAAAGTTTAGATTTTTATCAGATTTTAAGTTAGAGTTTTTGATTATGTATGATTTGGTAATTTTTATACCTTTAATACCGTTTCTTGGCTTTTTGATAACAGGATTGTTCGGGACAAAACTTAAGAATGAAACTCTGATAGGAACAATTGCAAGTGCAGCCGTAGGAATTTCATTTATCTTATCCTGCATTCTATTTTATTCACTTCTAAATCAGCATATTGAAAATCCAGTTATTGTTCCAGTTTACACTTGGATTAGTGCTGGCAGCTTTAGCGTGAATATTTCCTATCAGGTTGACCATCTTTCAGTTCTTTTTTCTTTAATTGTAACTGGGGTTGGTTTTCTTATCCACGTTTATTCTATTGGATATATGCACAATGACAGAAGTTTTGCTCGCTTCTTTGCATATCTGAACCTATTTATTTTTATGATGCTGAATCTTGTGCTTTCAAGTAATTTTTTACTCACATTTTTAGGTTGGGAAGGTGTTGGATTATGTTCTTACCTTCTAATCGGATTTTGGTATGACCGTAAATTTGAAGGGACAAGAATTATCTGGACTGGGGATGCCGGTAACAAAGCATTCATAGTCAACCGCATAGGAGATTTTGGCTTCATAATTGCGATGTTCATCATTTATGTTACATTTAATAGCCTTGAGTATCAAACAGTTACTGAATTAGCTTCAGGTTCCTATGCAACTTATTTTAATACTGGAATAATGACCGCTATTACATTATTACTTTTTTTAGGATGCACAGGAAAATCAGCCCAAATACCTCTTGCAGTTTGGCTTCCAGATGCTATGGCAGGACCAACACCTGTTTCCGCTTTAATTCACGCCGCAACGATGGTAACTGCTGGTGTATATTTGGTAGCAAGGACATCTGTTCTATTTGCACTTTCTCCGGTTAGTATGACTGTCGTAGCAATTGTTGGTGTTCTCACAGCATTTTTTGCAGCTACAATTGGTTTGGTCCAAAATGATATTAAAAAGGTTTTGGCTTATTCCACCGTAAGCCAATTAGGATTTATGTTTATAGCACTTGGTGTTGGTGCCTTCTCAGCTGGGGTATTTCACGTTATGACTCACGCGTTTTTCAAGGGTTTATTATTCTTGGGAGCAGGTGCTGTTATTCACGGGCTTCATGAAGAACAAAACATCAAAAGGATGGGAAATCTAAAATCATATATGCCAACTACTTATAAAACTTTCCTTATAGCAACATTGGCAATTTCTGGTATTCCATTTTTCAGTGGTTTCTTTTCTAAGGATGAAATTCTCTGGTATGCATTTAGTAAAGGTCATTGGTCATTATGGTTGATTGGTGTAACAGCAGCCCTCTTCACAGCTTTTTATATGTTTAGATTATTATATTTAGTGTTTTTTGGAAAAGAGAGGTTTGATCATCATCATATTCATCCACACGAAGCACCTAAAACTATGACTGTCCCATTGCAGATTTTAGCAGTTTTATCTGCTATTGGTGGTTTTCTCGGGATCCCCTATGCTTTAGGATTCTGGTTCAGTTCTCATCCAAATATGTTAGAGAATTGGCTTGAGCCTGTTTTCAAGAACGCTCAATTTATTATTTATAAAACATCAACGCATATTGAAATTGGTCATAAAATCCATATTGAAGAATATATATTAATGTTAATCTCAGTAGGTGTTGCTTTATTGGGTATCAAATTAGCCACTGATTTTTATAAAAAAGACGAATTATGGACCGTGCCCCGTAAATTAGCAACAAATAACAAAAGAACTTTCTCTTTATTATATAACAAATATAAATTAGATGAGTTCTATTTTGCAGCCGTTGTTGATCCCTTAATGCTTGCTGCCAAGAGTTTCTTCTGGCAAGTATTTGATATTAAAATTATTGATGGTATAGTTAATGGTCTCGGAGCATTAACAAAAGATATTGGTAATTATGTAAGAAAAATCCAAACAGGAATAGCACAAAATTATGCTCTTTTGATGATGGCTGGAATCATAGTCATCATTGCTGTTATTATTTTTTCAAGTTAATTTAGATTTGTAAAATTGTAAATTGATGGTTATGATTTATTTTTTCATTGTTTTGTTTTTGCCATTACTTGGGTCGGTATTACTTTTATTTTTTAACAAAAAAGACAAATTAGCTATTAAATCAACTGCTCTTGCGTTTTCAATAGCAACGTTTATTATATCTGTTCTTCTGTTTCTTAGTTTTGATTATAATAATCCTGGCTTTCAATTTTATTTCGAAGCAGTTTGGATACCACACTTTGATGCAGGATTTAGAATTGGTCTTGATGGAATGTCAATGTTGCTTGTTATGTTGACAACTTTCATCTCCCCTATTACTATTTTATCATCATTTTCGGCAATAGAAAAAAGAGACAAAGAATATTATGTAATGATTCTCCTGCTTCAATTTGCTATGACGGGAGTTTTTGTTTCGCTGGATTTGTTCTTATTTTATATTTTCTGGGAATTAATACTCATACCAATGTATTTTATTATTGGTATATGGGGTGGTAAGGATAAATTATATGCAACTGTCAAATTTTTTCTTTTTACGGTTGTAGGTTCTTTATTTATGCTTGTTGCTGTTGTCTGGCTTGGATTCTATGTTGGCACTGAAATATTAAAAACAGAATCAGGATTTACAACAAATTTCATTGCAATCAAGGAAGCTATTAATTTTCACCAGATACCCATTGATATTCAGAAATGGATGTTTTTAGCTTTTGCATTATCATTTTGCATTAAAGTCCCATTGTTCCCATTCCATACTTGGTTGCCTGATGCTCACACTGAAGCACCAACCCCCGGTTCGGTTATTTTAGCCGGAGTTTTGCTAAAAATGGGAACATATGGCTTAATTAGATTTAACTTAGAGCTTTTCCCGCTTGCCTCATTCGAATATGCACCACTGATTGCATTTTTATCAGTAATTGGCATTATCTATGGTGCTTGGATGTCTATGGTTCAAAATGACGTTAAACGACTTGTTGCTTATAGCTCTGTCAGCCACCTTGGCTTTGTCGTTTTAGGGATTTTTTCTATGACATCCGAAGGCATTCAGGGGGCAATTATTCAAATGGTAAATCACGGGTTATCAACAGGAATGCTTTTTCTCTGCGTAGGTATGCTTTATGAAAGAAGACACACCCGTGAAATTGAAGAATTTGGCGGAATTGCAAAGGTTATGCCGGCATTTACCGTGTTTTTTGCTATTGCAATGTTAGCATCAGTTGGATTACCCGGCTTGAACGGTTTTGTTGGGGAATATCTGACACTCTTGGGAGCATTTAAATCCCCATTTTTAAATTCTTGGGCTTATACAATTTTTGCTGCAACAGGAGTTATTTTTGCAGCCGTTTATCTTTTAACAATGTTCCAAAAAGTTATGTTTGGAACTATAAATAATCCACATAATCTTAATTTAAAAGATATTAATAAAAGAGAATGGATAACTCTGATACCAGTTGTCATATTCATAGTTTGGATAGGTGTTTATCCACAAACATTTCTTAAAGTATCAGAGAAATCAACAACAGCATTAGTAAATAAACTTCACGAAAAGAAATTTGGCGGAAAGCCTTATGTTTTAAAGTTGGATAACATTAATAAAAAATATTGAGTTAACATTAATAATTTTCGGAACTTGATAATGGAATACATTCTTGCTTCACCTTTAATTTCGATACTATTCTTCTCTGTATTTATTCCTGTTGTAGATGGAATAACAAAAAATAGGACTACTGTTTTCGTTCTTACTTTATTAGGCTTAATTATCACTGGAATTTTAGCCATTTATACACTCCTTATTCCGGTTGAAACTATACAAGCATTAGACAGTAGCAAAACAATCACCAAAAATATGATAATGTTTGGTGGATTCTCGGCATATTTTGATATTTTATTTTGTTTAGCAGGGATTTTGGTTATTCTGGCTTCAAGAAACTATCTAAATAGAGAGTATGGTGAATACAAAGAATATTATTCGCTTATAGTAGCATCGATTTGTGGAATGATTTTGATTGCTCACTCCAATAATTTATTAGTCCTTTTTATTGGAATTGAAACAATGTCAATTCCCTTTTATATCTTAGCCGGATTTTTCAGAACTAATCAAAAATCAATAGAAGCCTCAATTAAATACTTCCTTTTGGGAGCTTTTTCAACCGGTTTTTTGGTTTATGGAATTGCGATGGTTTACGGTGCCACAGGAAGCTTGGATATTTCAATCATTTCATCAAAAATTCAAACAGGACAAGCAATTGAGATATATTTGAAAATTGGATTGGCACTGCTTATCATAGGTTTATGCTTCAAAGTAGCCATATTTCCATTTCATCAGTGGGCGCCAGATGTATATGACGGTTCCCCAACTGTTGTTTCAGCTTTTATGAGCACTGCGGGAAAAGCAGCCGCATTAGTTGGGTTTATTATCATTGCAAAAGGTTTTCTTCCTAAAAATAGTTTCAATGAAGTATCGAGCTTGCTTAATACCAATTTCAAGTTGATATTGGCAATTCTCTCAGCAATAACAATGATAATAGGCAATATTACTGCTTTAGTTCAAAAAAATGTGAAAAGAATGCTCGCTTATTCTTCTGTAGCTCACGCAGGATATCTATTAATGGGAATTGCATCAAATAATCAGGATGGATGGAGCGGTATTATATTCTATTCCACCGCATATCTTTTTATGCAAATCGGTGCTTTCATCGTAGTTTCTGTCTTAGAAAGACAAACAGAAAATTTTGTTACTTATGAAGAATACTCTGGAATACACAAATCTCATCCCTTTTTGGCAGCTGTGATGTCAATGTTTATGCTTTCTTTAGCTGGTATTCCTCCATTTGCAGGATTTTTTGGAAAATATTATTTGTTTGTTGCCGCAGTTAAAGCCGACCTTCTCTGGTTAACAGTTATTGCTGTTATTGCCTCAATTATTTCAATGTATTTTTATATTGGACTAATTTTGCAAATGTATTTCAAAGAGCCATTATCCAAAGAACCTGAATCCGATACTGGATTGGCAAAGATTACTTTGGTGATTTCTGCAGCAGGAATTTTGTTCTTTGGTATTTTCCCACAAATAATCGTAAATTTCACTGAAAATTTATTTAAATAAACAATATGTAACTTTTATTGAAAATTTTGTTATATATTTGATTGAGTTCTAAAAAAAAGAGAACAAAATGAAAAAATATACCATTAAATTAATTCTGCTAATTTTAATTTTTTTTTCCTACCAAAATTCTCATTCACAGGTTGGTAGATGGAGAATGTTAATTGACAAAGCAACTTTTGATGTTGCTGTAAATCCTAAAAATTATAATACAATCTACGCTGGAGGTGAGGGTGGGAATTTTTATCGTTCCTACGATGGAGGACTTACTTGGACCAACCTCAGAGCTGATTTTACATTTCAATCATCAAGATTAAATAATGTCATTCCCCATCCAGAAGATACAAATCGAATTCTCATAGGAGGCTTACTTTTCGGAAAAGTTCAAATGACAACAAATCAGGGAAATACTTGGAAGACGGTTCTAACTTCAGAAACTCCTATTGAATTAAACGGAAAATCGATGCACTTCAAACCCGGTTCGAAGGATACCGTTTATGCCGGAGATGTTCGTCGCGGAGTAATTTATCGCAGTATTGACGGGGGAAGTAATTGGGACTCAATTTCAGTAATAACAAGGAAGTATCGCTATAGAAATCAAAGTGGTGAGTGGGTATCTGCTATTCTCCCATCAACTATAGGTGCTTTTAATATTAGGACAGACAGTGCAAACATAATAGTTGTTGGTAGTATGTCGGGTGAGGTTTTTATTTCAACTGACGGCGGCTTTACTTGGAATTTTACCGACCAATTAACAAAAATCATTTATCCCCCCTTTGATAAAGACTGCGAAGTAACGAGAGTAGTTTTTAGTGATCGAGACCCACGAGTTGGCTATATCGTAATTACATACTTGATTAAAGGTAATTTCCCTAATGGTGGACTTCATAAAACCACTGACGGTGGCTACAATTGGGATTTAGTAGCTTTCCCTGACACAAGTCTTTGGGCTTGTGACACAAGAAAATTTGGCGACGAAGATGAAGTATTTATTGGTGGCTACACTGAGCATTTTTTTGTTCCTGAATCTCAAAGGGTTCCGGGTGCTGGAATACTGAGAGGTTCACAAGATGGCGGAAAGACTTGGGCAAATTATGACAACTTAATTAACTGGGCTATCGATTCTTCACATAATGCCTCACTTTTTGGAATGCATTTCCCTTCAAATGATACAGGATTTGTTGTTGGCGAAAAAGGACGAATATTAAGAACTCGAGACGGTGGGAATAACTGGTCTGATGTTGATGTAATTTCTACAAATACTTTAAAAACTGTATATTTTTTGGATGGAAGAAAAGGCTTCCTTGCTGGAGAAAATGGTTTAATAATGTCAACTGAAAACGGCGGGATCACTTGGAAAAATCTAAATTCAGGTGTCACAGATAAAATAAATAACATTAAATTTACTAACTTTAATTCAGGTTTTGCTGTTTGTGATAATGGAACTATTTTAAAAACAACTGATTCAGGAAATAATTGGTTTAAACTGAATTCAGGCACAAACGAAAATTTATTTTGTGCTTATTTTCTTAACGATAACATTGTTTTTGCTTCGGGTAATAATGGTGTTTTATTAAAAACAGTAGATGGTGGAAATAATTGGCAAAGAATTGATTTACAACGAACTGATTCATTAAATTCTATTTACTTTACAGATTCAAAAACTGGTTATATTTGTGGTCAAAACGGTTTAATACTCAAAACAACTGATGGTGGCGATAATTGGCAAGCTCTGGATACTCAAACCAACTTGGGTTTATATTCAATTCATTTTCCAACAAAAAGTATTGGATTTGCGGGGGGAGTTAAGGGTTTAATTTTCAAAACTACTGATGAAGGTGATACTTGGACTTCTATTGAAACAGAATTCGAAGGGAGAACTATTTATTCCTTACATTTTTCTAATGAAAACTATGGAACAATCGCTGGTCATCTTTTCTCTTTGTCTATGACTACAAATAGTGGCAAGACTTGGGAAAATAAACGCTGGGGGTATAATCATATTTCAAATATGTGGTCATTTAGATTTTTTGGTGAACCGGGTAGAGAAAAACTCTATCTCGCATCAGAAGCAGGATTATTTGTTCTTGATTATTCCACAGATATAGATTCAAGAAGATTAATTTCAAAAGATGGGTATTTAAAAATTTATCTGACAAAAGATAATTACTTATTTCTCAAATACCATAGAAATGATTACATTTCAAATGAATTTATTAAATTCAGAATAGTTGATATAATGGGCAGAGAGGTCTATTCCAAACAATTTTTCAATACAAATTCCAATGATTTTGAATCTTTTATCAAAATACCTAATCTGGTTAATGGGGTTTATATTTGTCAATTGTTCGATAAAGACCTAATTTTTACCGAAAAAATAATAATTGAATAAACTTTATTCCTCAGTTGAAAATTTTGTGTGGTTTTCTTCTATTTCAACTGGATAATTGCCTGTGAAACAAGCAGTGCAATAACCAACATTTTTATCTTTTGGCACTGAGTCAATCAATTTTTCAATAGATAAATACTTCAAATTATCTACTCCAATAGCTTTTCCTATCTCTTCTTCAGATTTATGATGATTGGCAATCAGTTCTTCTTTACTCGGAAAATCCATCCCATAATGGCAGGGAAACTTAATTGGTGGAGAAGTAATTCTCATATTTATTTCTTTAGGATTAGCCTCTTTAATTAAACTTATTAAAGAACGTGAAGTTGTTCCTCTAACGATAGAGTCGTCAATTACAACAATTCTCTTTCCTTCGATAACACCTTTAACAGTATTAAACTTGACTTTAACCTTGAACTCCCTATTATCTTGTCCGGGAGAAATAAAAGTTCTTCCGACGTAATGGCTCCTTATCAAACCAATATCATAATCAGTTGGATTACCTTTTTCAGTATTGATCTTTGCAAAGCCTAAAGTAGCTGTATTTCCACTATCGGGAACAGCAAAGGCAGTAAGCTTATCTTCTTCAGTTGCTTCAACAGGACTTTCGTCAGCAAGTGCTTTACCTAATTTTCTGCGAACCTTATCAACGTTGTGATTAAAAATCTTACTATCCGGCCTTGAAAAATATATATATTCAAATATGCAATGTCTCGATTCTGGTGTTTCTTCAACAATTTTATAAGTTTTCATTTCACCTGTTTTTATAGTATCGTTATTAATCACAACAATTTCGTTATGATTAACAGATCGAATATATTCCGCTCCGATGATATCAAATGCACAAGTTTCGGAAGCAACTATGTAAGAATAGGTATCATTATATTTCAATCTGCCTATACTAAGAGGTCTAAAACCAAGTGGGTCTCGTGCTGCTATCAGAGAATCTTCTGTTAAAATCACTAAAGAATAAGCTCCTTTTGCTTGTCTTAGAGCTTCAATGATTTGATCAATTTGATTCTTTTGCTTGCTTCTTGCAATTAAATGAAGCAAAATTTCAGTGTCAGTAGTAGTTTGAAATATCGCACCCTCAGAATCAAGATAATTTCTTAGGGTCATTGTATTAGTTAAATTACCATTGTGCGATAATGACAATATACCACCATGATAAGTTATAGTAAAGGGTTGAATATTTGCTCTTGTGGAGGAGCCAGTAGTAGAATAACGGTTATGCCCAATAGCAGAATCACCTTTTAATACGTTAGTTAGAATATCTGGATTTGAATATACTTCCAAAACCAGACCTTCCCCTTTATTATATGCATATTTTTTCTTTTTTTTCTTTTCGTCATAATAAAAAGATGTTATTCCAGTAGCTTCCTGTCCCCTATGTTGTAAAGAATGAAGAGCATAGTAAGTTAATATTGCAGCTTTTGGGTGATTAAAAACTCCAACAATACCACAATTAGACTTGGGTTTATCAATTTCAGTCATAAGAAATTTTCAGTTTTTTAACAGATTTTTAAGAATTTCCATTTTTTAAAAGATAAAAATATTAAAATAATCTGAAAAAAAATAGTATCATATATTTTGTTATTTAATGAATATTTCATTAAATTTAACTGTATTTTTTAGCCTTTTTCCATCAGCTTAATAATATTTTGTTATGTTATTTTCTGACATTTATAAACTTTCGAGAAAACATCCTGAATCCACTGAAATCTGGATTTATGAGAAACACAAAGAAGACAATACCATAGAATTTGAAAAGCTCATTGCAAAATATAAAAACTATAATCAATTACAGGAAAAAATCATACAGAAATCAATAAAAGATGATTTTTTAAATGATTATCGTTTCGTTTATGATTATGATGTAAATGGTAATGAGATTTCCGTTCATAGTTATAATTGGGTTGAAAATGATTGGATAAATAACACTAAAACCATAAAAAATTACAATAGTGAAGGATTTTTAGAAGAAACCACAATGTTTTTATGGGACGGAAATGAATGGATAAATCAACTCAAAACAAACTACGAATACGAAGAAAACGGTTTAATATCTTTAGTTAAAGTTTTTTCTTGGGAAATGAATGAATGGAAATTAAAATATCAAACTTATTATAATTTTATATCTGGTAGTGAAGTTGAAAAGGTTACTATAAAACCTAACCAAAACGATTTTGTTTATTCTGAAAAAGAAATCACAAAATTTGATAACAATGGCAATGAAATTGAAAAAAGCTTCTTTGAGTGGAAGGACGAAGAATGGAATGAAAAATCTATGGAAGAAAAAATTTACTATCCAAATGGACTGATAAAAGAATGGATTATCAGATTATTTATGGATGATATGTGGGTTAATGATGAAAAAGAAGAATATTTTTATGATGACTTTGGAAGATTGATTGAATGGAAATCATCAAAATTAGAATTTGATGAATGGATTTATCAAACAAGATGTAAATATAATTATAATGAAGATGGTGAAATAATTGAATTCTTTACTGAAGATTATCGTAATGATGTTTGGATATTGACTTTTAAAGGCATTAGACAAAATCTTATAACAAATTAACTGGTGTTCAAATGAAAACAATTTTAAAAACAACTGCCGTTTTCTTTTTTTTGACACAATTAGTGCTTTTTTCAAATGAAAAGCAACTTAATAATTTTTCGAATGTTTGGTATTCTCAAGTATGGGAATTCGAACAGTGGAAACATCAGGCAAAACATACAAGGGTCTTTAATGATAATGGCAATATAATTGAGCATATTATACAAGAACCAGATGTAAAGAATAATTGGATAAACAAATACAAAATTGAATATGGTTATAATGAAAAAGAACTTTTAACTAATATCATTACTTATGTTTGGGATAATGAAAACTGGAGAAGCTCAACAAAGCTCGACATAATTTATAATGATAAAGACCTCATTAAAGAAAGAAACTTCAAATTATTTAAAGATGATAAGTGGGAAAATGATGTTCAATTTGCTTATGAATATTCCCAAACAGGTAAAGTTACACTCGAAACATTTTCAAGATGGAATGACAACGATTGGCAACCATACACCAAATTAATCTATCAGTATGATTCTTTGGATTTAAACACTGAAATTCTCAATACTAGATTTTTAGATTCAGTCTGGGTCAATTATGGTCTAACTCTAAACTTCTACAATTTGGAAAAATTATTAGTTAAGTCAACTTTGTTTGGTTGGGATTTATCAAAAAAGGCTTGGTTAAATTATGAACAAAATCTTTATAGTTATGATGACAAATCAAGGTTAATAGAATGGATAAATCAACAAGGTGATAATGATGTCTGGTTCAATACCACACGTGAAACCTACGAATATACTGATTTTGGAAGCTTGTTTCAAATTGTCAAGTATCGCTCAGGAAACGATGAATGGAAAAACTCAATTCGTATAACGTATCTTTATGACAATAAAGGAGATAGCTTAATCATTTTGATGGAAGAATGGCAATTTGATAATTGGGTAAATAAGGAACGAAGAATAAGGGAAGATATGATTTCAACTGTTTATGAAGAGAATGAGCATTTCGTTTTGATTTATCCAAATCCTACAGATAAAGAATTTAGAATAAATTTCGGAAATCAATTTTATCCATATAAATCTTATGAAATTTTTAATTTATCAGGTGAGAGCGTTCAAAAGGGAAATTTAGATTATTTTTCACCATCAAGTAGTCTCATAAATGTTTCAAATCTAACTTCAGGCATTTATCTAATAATTCTCAAAAGAAACGGGCTTGAAAGAGCTTTAAAATTTTACATTAACAGATAGGTTAAATATCCTTTTCATAAAGCCTATATACTTTATATCTTTCAGCATTCATTGATATGGTTAAACCCTTTATCATAGGCTCGTTGTCTTCCAAAACCCACGAAGCTTCAGCCCATTTAAATCCGGCTTTTACTCCTCTTTCCCCAAGTTCATAATATATAACCCCATCAATTCCACTTTTCTGATATTCAGGTATCAAACCGAGTGCTAAAATTCTCATTGATTGAATTTTGTTTTTATAGAGCATTGATAAAAATAATGCTCCTAAAAGGCTGCCTTTTTTATTTTTAATCAAATATTCATTTATATTTGGAACAGCAATACCAAATCCAACAGGGGTTGAATTTACTTCAGCTATTATAACAAGTGATGGATTTGCAATCATTTTCAAATCATCAGCAATAAAGTTAAATTCTTCATCGGTCCATTTGACAAAACCCCAATTAGGAACCCAAGCTTTGTTATAAATTTCTTTAAATGTTGAGATATCCTTCATAAATTGGGCTTTGTTTTTCATATCAAGCTCTCTTATAGTCAAATTATATCTTTCCCGAATTATTGCCTGAAGTCTTTGGACTTTATCGGTTTTGTAGCTTGAGGGTGTCAGTTTAAATGCATACAAATCCTTTGCTTTTTTATACCCACTATTTTCAATCAAGTTTATGTAGTATTCAGGATTATATGTTGATAAAATAACCGGTGGAGAATCAAAAGCGTTAATCAAAAGACCTACTTCATCATTCATCGAGGGGTTCTCCGGTCCGATAACTTTGTTTTTACCTTTTTCTTTTAACCAGCTTTCAGCATAAGAAAAAAGCTCATCAGCGACATTCTGATTATTAATACATTCAAAAAAGCCAAAAAATCCTGTATTATCATTATGTGTCTTGTTATGATTATCATTTGTTATTGCTGCAATTCTACCAACAACATCTCCATTATTATTTTCGGCATAGAAAAGTTGAATCTCTGAATGTTGATAAAAAGGATTTTTTTTAATATTGAGCAGCTTCTTCCTATCAAATATAATAGGAGGAACCCAATTTTTATCGTTTTTGTAAAAATTCCATTGTGATTTTATAAAAATATCTTTTTTCTTTTCTGAATCGACTTTCACAATCTTAAAATTCATAATTATTTCCTGTTATTTTAAATAAGCTACTCATTAGAAAAAATAATAATCAAATCATATAAATGAGGATAATTTTTGAGCATAAAATCTCGGTTTGCTATTTCAAGGTCCGAAAACTCAAAACCCGGAGCGACTGTGCAACCAACAAGAGAATATGAATTATCAAAAATTGGGGTTGCAGCTATCCAAGAATTAGCAGGAATACCAACCTGAAATATTTCGTTTTTCTCAAAATCATTGCCTAATATGAAAGTATGAAATTCATTATTTGGATATATAGATAATAATTTTAGGGGTGAACCTGCAAAAAAATGCCAAATTTCATCAGATTTTATTTTATGAAACAGTGATTTCTGACCACTTTTTAGTAAATAATAAATTGAAGTGAGGAAACACCTATCGGAATTATAGGAATTTGGTAAGTTTTCTTTTTTTATAGTATTTTTGCTTCTATATATCTCAGTAAAATAACCACCTTCGATATGTTGTTGTAGTCTGAGCTTTTCAATCCAATATTCAGCATTTTTTAATGAGTTTATCTCATTCATCAATTAATCCTTTTCTAAATAACTCAAATGCTAATAACCAGTCCATTTCCCTCTCTGCTTTTGGTATGCCCCTTTTAAAATCTAAATATATTTTGTTAATTTTTTTCTTATCATAAAACTCAAAATTAACAAAAGTTAAAGAATTAATTAAATCTTGAATAAATTCATTCAGTTCATTCAATAACAAATTTCTATAAGAAAAGGTTTTGTGAGGAAAATATGAGAAAATTTTCTTTTTAAGAGATATAGACAAGGATGAGTAAGAAAAAGGAATTTTAATTCCACCCGCATTTAGAGGGTATTTATCTAATCTTCTTCTATTTTTTTTGAATACTTTTTTTAATAGACTTCCATTTCTTTTAATTTTTGGATTAGAAGAAAAAATTAAATCAAAAAAATCAGGTTGAACAAATGGTGAAAAGCTTCTTACTAAATTATCTATTCTTGTTTGCTCTATTCCCACTAGATTCGGTTGTTTGGTTCTGATAGCAAAAAGATCCAGCCAAGAATCCAAAGTAAAATTATCAAAATCAGGCATTTGAGAAAGGCATCTTTCTAAGTGCTCTAAAGCTCCTTCTTTAAAAGTTCTATTTATTTCTTCATTGAAAATATCAGAATGAGGATACTGCATATAATCAAAGAAAACATTTCCATTTCTATTAAAAATGTCATTTCGAGCAAATGTTATTAGTCGTTTGAAAAGTGATCTACGAGTTATTTCCCCCCAGCAACCATCAATAATAATAAAATCTTGATTTGTGAAATAGTTATAATTTCTCTTTAATAAAAATTCTGAGGCTGGAAATGTTAATTTAGTATTTACAATAAAATTCCTTAAATCAGATATAGTATTATCATTTAATTTAAAGTCTTCAAATAATACTTGATGCTTAAACCCAACTTTCTTACTTATTTCAGAGGGAATTTCTATATCTAAGTCGTTAGGAAGACCAAATGAAAAAGTATCAAAAAATGAATAATGATAATACTCAAAAATATTTTTATAATCGAAAATATCCTGCAAGACCGACAGTAAAAGCCTTGAGTCCATCCCCCCTGACAATGCTAAAAAAATTTGTAAATTTTCATTAATAGGCAAAGAAACCAATTCAAAAAGCTTTTGATAGAGTGTCTCTTCATTAATATCAAAATATATTTTTGGTGTCCAAGGCTTTTCTTCGTAAGATATTTCGAATTTGTTAATGAATTTTGCTATTATTTTACCGGAACTTGTTAATCTTTTTATTTTTTTAATAAAACTACCAGTATTTATTTGACTCTCAAGAAGCCATAAAGAGCCCATTTCTTTAAAATCAAACTCGATTTTTCCTAAGTATTTTGTAAGAAATTCCAATCTTGTCGAAAAAATAAAATGATCATCTGTTTGATTAAAAAAAACATCCCTTGTGCCTAATTGATCTGTGAAAATTCTGATTTCATTATCATTAAAAATTATTGAACAGAAATGACCATTAACCTCAGAATAATTATCGTGGGTATTTTTGAAAAAATCTATCCAATCCTTTTCTTTCATTAATGTATATGAACCACTATCATTTAAAATCCCAAGTCCAGCAGAGACCCAATGATAAATGTGAGCTTGTTCATCATAAAAATCTTTTTCTATTTGAAATTCGGTATTTGAGAAAGGAAAATCACCATAAAAAAGTGTTTTACCGTCACTACCGGCAGCTATCCAAAAATTTCTTCCTTCTAATTTAAAGTTAGTTTTTGAATTAGAATGAAATTTCGATTGACCTTTTATTATTTGCTCTAATTTATTTTTTATTTTATCATCAATATTTCCAAATGCACCAAATATCCAACTCATTCTTAAAATTTTAGCTAAATTTGTAATTCTATAAAATTAAATATAAAGAATATTATCATTTATTATTACAATAACTTGAAAATAAATTCCAATGACCGAAGAGCTGCAAGATAAAAGCGAAAATCCAGAAGAAAATCAAAAGGAAATGAGCTTTTTTGATCATTTAGAGGAATTAAGATCTAAAATTATCTGGTCACTGGTAGGTTTAATTATTGGATGTATCATTGCAGGTATTTTCATTAATCAAATAATGGATAATTTCCTTCTTCGTCCTGCTGTCTCAGTTGGATTAAAACTGCAGAACCTAAGACCCTTTGGACAACCATTTTTCTATTTTAAAGTAATATTGGTTTCTGGGATAATTATATCATTTCCCTTTATGATTTATCAGCTTTGGTCATTTATTGAGCCGGGACTTTACACAAGGGAAAAAAGATGGGCAAAAAGAATCACTTTTTTTACCAGTTTATGCTTTCTTTCTGGAGTAGCTTTCTCCTATTTTGTTATGATTCCTTCGATGCTGAATTTTGCTGCTATGTTCGGGTCGGATAAAATAGCCAACATAATTGATATTAACGAATACTATAGTTTTATCGTTATGATTTTACTGGCAGCTGGCATACTTTTCGAAATGCCGATGGTGGCATTTGTTTTATCAAGGTTCGGGATAATATCAGTTAAAACAATGAAAAGGTATAGAAGACATTCAATAGTTGCAATTTTAATACTCGCAGCTGTTTTAACCCCAACCCCCGACCCTATCTCCCAATTAATATTTGCCTCACCTTTATTTATTTTATACGAAATTAGTATTGTTATTGCCAAAATTGGAGAAAAAAAATACCTTAAAGGTTAACTTAAAAACTTAAGCTCTTTGAACGGCTTGATAAGTCAATTGTTCAAACTTAGGCTAATTATGATTAAAAAAAATGTTAAATTGCTTTTTTTTTAGAAACTTTTTGCTTTAAATGACAATTAATGAGATAATTCAGCCGGTAGAAAAACACATTGATGATTTTGACAAGTATTTTAAAAAGCTGATGAAGTCTAAGGTTTCACTCTTAGACATAATTATTCAATATCTCAATAAACGTAGAGGCAAAAGAATAAGATCTTCAATTGTTTTTCTTGTTTCTGAACTATGTGGAGGTGTTAATGACCGTTCCTACGATGGTGCAGCAACTGTCTCTTATACACATCT
>JAOABA010000055.1 GCA_026418625.1 Candidatus Kapaibacterium sp.
GGGTGGGTCATTATCAATTGAACCAAAATTTCCCTGACCATCTATAAGAGGATAACGCATAGACCATTCTTGAGCCATTCTGACCATTGCATCATAGACAGCGCTATCGCCGTGAGGATGATATTTTCCAAGAACTTCACCTACAATACGAGCGGACTTTTTGTATGGGCGATTTGGCGCCATACCAAGTTCTTGCATTGCGTATAAAATTCTTCTGTGAACAGGCTTTAAACCATCACGGACATCAGGCAAAGCTCTTGAAACTATTACCGACATTGAGTAATCTAAATAAGAGCTTTTTATTTCATCTTCTAATACTGTTGGGATTATTTGCTCTTTAAAATTAAATAGTGACATTTTTGATTTCTGATGTTATTTAAACTTACAAAATTAATCATTTTTGAGGAGATTTTTAATTTTATTTTAGGTAAAAACTAACTCACAATTTGTTATATTCATTGATTATTTCTTGTTAGAAAATAATTCTAACTGAAAATTTTTAATAAATCATAAAAATATTAGTCAAATAAAAAAAATATATTAACGTTAATTCATATTATTTTTTGTATAATTTATGTGTTTGATGGAAAAGATTAGAATAATATTTGCAGTTACTTTATTTTTTATAACAACTTTCATTCTCTCAGCACAAGAGCAAGGTTCAGGGAGAACTGGAGAGATTTTTGGAAGAGTAGTATCAGCTATGGGACAAAAACCTATTCCCGGAATTACGGTTCAAATCGAGAATACTACTTTGGGAACTTTCACGAATAGCTTAGGTGAATTTCGTATAAAAAATATTCCTGTTGGTGTCTATTCGGTAAGATTTTCTGGGGTGGGATATCAGACCTATATACAATCTGATGTAAATATAACTACTGTAAAACCAATTCAACTTGAAATTGACCTTGTTGAAAGAATCATAGAATTAGGAGATGTCGAGGTTCGTAGCAGCTTTTTCCTGAAAAAAGCTGAAAGTGTTACAAGCACTCAAACTTTTAGTTCTGAGGATATCAGAAGAGCGCCCGGAGTGCAAGAAGATGTTATTCGTGCATTAGCTCTTCTGCCGGGAGTTGGATTTACTCAAGCTGGACGAAATGATTTGCTTGTTAGGGGTGGGGCTCCTTACGAAAATCTTTTTATTGTTGATAATATTGAGGTTCCAAATATTAATCATTTTGGAACACAAGGCACCTCCGGTGGTCCTTTATCTTTAATTAACATTGATTTTGTAAGAAATGTTTCTTTTTCTGCTGGTGGATTTGGAGCTCAATATGGCGATAAGCTTTCCTCAATAACAAATATAACTTTAAGGAACGGCAACGAAGACAAATTAGGCGGAAAAGCAATACTTTCAGCAACAGGATTTGGAGTTAGTCTCGAGGGTCCTGTTTCACAAAATGGGTCATTAATTTTAAATGCACGAAGAAGTTATCTGGATTTGATTTTTAAAGCTGCTGGATTCGGTTTTATTCCTCAGTATTGGGATTTCACTGGAAAATTGAATTATAGAATTAACCAGAATAATATACTAACATTTTTGACTATTGGTGCTTTAGATGATGTTATTTTAAATAATGATAATGAAGACAATCGTGCTTCAAATAGCAGAGTGGCAGTTCCGAATCAAAAGCAGTATTTTTCTGGCTTGAACTGGAAGCATCTTTTTGATAAAGGATTTCTTAACGTAACTTTGAGTGAAGTTCTTGTTGATTTTAATACTTTTCAAAACGATTCTAATTTGGTTACTGTATTTCGAAATAAGTCGAAAGAAGCAGAAACAGGATTAAAGACCGATCTTGATTTAATGCTGAGCGACAAATTTAATCTTGTAATAGGAAATCAAGTAAAATGGGCTACCTCATTAGATTATAATATTATTATACCGGGTTTTCTCAGAAGGGATAATCAAGGAATTCCTAGAGAATTGAGAGTAGATACATCTTTTTCGGCTATTAAAAATTCAACTTACACTGCTTTTACTACTAATTTTGGAATGCATAAAGTTACTGTTGGTGGTAGATTAGACTATTTCAACTTTACAACTGACAAGCTGTTTTTCTCGCCAAGACTGTCTGTAATTTATCAATTAAACCCTGTTTCTGCTGCAATTTTTAGTGCTGGAAGATATTATCAATCACCATCATATATATGGTTAATTGGTGATAAAAATCAGCAATTGAATCCACTGAGAGCTGATCAAATAGTTCTTGGCTACGAACATACTCCTCTTGAAGATGTAAAGGTTCAATTAGAAGTATTTTACAAGTGGTATGGCAGTTATCCCGCCAGAGTATTCAGACCTCAGGCAGTTCTATCACCTTCTGGATTCGACGATATAACAAGCGATATTCCCTTCGGACTTGAACCATTGATTAACGTTGGAGAAGGTTTTTCAAGGGGAGCCGAACTCTTTATTCAAAAGAAATATACAAATGAACTTCCTTTCTTTGGTCTACTTAGTGTAACTTATTCACAGACAAAATTCAAATCAATTGATGGAATTGAAAGACTTGGGGCTTATGATACACCATTAATTTTCAATCTTTCTTTGGGCTATAAGCCATCAATGGAATGGGAGTTCAGCTTTAAGTATCGTGCTGCTGTTGGAATACCAACAACACCTTATATTACTGACTTGAATAATATTTTTTATGGTCAGAGGGACTTTTCCCGATATAACGAAGGCGATAGGCTTGATATCTTTCGCTCAACCGATGTTAGAATTGATAAAAGATGGATGTTTTCCAATTTTTCTCTCATAACTTATTTGGATATACAAAACATCTTTTCAACAAAGAATCCTTCGGGAATTCGCTGGGATCAAAGAAAAAATGAACCAGTTATTCAGAGATCTTTTGGCATTTTGCCAAGCATTGGTGTGAGTTTCGAATTTTAGAAGTAAGCAAAATTCTCGAATGGGATAAATCACGTTCAGAAACAGAAGAAATCGTTTTTAAAAAAACATCTCTTTCAGCTTTTCATAAAAAGTAGAAAAGCCCTTCGGGGAGGGTTTTGTGAATTAATTAAATTCTAAGGAAAAACTTTATAAATGTCCTTTCTGTGAACAATTCTTGCAAGTTCGATAGTGTCATTCTCAAAGAAAAAGCCAATTCTATAATCTCCTAATTTTATTCTATATGCGGCTTTAAATCCAGATAGCTTTTTAACATTAACCAGGTCAGATAGTTTTTTTGCTAGTTCAATTTCTTCAATTATTCTAATAACCTGCATTTTAATTTGGGTATCTGATATTTTATCCAAATCTTTATTAAACTTAGCAAGGAAGACTACTTCCATATTATGTCCTAAGTTTTTTCATTATTGTTTCTCTGCTGACTTTTTTTGTTCTATCTGCTTCTTTCATCAATTCACCAAAATATAAATCTTCTTTTTCCTCAGATGATAAAACTTTGATTTTTATTTTCATTTTTGAAAATAAATCAGAAATCAATTGAAATTCCTTATCATTTTTTGGGCTTACAAGTATTGTATTCATTATTATTCCCTAAATAATCTTTAAGTTCCTAATTACTGACGGTAAATTGAAACATAAATTATTTATTTATTTTATTACTACAAAACTCTTTGTTACTCTATTTCCCTTAATGAAAATGTGCAATAGTATTCCTACTGGAGATTCTACAGTTGAAATATTTATTAAACCCTAAATTGAATTTTATGAATAATCACCTAATAAGTTAAATTTTATATATATTTTCTGATTTCATAAAGTATATTTTCGTTTTGGATTATATGTTCGCAATAATTTCGTTGACAGAGGGGCGTAGTGGATGAATTTCGAATAGTATTAATACGTTTTGCAGAAAATGTTTTAAACTGTCATATAATTTCAGATTATGGATGCGTTGTAGAGGCAGGTTCAAAATTAAATTCACCAGTATTAAAAACTGATGTAGGAATACCACCGGAGGAATGGCAGAAATTAAACAGTTTCAATCTGTAGAATGTTGTAATTAATGAATTCACTATGTTCACTTACATTTAAAACTTCAATACCAATTACTTTACCTGCTTCATTATAATCAAGAATAATACCTTTTCTTATTTCTTCGGATTCTACTATTTTGGAGTCATCGAAGCGAAAATATATTGCATCGTTTTCTTTGTCAACTTTTAATTTCATTTTAATCTCCTATCAAAAAAAACAGTAACAATTTTATTTGGTCGTGTAATAAGATTAACAACTACTCTCAAAAAACGATTTCCATTTTCTTTTATTTGTTTAATATAGTGAATTTCTTCATTTGACTTTATTTCAGTATAATCAGGATTTGTTATTGTATCTTTAATCCAACTTTCAGAAATCTCTCTTTCTTTTATCATATCTAAAGCATGTTTTGTAAATATAATATTTTGCATTAAATCACCAAATTTCATTTACTAAGAAGCAAATTTAAAAAGAAATTTGTAAACTAATTTTTGTTCATAAAAAAGACTTGATAATGGAACAATATGCAAAAAATAAATTAAAAATGTTTAAGAATCAAAAACATCGGAAAGGTTAAAAATCTATTATTTTTAAAGATTTCGGGAGAAGGTTTAGAAATTGTATTCATCGTTAATCCAATTAATAGTATTATATTCAATATATTTTCTGATTTCATAAAGTTTATTTTCGTTTCGGATTATTTATTCATAATATATTATTACATAGTCAGAGAGATGTAGCGAATTAATTTCGAATAGTATTAATACGTTTTGAAGAAAATGTCTTAACTGTCTGACTATTTCTGACAATGGATATGTTGTCGGGGTGTGGGTTCTGAACCTAACTCAGCAGAAATTTAAAAACTGGTGCTGGTAAGCCCATAGGGGATAAGTTATAGTTATTAACACAGTCTATCCAAATTACTATAGACTAATTGAGACAAAGTTAAAAATACAGCTCCTTAATGAGTCTTAAAGCGATTAATTATTTATTATTATAATATCTTTAATACTTAACAAAATATTTAAATGATAAATTAAGATATATTAAAGTTTTTTTTGATATTAACTGCTATTTTATCAATAAACTCTAATTTGAACGATAAATGGGTTCAATTGATCAATCTGTTCCTCTAAAGTTCCTTGTTTCACAGTGTTTACTCTATTTAATATGTTGTTACTTTCAGGAAGCATACCTATTAAATTTTTCAAATAGGAGCCTTTTATAGCAAAATTCATATTTTGTGGTATTATTCCTTGATTTTCATAAAAATACTTTGCATTTAAACCAGAAACACAGATGCCAACAAGTTCTCCTTTTTTATTAAATAATGCACCTCCACTATTACCAGGTTGAATCGGATTGCTAATTTGATACAAACGAGGATCTTCTTCTATGCCGTATAAGCTATTTATTGTTCCAGTTGCTAAGCGAGGAGTTGTTCCCATAATATCACCTAAAGGAAATCCTAAAGTGTATACTTCTTGTCCAACTTTGACACTCAAATTATCAGCAAAACTGTATGGAATTTCATAAGCTGATATTTCATTTAAAGAGAAATTATCAATTTCGAGAATAGCTATATCATTTTGTATGTCTTTTATTTTGATTTTAGCAGTTTTAGTTATTCCCTTAATTGGAAATAATATATCAAATCTTGAGCCTTCTGCAACAACATGATAATTAGTAACCAATAAACCACTATTGGAGATCAAAAAACCACTACCTGTTCCTTTTAAAGTAATATCTTTTGAAGATCCTCTAATATCAGATAATTTTGATGCATCAAATAAGGGAAAAATTCTTAATAGTATCGTCTCATTAATTATTTTAAAAGCTCTACCGAAATCATTATATTCAGTACTTTCTTCTCTAGATGATAAAATGCCGTTTGTTTCTAGTATAAAATCCATTTTTGATGGATTGTAGTTTTGCATAAACCATTTACATTCATAAAAGTTTTGATAGGCTGTTTTCCTAAAATAGGCTTTAATTCTACCAGGGGTCCATTCTTTGTTATCTGATTCCAAGATTATAGCTATAAATTCATATGAACTTTCATCATTAATAGAAAATTCTTTTCTATTTACTATTGCAATTCTATATTGGCTTATAGTTCTCTGTTGAACACCATCAACATAAAATGTTTGTCTATTGGTATAAATTCCTTCTATTGGATCAAGCTTATCTTTATTTTCATCGAAATATTTTCTTATATCATCTTCACTTTTTGTTATTGTTGGCCAAATACTTGGAATCTTAATTTCTTCTTTGACAATTTGTTTACTTGGGCTGCTACCTATGGCAATAATTATATAAAAACAAATTGCTATTGCTGTCAATAAATATTTAATTGAAAATTTCATTTTTTCCCCTTATGTATCTTAAAAAAATTAAATTTCCAAACAAAGAAAATATTAAATAAGTCAAGATGTCAAAAATATCAAAAACACCGGGTATGATTTTTATTAATTGAAAAATCTCATAAGTTACTGCTATTGCAAAAGTCAATAAAATAATCTTAATTGTATACTGAAAATCCCATATATAAATAATGATTATTTGTAAACTAAAGAGCCAGAGACCATCTGATAAATTATTAAAAATTATTTTTGTTATAATAGTATTATTGAAAATTATAGGTGGATCTGAAATCATTATTTTTCGTAAATTAAAAATGTAATGTCCCACAAAAGGAAATTTATAAAGTATTTCGAACATTATGTATTCAAACGGTTTAAACAAGTAAATAATGAAACCCGAGAGTAATGAGACTGTTCCTAATATTAATAAAAGGATTTTATTTTTTTTCATTTCTTTTATAAAATATATAATAATTATAAGGGCTTTTTTATAAACATAAACTAAAGCACTTAAGTATCATTTCTTAATGTAAACATTTCGTTCAACTTTTGCATATAATAAAACAATTGCAAAGAATTTGTTCGATGCTCACATAGTTTTATATTCTTTTTAAAAACCTTTATTAACATAAAAAAACATCTTTTAAAAAATTTTATGCTGGTAATTTAAAAAAAATTAAAATTAAAACAAATTGGATTTTTGAAAAATTTAATAAATTACAAAACAGATGAAAAAGCGACGAAAATAAGGAAGTTAAAAAAACCCCGACACAGTCAGGGTTCCCAAGTTTAGTTTGTGGAGATGGCGGGAGAACATCCCAACTTCTCCGTTAGTTGTAATTCAAGCTGTATCCTATTGTAATACAGCTACTTTCAAAATTTTGTTTGTGCCATTTTTCTTTATATTTTATCAAAGATTTCTAACTTATTTGGCACGTATTTGACACGCTACTTTTCCTTTTTATTTCTTCTTCTCATAATAATCTCTTCCATCCTTTTTGCTCCTAATACTTCCAAATAATGTTGCTCTTGAATTCTCCTTGAATGCCCAAGAATTTCAGCAACAATGTTAGAATCCAAATCTTCGTCATTTATTAGACGATTCTCAAACATTTTTCGTATAGCATGAAAATTGACATCTTTATTTATCTCAAGTTCAGCAATTGCATCACGAATCCATTTTTCTAACTTAGCATAGGAATTCCATTTAAACAATTTGCCGTTGTTGATTTCTTTAAATTCGATTAATTCGGATAATATCTCTGCAACTTCTGGAAAAGGTTTGATTGGAAACTGCCTTTCACGGTTTCCTTTGCCATGAATAAGAATCATGTCGTCTTTTATATCTTTCCATTTTATACTAATTGCTTCAGCAATCCTAACACCAGTATTTGCAATGAATCTTATCAGTAAAGAAAATTCTTTCTTTTCAGTCTTCTGGAAATAATGGATTAACTTCTCGACTTCATTAAAAGTAAATACAACATTTTTTGACTTTACTGGTTTAGGCAACATTTCTTTTATTACTGGATTTCGTGGCATATATCCACGAGAAATAGCATAATCAAAGAGCTGCTTTAAGTTCATCAATAGTTTTCTTTTAGTATTATCGTGAAGATGACACCTATTCTTGTTATGGCTAATATGATCTTGGATATCATCAACTTGCAACAAGAAAAAGTCTTTTTTAATAAAAGTGCTACAAGCATAAGAATACTTTCTTTGGGCAGTTTTGGATAAGTTTTTTACGTGAATCTCTGAAAATTTCTTTATCAAAACGAATACACTCTGCACTTGATTATCGTTAGTAACATCCTTCTCATCATTAGGATTCATTAATGAAACAATTCTCTCCTCAAGTATTTTCAGAGCACTTTTCTTGTTTTCAGGCAACCAATTGAGTGGAGTTGCTTGCCTATAACGCTTGTTATCATAGGAAATGTTTGTATGAACCACGCCATCACGGTTAAAACAATAACCGATGTTATACAATGGGTGATCCCATCTTTGCTTTCGTGTTCGTGGTCTTGCCATAAAGTATTACCAAAAATCAGTTATATCAGGTTCGTTTTGAGAATCGTCAAAACCATTTTCCAATAGTTCTGCTGACGATACAGTGCTTTCAGTATTACCATAAATAAGTTCAATAAGATGGCATTGAAACTTGAAGTGAGCTTTATGTAAAACTCCTTCAGCTTCAATGAAATCTTTGGTATGCTCTTTATAAAGTTTTCCTATGTATGCAGGTGCTTCCATTAATCCATCAAAAGGATTGATTCTTTTAGTGGTTGCTTTAACAGAATCAACAAACCACCTTAGTAAGTCATCTTTTTTACTATCACTTTTGATTTCAACATTAAAATCTACTCCAAATGACTCACTTAAAGCTTTATATCTTTGGACATAGTAATCAAAGAAAGGGTCGCTATCCTTGTATAAAAGATAGTATTTATATGATTCTATCAAGTCTTTGTATGTATATGTTTTCATATCAATAATCTAAATTGTTAATAATCCTATTGTTATTTAATCTGCCTATTAGAAAAAAAGCGATTTTTGATTGGAGTAGCAGGTTTAACATCTACCCATTCTTTATAATCACAGCCAAATCTGAAGTTAGAACACCCCCAAAACGCCCAATCATTACCTGTTTTTGAAGTTCCTGATACAAATTTTAGTTTAGTTGTTTCACATTTTGGACACAGTTTTGTTTGTTGACCATTCAAATTGTTCTGGCTATTATCTATTTCATCAATAAATTTTGATGTTTCATATTCAGGTGCTATCAGATATACATATTCTTTTGCTCTTGTTAATGCCACATAAAACAATCTCCTTTCTTCACTGTTTTCAAACTGATCTGCATCGCTCAATAATAGATTTAGTACTGGATCATCGCTTATCTGTGAGGGAAATCCATACTGACCTGATTTACAATTGATAAGTAGTATAATGTCAGCCTCCAATCCTTTAGCACTGTGAACCGTCATAAAATCAGCTTTTAATGTTTTACTTTTATGATTCTTTGAGTTGTAATATAAAGTATTGTCATTACTGAATTTAAATTCTTTTGAATCTTGTTTAAGCCTAATAAAATCAAATTTATATCTACCGAGCAAAATTATTTCTTTAGAACTTACATCGCTTATATTTTCAAGAATATCATCAAATGCTTTAATTAAACCTTTGTCCAAAAATTTATCTTGGATTATTTTGTAATTTGTTACTTTGCTTTTGTTGGAATTCATAAGTTGTTTTAAAGTTTGATTCGGATTCTTCATAATAAACTCATTTGACAATTTGAGCAATGGATTGCTAAATCTATATGTAGTTTCAATTTTCGATAAAGCAGTAAAGCCAAAATATTTACTAAAATCTCTGAACAGCCCAATATCACTGCCTGTGAATCTATATATCGATTGCCAATCATCACCAACACAAAACAATTTACAATCCGGATTATTATCTTTTAATGACTTTATTAATCTATACCTGCTTAGAGAAATATCTTGGAACTCATCAATTATAATATATTTGAAACTTTGAGAATGTTTTCCTTCTGAAAAATAGGCAGTAGATATATTAATCATATCGCTGAAATCGATTTGCTTATTTATCTTCAAAGATTTTTCATAATGCAAGTAAATTGGTTCTATTAGCTCTAAAAACAATAAACTCCTTTCTTTCAAACGAATATTATTGAGCATTGATGCCTTGACTTTAACATCGCTTATAGTCATATTGTTTGATTTCATTAGAACAATGAATGTTGCAATCAAATCATAAAAATTGTCAATATCCTTTGGGGTTGCTGTATTTATAATATTCCATATTTCTTCAGAAGACATAGGGTCAAGTTTTATTCCGATTTTTTGCAACTTTTTTGTAAGATTCTCAGAAATAGTTCTTTCGTCAAATTCATAACTAAAAGTTTCAATTAACTCAGTACGATTTCTTTTGTGTAATTTCCGAGCCCAATCAATTTTGTCTAAGTATTTCTTTTTGGCAAACTCATAGGGTTCTCCTGGCTCTGCAAAGAATTTTGGAACATTGTTCTGCCTATCAATGCCAAAATGCTCAAGAAATACCAAGCTTGAATTTGGTTCTCTAATTTCATCACCTTCAATTTTTGTAATATCTTTTACAATCGTAAAATCTGGTCTGTACTGTGAGTGTTCACTGGTAGAAGTATCATAAGGGTAGGGACGCTCATAATAGTAAAACACCCTATTGAAGAAAAGAAAATTTGCAATTTTACATTCTTGAATGCTTTTAACTATTTCATAATTATATGTTTGCTTACCTTTGTTAGGAACTGTAGATGGTATAAATGCTTTATAATCCATATCTTTCAAATATTGAAAGTGTTCGCCTTGATTCTTAAAGTCAAATAAAGATTTATCAATTTTTAAATGGTTTAGAAAATAGTCAACTACTTTCTCCAAATATATTTTCTGAGTTAAGTTTTGATTAAAGGACTCAATTATTATTTTCTTGAAGTTTTTTTCATCAAACAATGATGGTTTAACCTTTTCAACTTCGGTGATTGTATCCAATCCAAACTTATGAAAAGTTAATGCTCTTACCCCCGGAATATTAATTCTGTCAGCCAAGGTCTTACTTGATTTATTTGTAAATGATATTAGGAGAATTTCTTCAGGTTTAGCTTTATATCGGTCAATGATATAATTCATCTTTCCAACAATTGTAGTTGTTTTGCCAGACCCAGCACCAGCAACAACTAAATTATTATCTTCATCAGTTATTACCGCTTCTCTTTGTTGTTTATCAAGTTTTCTTCCTTCAACATTATCAAAGAAAGAATCGTAGACTTTTAGTTCATAATCTATAAATCTTCTATTGTAATCATTACGTATAGTTTCTGCATTTGAATTAATCTCCCAGATTCTATACAATTTTTGTTTAACAGAACTTTTAAAGAACAATGATTTCAACTTAAAGAATAGTTGTTTTCTCAATACTGAGTCATAATCTATTCTCCAAACAGTCAATTTATTCAAATTGAAATATCCATTTGGGAACTCAAGGTATGAAGATATTTTTTCTTCTGCTTGTTCTATCAAAGGAAAAAGTCTTTTTGATGAACGAACAGAGTACATATTGAAAATTATAGTTCCAATAATAATAATAATTCCTATGTAAATTGATTCAAGCATATAGTTTTACATTTAATCCTATCAATTAGTTCCTTTACTTATACGATTCATTCATCTCTTCCAATTAATAGCATAAAGGATGAGAAAAGTATGTTTCTTTATTTTAATCGTTAATTACTTTCAATGTTTTCTACTGTTTGAGTATTAAGATTTTCTGTATATTCATTATATATTTCAGAATAAGTAATACTCTTCCCTTCGCACAATTTGCGTGCAGCAATATGAATCAGATTTGCTCTTGCCAATATAAAGTATGAAAAATCATCTTTAATTTTTTGTTTTTTATCATCATCGGAAATATTTTCATAACCTCCATTTGCAAGTTCTTTAATCGGTATAAGGTGACTATGCAATCTTTGATTAACTATTTCTTCACTTGTCCAAGAATATCTATCCTTTAAATATTGCAAAGGATCTTTTCTTCCTATAGATTTATTTGTAGAATTGGTTATCAATGCACAATTTAATGCTAAAAAGCTATCAATCTTAGCTTCTTTTAACAAAGCATCGGGATATATATGGTGGTAATCCCGAGAATTTATATTTTCTCTTATTGGTTTTGCATCAGCAAAATCTAGTGCTCCTAACAAAGTTGATACAGCTAAAATACCCCTACCTCTAATATTTTCACCTTTAGGCCACTTTACAGACATAAGTTCTTGCACATCGGCAATTGGATATTCTTTTTCATTAAATATTGGTACATCGTCAATTGTAAAAATTGAATTGGTATCTTTATCTTTGATTTCTTCATTAAGATAGCCTTTTAAAGCTTTAAAATCTGCATATGCTCTTGATGCCGCAGAGTTTTCATATCTATCAGTAAAGAATGAACGCCAGATATATTTTTTTAGTAAAGTATTGATTTGCCCTTTTTTATCGGGTTTCAAATTTTGATTTGCCAAAATTCCTGCAACTACAGCTAATATCGCATTGGTTGGCAACCTTTGTCTATCATAAATGCCTTGGGATTCTAATAAGTTAGACATTTCATTTAAACTAAATTCAACCAAGTCCCAATTGTTAACTAATATCTTTTTGTCCATATCAATTATTCCACGCTGATTAGGAAGTTTATCTTGGAGCAAAGCAGATGTATAAAGTGTTAAATATTCTAATTCAAAATAATTTTTAATCTTGGGAAACTTTAAATCAAGATTTTCTACTAAATCATGTAGGGACTGTCCTTTTACACTTTCAACTTCTGCAACTACAATATCATATACAGATAGTGGTTTTGAATTCGTATTCATATTAATGAAAACGTTTAAAGCAATATCTTTTCTTGTAGAAGCGTCAAGTTGTAAATAAGGTAAATTGTAATGATTTATGATTTCTCTCAAATCAGTAATCATTTTCTTGATACTTTCTCTTTGCTCAATTTTTTTCGTATATGCTACTAATTTGGGCAAGTAATCAGAGTCATTATCATCTGGTTTAATAGCGTTTAGTGCTTTATTAACCCAGTCATTGATTTCATTTTCAATATTTTCTGGTCTTAGCAATTGTGTAGGTAGTAATCCCTTATAAAAACAAGATTCGGGATCGTCAGCCCAAATAGGATATTTGCTTATTTTACCATTAACTTTCCTGTACCATCGTGGCTGGCAATAACCTAAAATAGAATCTTCATTTGGCGGTGTTGAATCTTTATCCCAATCGGGTATATAAAGAAAGTAGGTTTCATTTTCGTAATTGTTATTCATCATTCTCCAAAACGCTGTAAGTCTTTGCTGACCATCTAACAATAATTCAGAAACGGAATCAAATTTTTCTGGTGCGGTCTCAATGAATCGTGAAATAAATTGAGGTTCTTTGTCAGTCTTTAAAATTAAAGTAATTCCTAAGGGCAGATTATTCGCTAAAACCTGCAATAAACTTGAGATACGTTTCCTGTCCCAAGCCTCAAATCTTTGAAACCTTGGCAACATTATTTCACCAAGCTTAATTTTTGAATACCACGTTGATAATTCTCTGTCTGATGCTTTAAATTTTTCCATACTTTAAATCTACTTTGTTAAATATAATTTATTAAATTTGTGATTATTACATAAATAATGATTGTTTTTGATTCCAATAGTCTTAGTATCATTATTTTGATATAATTAACTTCAATCATCGCAACGAAAGTTAGTTCAGATAAATTTTCAATAGTTTTCATATCTGACCTTTGAATGAAACAATGTGGTTAAGTATAACAAAATTAATAGCAATTCTGTCGATAACTTTGCAGAAGAGTAATTTACCTTATTACCATGCATTATTGCGTTTCGTTCGCTAACAATAAAATTAGTAATACGATTGTAAATATTCATTAGAAAGTCTTCTTTGTTTTCGATTCCAGTTTTTTTAATCTTCTTTTCCAACCCTTTCTTAGTTAATAAGTGATCATTCCTTTCACAGATTTTAGATAGTACCAAAAAATCAGCAACCATCCCTTCAATTTGTGCTAAAAATACTGGAATTGATAAATAGAACTCACCTCTGCAATGAGCATGATAACCTTGTAATATGACAGTTTTTCTTTTTTTTAATCTTTTATTGTCATCAAAAGAATTCAACATCATCTCACTGTATAGTTCTTTTTTGGTATTTGAGTATAATATTTTTGTTACCGTAGCATTTCTAATTTTTAATGGATAATTCCTAATTTTTAATAATTGCTCTGTTGATAAATCAAAAAACATAAAGCCATATTCTTTAATCAATAAATCTTGCACTTCTTTTGCCTTCTCAACTTTATTAGAGTTATCAACTTCTTTTAGTATTTGAGATAAATATGAGTTCGAGTTATTCAGACTTTCAACTAAAGTATTTACATAACCTTGAAATATGTTGTTCATATTCAAATTTAAATTTGCAAATGATGTTGAAATCATTTCTTGAAAATGATTTACACCTGAGAAGTCTATACTTTTAATAGCACTATCAATATTTAAATGTAAAGAAGATAAAAAAGTCTTGTTGAAGATTTCAGATTGCTGTTGTTGAAAATATTTAAGATTTTCTGTTAATCCATCTAAAACATTTTTATTAAAATTTTGAGCAATAATATTAGCAGAATTAATCACCAATTCCATTTGTTGCCTGATGGAATTAGTTATATCAGGTGATATGTCAGTTATGTCCCTAACTGATTTTAGACTATCCAATATGCTTTGATTCATAGTATTTTTAACCCATCTGTGATATTATATCGATTACAAATTTAAAAATCATTGAATAACTGGTCGCCAAGCTCTTTTTTCTTGGATAAAGCTTTCAACTTCAAATCATTTCTTGTTTGATTCAATTTATCCTTCCCAATACCTTTAGCGTGCGAAATAATTCTGCTTAATATATCTAATATTTCTGAGTCGGTTTTCGAGTTATGAGATTTGAAAAAATAGTTGACTACAAATTTTGCAATAATAGAATCATAAAATATGGGTTTTCTAAATTCTTCAATATGTTTCGTAATAAATTTATAAGAATCCTCGCCATTAATATCGTAATATAAAAGCATTATTAAAAACTTTGTATATTCAAGACTCTTCTTATTTTTGAAAGTATCATCAGCAATTTCTTTCAGCACATCATTTAATCTTTTTGTTCCTAAAAAATCGTAAAGCATCGACTCGATTATGTAGGGCAAGAAATGATATATCATATAGAGTTCTCTGATATACTTGTCATTAGAATTGATGTTTCTCTCAATATCTTTTAGAATGTATATCTGATTTAAAAATGAAAAGGACAAACTACATCTTAAAATTGAATTTAATACTTCTGCTTTTGTCTGTTTGTTTGCGGAAATAGTATTTTTGAGAACCTTCGCAGTAATCTTTAAAGTTCTCAATAAATACCTTATATTATCCATTTCTAAGTCTTCTTTTAATTCAATCTTTGAATTAATCTTTTTTATCTCATATATTTCATCTTCTAATTTATCCAGTTCATCTTGATTGGATTTCACAATTTGCAATTGTTGTTGAAATTTATTCTCGTCCAGTGATTTAGAAAATTGGGTTATAGGGATTAGTAAATTATCAAACTCCTTTCCAATTTTGTCAATAACTGTATTGATGGACAAATATGATTCATCAAGTCTTTCTTTAAGTTCAATCAAAATATCCGTATCTTCATTTAAAGCTGTAAAATAATCTATTTCATTTATGTATTTGTAATAGTTGTCTTTATCAAAAACAGTTTCTTTGAAAGTTTTATCAAAAACCATTTTCTTCATTAAGAAAAACTCAAAAAAGCAAGCAAATCTAAATGAAACACGACTATTTTTCTTAACTAATATGCCAGAATTTATTAGCTGGTTTAGTATTTCCTCTGAATTAAAAATAGTTTGACCAGTATCGTTTAAATAGCTTGTAATGAATTCGTGTATTTTACCTAACTGAATACTGTAATTTTCTTCTGAATGTTCCAGCATTAATTTTGCAATGCTTGACAACGTTTTAATAATATCAGAATAATTCCATTCATTTGAATATACTATTGATTTCTCTGACTTCTGAAACAAATTTTCAATATAATTTTCCAGCATATCCGCCATATTTTTAGGTTTCTTCTTTTGTTCCTTCTCAATTAAATAAAGTAACAGGGAAATTGAGAGTGGAGTATTAGGTATATCAATAAGTTTAAGTATATCAGATAAATCTGTTAAATACTTTGGAAGTAAACTGTTATCTTCAATACCAAACCACATTTTAGTAAGTTCTCGAATTTGCTTAGTTTTAAATTGTTCAATTTTAAAAGTATTGAAATGCATCTTATTAAAATGCTCAATAACATCAAAGGGAATATCTCCCTCAAAATCTTGGTTGATTGTTGCGATAAGTATCGTTTGGGGATGATTCGTCAAATACTTAAATAATGTTGATTTATGAATATCGTCAATATTTTTATAGTTTAAATTATCTACCAACAAAAGGATGTTTTCTTGATTGCAAAATGAACTTGAAACGGTTGTATCCAACCTCAAAAACTCTGAAATATTTTTATTTAGATTATATTTGATTTCGTTGAAATCAATCAAAATAGGGATATATTTCGATTCATAATAATTCTCAATACTATCCATTAATAATTTATCTAATATAAGAGTTTTTCCAGATTCCTTTATACCAAAGATTAAGCAATGTTCTTTTGACTTCAGAATATCATCAATGGTTACTAAATCACTATTATGAGTTTTTACATCTAAGTCCTCTTTTTTATAAAATAGCTTTTTATTCAAAAGTGGTTGAACAAATATATCTTTAATAGTTTTTGGAGCATTACTATCAGTGTTATAAGAAAGTAGGTGTGTATCAATTTCTGGAAAGTAGTTTTCTTTTATGGATTTAATTATTGTTGTTGGGCTATAATCACTAATATTTTTTGATGGGAAAATATGCTCTACATTATCTTCCTTATGATAAGTATAAAAGTTATTATTTGTATTATCATATAACTTCATCGAATATATGACTTTATTAGGTACTTCAGTGATGAAATCAAGTATAGCATACCCAAATATAAAATCAATGTTTTTTTCATAGAATTCAAAATCGCCTCTAATTGTAGAATAAAAAACAGACTTTTCGCCATGATTTATTAAACGTGCTAGGGACTTATGTTTATGTCCAAAACAAGCAATATCAAATTCATTTAATATTCTTTCTTGAAATGAAGTATTTTCAAAATCCTGCAAAGAATCTTCTGAATAATGAGATAGTAGAATCTTATGAGAACACTCTTGGAGATCTTGTATTGATGCCAGAACTTGATTAGAGCCAATAATTATTTTTTCATTTTCAGAACCACTGCACCTCCATGAACTATTTATGCAGGCAAATCCTATTTTATTGCACCCATCGTCAAAGATATGTGTACTTTGAAAGTTTGTTATTGCATCTTTTTTTGATGGATACTTATTTCTGTATTCTCTTTCAAAATCTTTAAATGATTTGATTCTTATTGTCAAATCAGAATCATCATTGATAATTGCATCATTCACAGATTTATCATTAATAAGTAAGTTTGCTATTCCTACCTCAGAGAAATGTTTAATTGTTTTTCTATCAATATCGTGATTTCCGGGAACAAAAAGCACTCTACTTTTATCTAAGGCAATACTTTCAGTTATTGGATTAATAAATTCTGTTTCAAAAGCTTGAAAAGCAGAATTGATGTTATCGTATCCTAAACCGCCTTTATCAATTAAATCTCCAGTTATCAAGATGAAATCAATTTGTTTACTCTTATTAAGGGTACTTAAATCTTTAATTAGAGATTCCGTCATCGAATCAAAGTAATGCTTCTTTTTATCAATATTGAAATGAATATCTGATAGATGCAAAATTCTATACATTTATGCCTCCGATTTAGTCAATTGAAAAAATGATGAAGTTTTGCTACTTGGCATCATAATGTAAGACATTCCGCTTGCGGTAGCTATTTTATTTGCATAGTCAGTCTTTGCTCTGACAATACTTGTATCAATATCAACATCTGCTTTTACTTCAATAATTACATAAGAGCCGTCATTTCTAACAATCAGAAAATCCGGATAATAATTCTTCAAAGTATGTGATTCAGGGTCAATATAACTTACGCAGAAATCTGATTGACCATGGGTAAGCATTCCTGTAAAATAGACCTTGTCTAAATTATTGTCATTTAAAGCGTTTTTGAAGAAACTTAACTCAGGTATAGAATCAAAGCAATAATTATCTAAGTGAAAACTTTTACTTATTAATTCTGTAAGTTTGTAATCCTCACTTTTAATAAGAAGTTCAGGCTTAACTCTAAACATATAGGCATCGCTTCCATTTGCGGGTGGCCACTTCACCAATTCAATTTCTCTTTCTTCAATATGCTCGAACTCCTTAATCTCAAAGATAGTGTTGAATAGTTTAGGAATGATGATATCGTATATTATATCGTTAAATTCGTTGACACTTTTTAAAAGCAAATCATATTCATCTATTGAGTTAGTTAGTAGTTTATCAATCGTTATCGGATTAATATTTAAATATCTTGCTATTTCAGCATTTAATGTAATTCTACTAAATATTCTATTTTCTCTATATTTACTCAAATCTTCAGGGATACCAATTTTTTTCTCAAAATTTGTTATACTCCTTTGAGTTTTAATGATTTTGTATTTTTCTTTATCCAAGCTTGCCATTCCAAAATCTACTTTATCAGAATAATTTATGGACTTTTCTTTCAAAGTATGAAGTTTTTTAATTGACTTCAAAGGTACTTTAACACGTGGTTCTAAAAGCTTGACTTGAACAGTTACTTTATTATCGGTATTTACATCAAGATCGCCAACTGCCATTCTGAAGTTTTCTTCTAATTCATTATCCAGAATTTGACGATTATCATCAGACAAATATACCCTTGCAGTTTCTTGTATTTCTGTGATTTGTCTCAAGCACCTCATAGTTGCTTGAAGAACAAAAATCTTAGACTTGGGTTGTCTATGCAAAGCAACAGCAAAAAGGGAGCGACAGTTCCAACCTTCTTTTCCCTTGTTTACTAATAGAATAAATTGTTTATCAGAACTCGGTTTATCGAGATTATTAAATTCTCTAATATCGTCATTAGAAGTAATTTTTTCATCGCCTACATTAACAAGGATTTTATCCATTGGGATATTTTTTTCACTCAATATACCTTCAATGTTGGGTTTAAGTTCTTTCTCCAATTCTTCAATCGAGGAAGCAAAAAATGCGATTTTGGGTAATAAACCTTCATATCTGTTTTCTGAATAATAATTCCAAAAATCATCGATTACTATTTTGAGAAATTCTTTAGATTTGGAATTAGTATAACCATTAACAACAGCCCTTTTTAAGTAACCCTTTTGAATTGCATCTTTTAATCCATAAGCATAAACAACTTCGGGTAATAATCTATTTTTGACATAAGGTGTGCCTGTATAATTAAAGCAAGCAACAACCTGAGTATTAGCTTTTTCTAAACTTAAACTTAATTCATTGATTGTTTGTCTTAAACTTGTAAGACTTCTTTCAAGTGTGTTGCCAAAAGCGTGGTGTGCTTCATCAACATAAATGCCCAATTGGTTGACTCTTAGTAGCTTTTGAAATCTTTGATTAGTTAATAATTCCCTTTCTTCTTCAGGTTCAAAATCATATAAATCATCAAATTCTTTATTGGCTTCAATAGCTTGATGTAACTCTTTGTTGTCTGAAAACAGCTTACTTACAACATTTCCTTTTTTATGTTGTTTTTTAAGAATTATCTTTTGAGTATTTGAAATAATGATATTAAAATCTGACTGTTCGAGAATATTGAGTGATGAACCTGAATCATCTAAAAAATGAAACTTTAAATTAGTTTCAATCCAATTAACGTATTCTGGAGGCACGACTTTGCTTTTATCAAAAGTCATAATTTCTTTTAGTGATTGTAATACAGTTCTGTCAGGAGCAAATACTAAAGCATTATGACAATACTTGTTGTCTTTCGGATATTTATTCGCTAGTAGAAATTCGTAAAAAATCGAAGTTGCCATTAAAATAGTTTTACCTATACCCATAGTCAAGGCAAAAATAAAATTGGGATAGGGCAATTCTTTTGATTTTAAGTCATCAAAAGCTTGTTTGAATAAATCAGCATCAATCTGGTTAAACAAACCTACAGTATCGCCTTTTATATGAACTAACTCACGACCTTCAAACTTATTTTTTCCGTTATACCAATCATCGAAAATGTTATGAAGTTTTTGATTATCCAAAAATTCTTTGAGAAATACATATATTTCAAGAGCTTCAAATTGAGGCGGTCTTAGGAAAGCTCCAGATTTTTCTTTCGGGTCATTAAAGTCCAGAAACTTTTTTGTGAGTAGCTTATATTCCTTTTTTATTCTTTTCTTATTGCTATGATAGAAGAAAAGGAGATATTCATAGAAGTTTATCTCATCTTTCTTCAAAGCAACAACTTTTTTACGTTTAGCCATTATCTACCTCCAATTCAAGAGATTCTGATAATAAATCAGTAATTTTGATTTTGATTTTACCAGCATCTTCAGGGATTTTATAGTTTCCTTTCACTAATCCATCGTCAGGCACATCAATGATTTTTGGTTCTAAAACAGACCCATCATAATTGAAGTCAATCATTATTGATTCAACAAGTTCTCGCCAATCTTCGATATTTTCTTTTTCAATACTTAGTTTTTGGAGAAGATTCATTGGATAGAAAGATTTTACAACAAGTTCATGGTTTTCGATAACAACTTCAGCAAAAGAATCACGTTTAAATTCGAGGTTTTCTTTATCTCTAAGAATATCTACAACTTGAACATCCACAATATATGGCTTTAGCTCTTGTTTTAGCTGTGCGGCTAAATCAGGTTCGTGTCCCATACAAACTAATATTAAGCTAATAACAGGTTTATTCGGACTTTTCTTGTTTTCAATTTCTGCTGATTTATAATCAAAGTTTGATATTATTTCAGTGAGGTCAGCTCTTGTTGCTATTCTGTTAATAGGCATAATTTTAACGAACCTACCGTCCTTTTCTCCGTCATAAACGTTGTTACCGGGCAAAGGTTGTATTTCAAGTGCTTCAATTAATAGTTCTTTAGCTTGGACTGGGTTTCGGAATACATCGTAGTGATTAACGGTGTAAACATTGAAACCAGTATAATATTTAGATTCTATAGTATTAGGTAATTCTTTTGATACATTTAGCAATCGTTTTGTAGTAGTTTGAATTGCCCCTAAATTTATATCCGCACCGATAAATTTTCTACCAAGCTTCATTGCAACAGCTTGGGTTGTTCCTGAGCCCATAAAACAGTCGAAAACTAAATCACCGGGATTTGATGATGCTAACATTATTCTTTCAAGTAATGCTTCCGGTTTTTGAGTTGGATAACCTAACCTTTCTATTGCAACAGGATTAATCATAGAAATCTCCCAAGTATCAGGCATAGGGACACCTTTTGTTTCTTCATCAGTCATAATTGAACGTCTTATTCCAGTTTCATCAAATACACTCTTCCAAGTTTTCCCTTGAGCACTCGATTTTTCTGATTTTGGTATATAAAGCTGATTGTAACAATGTTGCCCCTTAGTTTTTGTATATACAAGAAGATTATCATGGTTAGTTGAAAAATTATTGCTTGCAATATTCCATCTTCGATAATACCAAATTATTTCATTAAGGAAATTGTTAGCACCAAATATTTCATCAAGGATGCATCTAATCAAATGAACTTTATGCCAATCGCAATGTAAATAAAGAGTACCAGAATCAGATAGCAATTCTCTCATTAGGATTATTCTCTCATACATATATTGTAAATATTCATCATTTGTCCATATATCAGTATATTGCTTTTCCTCAAAAGTAGTGTAATCTCCTCTTAACTCTTTACCTTTCAAGCTAATTTTTCTTTTGTAATCTGCTTTGGAATCATAAGGCGGATCAATATAAATTAAATCAACTTTACCGCGGTATTTCTTCAGGAGATGGCTCATAACCTGAAGATTATCTCCCCAATAGATTTCATTCATCCAACCATCCATAGACTCTCCATAAGTTTCTTTGAGCTGTGCTGGATAGTATTGAGTTGACTTAAAAGGTCTTTTGCCTTTCCAATGTAACATTGGATACCCCTTAATAGGTTCAAATTCATATTTGTCAACAGTATTTAACTTTTTTTCTTCTTTTAAACCTAAATTTTCTTGATTCATTTTAATCTCGCCTATATTTATTAATTACTTCATTCTACAATAAAAACGCATATCACAATCGCCACAAAGCTTTTCACACATTCTTTCAACAGGTCTTTTGAATGACTTTGCTTCAATTTCAGAAACAATCTTATCGAAAGTGGCAATTGTATTATTAATATTTACCTTGTCATTACCGTAGGTTATGTATGGATTTCCAGATTCCTCGCCAGTGTAGTATAAATGCATCTTACTGACTTTAAGCCCAATTCTTCCTTCAACAATATGAGCATAAACCTCTAATTGACGCCTATAACGGTTTAGCTTTTCCCTGTCAATAGAGTTATTAACATCGGGTTTCTTCTTCTCTGATTTGAAATCAATAATTTCAACAGAATCATTTTCACCTCTTATCAAATCAATTTTACCATTTAAAATATAGTCTTCTTTTACAAGAGAAACATCTACTTCGGCTTCCTTAATTCTGTCCCAATCATTTTTATGCTTTTCTTTATAATTCAATACTTGCTTTTTAGCAGCTTCAATTTGACCTTCTCCAAGATATGTTTTCAGACTTTTCGATAAACTATTATAATTGTGGTTAAACCAATCCTTAATATTATCATCAGAAATAAGTTCACGTTCACCTCTCAAAACTGCTTTATGAATATCTTCAATTGTTTGATGAACCAAGGTTCCAAACATCGTACCTTGAATTCTAACAGGTGAATAGTCTAACTCTTTGTAGAATTTATATTGATAAGGACAGTTCTCATATAAAAGGATGTCAGATGTAAATGCATATTGTTTCTTAATGTTAACAGGTTTCAATCTCTCAAGTTCCAAATTACACAAATTGCTATTTTCATCATTCCAATCTGGTAGTTGATTGAATAATTTCTCAAAATACTTAGAAGGGGACTTGCCACGTCCTTCCTTAATATTTGCACTTAGAACTAATAGATTTTGAGGTCTTGAAAATGCTGTGTAGAATAAACGATAAAAATCGAAGAACTTTGTTTGCTCAATTGGTTCAAACGCTTCTTTCCTGTAATATTTACTTTGAAGTACAACATCTATTTCATCGTACTGTTTTCTTGGAGTAAGATTTAAAGAACCAACTACAACAATCGGAAACTCTAATCCTTTCGATTGATGGATAGTCATAAAAGAAACACAACCAGATGGAGCATACTCTTCAAAATCCTCGAATTCTTCTATACCTCCTTCCTTCAGAAATCTTAAGTATTGATTAAAGAACTTTTGAAGTACTTTTTTGTAGTTCTTAACAGTAAATATAGTAATGTTATTCAAATATTCAAATTTTGTCAATAACTTTGAAAGAAGTCCCAAATTATAGATTGCACGTAGATTGTAAGCCTTGTCGTTCAATTCGACGTCTAAATAATTGGAGAATAGAGTAAATTTTAACAATTGATAGAACAATGTAGAAAAAGAATAGTCAGTATTCGATAATAATGGAGTATGTTCCTTTGCTTTTGAATTGCACCATTTCAATAACTCCGTATGTAATCCCTTGTTCTTTCTAACCTCATTAGCAAAAAACATTTTACATTCTTGATAGTACTCCCAAATCTCAAGATTTGCGTTTTCATTCCACTTCAGATCATCAAATAAATTTGGGAAAATAAAGATTAAAGCTCCCAACATTAATTTAATTTCTGGTCTTTCAAAGAATAATGCAGACCTCGGAGAGAAGACATTAATTCCATTTTGCTCAAGATATTCTGCTAAAGCTATGACTTTGTCATTTTTAACAGATTTAAACAAGAATGCGATTTGATTATAGTCATTTAACAATTCATTATCTTTAAGATAATTGATAAATGTTAGAGTGTTATTCTGCCACTCTTCAAATGAATCGTCTGAAGAAATCTTAACAACAGAAGAATAGGAATCAAACTCATAATCTTTTGGTTTAATTTTCTTGTCATACCTAAAGACTTTACTATCAATTTCCCACTTACATTCATTTATCCATTGGCTATAGAAATCAATGATTTGGGGGTGTGAACGATAATTAGTTGTAAGTGTTACCAACTTACATTCTCCTTTCTTGAAGTTTTTTGGGAACTCAAGAATATTCCTTATACTTGCCCCTCTAAATCTGTATAGTCCTTGGTCATCGTCTCCAACAACACAAATGTTATTAGTAGCAGGATTCAAAATTTTGAAAATGATCATTTCTTGAACTGTATTTGTATCCTGATATTCATCTATCATCATATATTTGATTTTTTCTTGAATCTTATTAAGTACTGCAGGGTGTGATTTTAACAGCTCATAAGTTTCAGTTTGAATAGTAGTAAAATCGAGACAATTTTCAGAAGCTAATAATTCCTGATATTTCTTAGTTAACTCTCCTATCACTTTAATTTCAATAATTTCAGATGAAATTAGTTCTTGAATGTCTATCATTTCCTCTGAGACTTTACTAACATATTTCAATATTATTTGTGCTTTATCCCAAGATGAAATAAAACCTTCTTTTAATAATTCTGAAAAGTTCTCAATTTTTTCAAACTCTTTTATATGTTCATATATAAAATAAATAAGTTCAAAATCATCCAGAAGTCTATAATTCTTTGAAAGCCTTGTGAATTCTCTGTTTTCTTCAAGAATCCTTAAGAATATTGAATGCAATGTTCCAATATAAACTTCATTTAGATTAACTTTAATACCTAAATCGAGTATTCGATTTGAAATTCGAGTTATAAGTTCATTAGCAGCCTTCTGAGTAAATGTTGCTATTAATATATTTTCTGGTTGAACATCTTTAACAGTAATCAAATAAACAACTTTTTCCACTAATGTTTTTGTCTTTCCTGAACCGGGACCTGCAATGATTAACAATGCACCATCGGTGTGTTCTATTGCTTCAATTTTAGCAGGATCTAAACCTTCCTCAAATATGTATTTTTTTTCTTTCAATTGGTTAACTCCGTTAATTGAAGTTTTTCATTGATTTGTTTTTTAAGTATGTTCTTTACTTCGTCAGGTAGTAAAGTGCAAGAACTGTAATTTGTATATTCGAGAATATAGATTACACATAAGAAAGACACATATGCTGGACAAAGATATGTAGTTGTACCTGCAATACCAACAAATGTAATAGTATCAACTTTGATAATATTATTCTTCGTTTCATAAGTTATAATTTCATTTTCTCTATCATTCCATATTTTACTATGAGCAATAGCATTTCTCAAATCCGGATTTGCTATATTAGAAATGACTGGGAAAACAGCATTCAGATAATTCTTATTAAAAGAATCAATCTTGGACTTATACGAACCAGATAATAAGTTTTTATTCTCTTTATTGTTCAAAATAAAATTAATAATAAAATTGATATAGCCAATAAGAATATTCAGAAATTCGTTAGCAGATAATAATTGCTTTTTTATTAACTCCCAAACCATTAGATAATTACTTGTATTGATTCCATTTTTATAGGCACTTGAGGTTTCTATCAAAGTTATGAATTGATTAAACAATTTTGTATTATTCGTTCCAGGATAGTCCTTAATAAATGCATTAAAGAAATTCCTTGCAATTTTTGGATTCTTCGTCTTGACATCACGATATAAAATTATCAGATTTTCACATATTGATTTGCCAATATTGTGTAAATCTTTGTCAGCAGGGTTCTTAGGAAAGTATAATGAATTAATCACTTCAAAATAATAAGCATCTTTGTTATTATAAGATTGCATCTTAGCGAAATCTGTTTGAGCTTCCTGCCCAAAAATTCCACTTATCGTATCAATAGCCATTTGCTTTAATCTTTTTTCAATTTCCGAATCCATCATAAACTCTCATTGATTGATTGAAAAAATGATGATATTTTATCATACCCAAGTTTAATATTATTAAATTGAACCTTGCTCTTGTAATTGCAGTATAGACAAGTTCATCAGTTAAAAACTTCTGGTCTTCTTCCTGCCCATCAAGAATCAAAAATAAGGTGTGAATTTCCCAACCTTTGAAACTATGTATAGTTGATAGTTTCATAGTTCCGTCAGTATTCATTCTAAAATTCAATTTCTTACTTCGCCTCAATGTTTCAAGTTGTTCTGTAAGATAATTATATGAATCAAGCAGATTTTTTAAATTTTGAAGTTGTTGGCTATACTTCTTTTTGATATTATAAGGAATTAACTTAACAACTTTATTAAATTCAAAAATTGTTGATTGAGGAGTCAATTTCTTTAACGCACTTAAATTGTCTGGCTTCAAGTTTTCTTTTATAAGACTTTCATTTAATTGTTGCCATTTAGGGTAAAAATGTTCCAGAGTTATTTTACCTTGTGCAATCAAGTGTTCAGTAACCTCAAAATCCTCAATGCTTTTTCTAAAATCATCGGAACTATCTTCACTATTAGTTTCGTTTTTTCTTGATTCCCTTAAATAATGTTCTTTCAACTTTTCATATAAATCGTTTTCATTTCGAGCAAATGATTTTAATTTGGTTAAAGTGGGACAAAATGAAACCATAGGTTTAAAGAACTTTTCAGGTCTATTCTCAAGTGGAACTATAGGAATTTCCGAAAACAACAGTCTCCACCAATCCTCTTTAGTTTCAGACATCAATGTTGTTTTTTCTCCGTCAATGTTATCAAATAAAAAGGATAAATCTCTAACATATTCAACCCTTGAACCCAATATCCCAATATCGTGCGGGTTAATATTCATTTCCCTTACTTTATTATGTATATACTTATGCAAATGAAAGGCACTGTTAGAACCATTCAATAATAGTTCATAATTGATAGTATTAGTTATTGTACCGTATGAATTTGAAAAATCAAGTGGTATAGAGGTTTGTTTAATCAAGTCTTTCTTATATTTATTGCCTAAGAATGATTCTTGAAATTGTTGAGCTAATTCTCTTATTGAGTTTGAAAGCCTTGCTGTTTCTTCTAATACGTTCCAATACTTACCCGGAACTCCAGTGTAGGGTCTTTTATCGTCTTCTTCATTCAAAGGTCTTTCATAAATATTTTGCTTTTCATCTCCAAAAACAGTGTAAGAACCGCCTTCTGCCAGAAAGTATTTCTTGATGATTTCAAGCCAAGATTCCCTATAGTCTTGGATTTCATCGATGAATATTGATTGGTATCTCTCAATCTTTCCCTTACTTCTTTCAAAAAAATACTTGTTTTCAAAATCTGTTAAGAATTTGATAGGAATATTTGATTCCATTGCTTTAGATTTAAAGAATTCGTGATAATTCTTAATCTCAAATCCATCCCAAGAAAAATCAGCGGGAATACGGTTAATCTGCTCGGATATATAATTTCTCAATGCTAAATTGAAGGTAAGTATCAAAACCTTACCTTTCGTTCTAACATATTCATCAACAGCCATTTTTGCCAATAAAAGAGTTTTTCCTGAACCAGCAACCCCTCTTATTTTCCTTAACTTTGCATTGTTTGGGTTACGTAGTATCTTAATTTGTTCTTCAGAAAAGTTAATAAAAATTCCATCGTCAATTCTATGAAAGGAAGGCTTGAGGTATCTAAATAAATTGTTGTATAGGTCTTCATCAAAATATTTACTTTTTGTTTGGAAACCACTAATATGGAACATCCTATCGAATCTTTCTTTTGTTAATGTATCTTTAGTAACAATCTGTGTATCAAATAATTTCCATGATTGGTTTTGTGATAGTTGAGATTGATACCAAGATTCAAATTCATCAGAAGTAGTATTGTGTAAATAAACCACACTATTGATAATCTTTCTATAATGGTAGTCCCTTAATAACTTCTCGAAAAGTTCTTTGAAATGTAAATTTATGAAATGAGTTTTCAAAGTATCTACTTTAGCAAATGGAGAGAGAACTTCAATTCTTTCATCTTTGTTTTTTTTGATTAAATATCTATTGTCGATCTCAAAATTTTTAAGATTGTCAGCAAATACTTCTATAATGAAAATTCCAAAAGATTTCTTAACTAAAACAAAATTTGGAATATCACCGTTAAGAAAAGGTTTATAAAACAATTCGTAGGAATCGTCAAAGTCCTTAAACAGTTCTATAACTTTCAATTCTGCTTCTGATGGGTTCTCCTTCAGTATTTGGAGATATTCTGGATAATATTTTGCCATATCAATTAACCCGTTGCTCTATAATATTTTGAATGTTAATAGGTAATTTATCAAGAAAATTATAACCAGTAGAATTTTCAATAGCACGAATGGAAGTTCTATATTTTTCCCATTTATCTGATCTTACACCTTCAATATTAGGCATAACAACCGAGATGATTTGTGTGCTTTCATTCACATCCAATAGTGTTTGTCCTTTTTCTAAAACAACAACTATTTTGAAGCAACTATCAGGAACAACAATTTGATTACCAATGGTGTTTTTTGTTCTATTTATGCCACCAGCAATTACATAAAGTAACTTATTATCTTTCTTACATAAGTCTTCACAATGATATTCAAGGTTTAACCAAACCCCACGATTAAGGTCTGGTGTTTGAGGAATAATATTTGTTAATATGAAGGTAGATTTATTGTCTTCAATCGTTTTAGTTCTTTCTTCTGACCTTACTAAATGCCCTCTATCGTATCCTGAATTAGTATAGTCTGAATGCTTCACCCTATAAAATCCAATTGGCAATGTTGTATCGGTAATAAAATTCCCAGAATATCTATCAACATCTCCGAACCAATCAGAATTTAATTCCCAAGAAACCCAATTTGGAATATTTAAAACTTTGTTATAACTTAATACATATTGACTTCTTACTATTAAATAATCATCGGTAGTATCAGTATCAAACGGAACTCCAAGACTTACGTGTGTGCTTTGAATATTATAAGGATTAGTATTATTGTCTGTTGGATTATTTGAGCTGTCAACAGGTGAAGCACAAGAAATCATTGTTATTAATAATACTGTCAGTGTTGTTAGTTTGATTATTCTCATCCTTTTATCTCCTTAACTACTTGAGTTACAACTCCTAATATTTTAAATTCACCTTCTTGAACTTCAACTTTGTTGGAATTGTCTTTACCAGACATCAACCAGACCTTGCCATTTTTTTTGTAGAACTTCTTTACTTGGATTTTAGATTGATAATTGACAACAACGTTTTGCCCATTCAAAGGATTACTTTTCTTCCTAACAATAATACCAAAAGTATCGCCATTAACATCATCAAACAGATCATTTCCCTTAACTTTACAAAAGAAGTATTCACTTTCTGATTCAAAGCAACTTTCTATAAATGTTGGTTCTTGATCTTGGAGACCATTCTTTCTGCTTAAAACTGCAGGGTGATTTAGTATTTTATGAATGTCGCCATTTAACCTGTTGTGATTAAATGGTAAAGTAGTCAAGTGTTCGCTGAAAACATTTTGAAAATCCTCGTTTGCTTGAATATATAGAGCTATTTCATTTAAAGCATCGCTCACAAATGATGCGTTCCTACGGGATGCTTCCTTTTGCAACAAGTCTAATATTTTGCTTGATTTAACATAACCTTGATGCTCCTTGATTAGAAGGTTCTTGGTTAAGTAATACAAATCATTATCATCTGCTATCTTTATATATTCATCATAAGTCATCTTTTAACTTCTACCATTTATTTTCTTTAAGTTATAAATTACAACACCCAGAACTTGAAAGTTATCTTCAGGATTAACAACAATCGGGTCATAATCCATATTTTGAGAAAGCAGAATAGTTTGACCTTTAACAGGCTTATAAGTCTTGATTAGAAAATCACCATTAAGGTATGCAACGATAATATCACCCTTCTTAGGTGGCAAATCGTGGTCAATTAAAAGTTTGTCTCCTTCGGTAATGACAGGTTCCATACTTTTACCTGTGGCTTCAATAACATATCCATCTTTTGCTTTCTTGGCAACAGATTCAGGAACATCGTGGAATTCATATCCATCTTCATAAGGACTACCAAATCCACAAGAAAAAGCAGAAATAAGTGAAGGCAATTTCACAAAATTTTCAATAGGTTCTGCATAAACTACTAAAGTTTCCATTTATTCTCCATTTCTGATATTTTACATTATTTGATTTTTTGACCTGCAAGAGCTTGTTGCAGTAGTTCCTTAATGTCTTCACGCAGAAGTACACGAAGGTCTTTAACGAAAGGCACTTGAACCATTTTCTCATAGGTAATAGAATGGATTTCTTCTTGTTCGGAATCCGGCATATTAAGTTTTTCACGGATTTTCTTGCCCGATTCATTCATAGCAAGCATTTCTCCGTTCCCGCTTATTAGCCAATCAATTGAGCAACCAGCATTATAAATCTTTTCTACAGATTCCGCACCGGGTACTTTTTTGCTTGCAAACCACATAGAGACAGTGCTTGGACTAACGCCACAATCAGCAGCGAAATCTCTTATTTCATCGTAGGCAGCTACAACGAAAGTCTTTAACCGTTTCCCAAATTCCATTTCCATTTTGTCTTAAACCTAATTAATTCAAAAAAAGTTCAAAAAAAATTGAAAATTTTGGAACTATTACAAGAACAAAATGAGGTTGATATGAAAAATAATATTGGAAGACCCAAAGGTGAGAAAAAATATCACGTTATGCTCTCTATGAACAAGAAAGAGCATGACATGCTTGTTGCCTTTGCAGAGCTTGAGAAACGCCCCAAGGCAAATGCGGCTGTAATGCTAATAAGGGATTCTTTGCAATCCTTGTTTACTGGTCATAACAAAACAACTTTGAAGAATTGTTAATTTGTCTATACTTTAATCGATTAAATAATGAAACAACTAAGACATATAGAATCCGAAACAGAGCTTGGACCTTCTGAAGTAGCCAAAGTCTTAGAAGTAGCATATTCAAAAGCTAAAAAACTTATGGAGACAAATGAAATCCGCTCGTGGGTTGATACAAATGCAAGCGATGGCAGGAAGTATCTAAAAACCCTATATCGTGAAGTTTTAGCTTACCATGATAGGAAACTTGAAATGCGTGATTTGGAAATCAAGAAACCTAAGCAAAAGAAATTGGTAAGAAGCAGACAAGAATCTGCAGTATTGTCAAATAAATCAATTGAAGAATTTTTCAGAACTGAAATTTTTGCCTCATAGAATAACTATGAGCTATTTATAAATAATATAAGGATAAACTTATGCAAAATGCAGAAGCAATCGACAGGCTTACCGAGATTAAAGAGCAAATGCTTGAATTACTCGAAGAAGCTAAAGACCTTTTACCTGAAGGTATGACAAAAGAACGTGCTAAATGTTATTGGTACGCTCATATCAAAACAGCTCTTCTTAAAGAACACGAATTTTTAGGTGGTTCTTTGGTAACTGTAGATGATACAATTTCAGAACTTGGAGAAGATTCTGAGGAGGATGAATAATGCAACTAATCTTCACTAGCAACTCGAATGAAGACTTTGACAAGATGAAACTTATTATCAGTAAATCAAAGTTCAATGCAGATGCCTTGAATTATGAATTTCGTTCTTTATATTTCCAATGCCGAGACAGGCAGGATGCAAATGCGTTGGAATTGAACCTTCTCCAAATAGTAAGCGAGAATGATATTTCAGGTTACTTTGAGTTGGAGGAAAAATGAGAAGGTTATTTAGTCAAACCGATGAACCATCAACTTGGTTTTCAGAAGAAGCAGATTGGAATACTCCAGACGGTAAAGTAATAGCAGTATGGGAAGGATGTATTTTAAAAGAAGAAGAATACTCCGATTTTATTAGCTTTGTCAAAAATGAAATTGATTCAGATGTTGAGCCAATTGGAAGTTTCAAGACAGCAGAAGATAGGTCAGTTTTTGTTTTCTTGGTCAAAACCAATGTAGCACGATTCTCCACTTGGCGATTCAGATTACCGGGTATGCGTTGGTGGTTCGATATGTTTTGGGATGTAAACGGCGGCAGGAGTGTTTCCGAAATGGAAATAGTCCCTATCATAGCAAAATTAGGTTTAAAAATCAATGGAGTAACCCAAGATGTATATGATGAAGTTGAATCCTGAACAAGTATCAGATATGTACGAAATCCGTGAGAACCTGCGTGAAAAAGGTATCAGAAAACCTATCACTTGGCAGGTAAGAGAAGCAATCGCAGATTACATTTGCAAGAATAAAAATGAAAAAATCCCTTTGACTGGTACTCAAAAGGATTTTAAAAATATAAACTATTTTCAACTACAAAAATAAGGAGAATTTTCCTATGGAACAAACAAATTTTTCTAAAATTGACTTGGGTTCTTTGGTAAAAGAGCTTGAGAGTCAAAAGCTAAGAAAGAAGGACTTAATAGTTCCTTCTACCTCAATCAAAATGATAGAAGGGAAACTTGCTTTGACAGATTCAAAACCAGACAAAGAGTTATTCAACCTTTTGTCAAATTCGGGAATCACAATATCGAATGATTCGCAAACCGACTATTTCGATATTACAGATTCCTGCCACGCTCAAATATCAGACAAACTTGGTATTCCTGGCAGATATTATGAAAGACTTCGTAAAGAAGCTGTTGATATGCTCGACTATAATGTTACTGAGTGGCTAAACCGAAAACCTGCTAACTACTTCCTAAGAAGCTTTGTGGATAACAACGGAGGTAGTGGTATAGCAAGAGCTTTCTTATCTGACAGATTCAAAGTGATTGACCATTTAGACATATTAATAACAGCTCTTGAAGCTATAAGACAATCCGACCAGAAAGTAATTATTGATAGTGCAGATTTGACAGAACAAAGAATGTATGTTAGGTTTATAGCACCGGACATAGTTAAGTCAGCACCGGAACTACTTAGGAAATATAAAGTTCCTTACGGTACAAACAACGATAGTGGTTTTGGGGTTTGTTCAGGTTTTATCCTCTCAAATTCTGAAACAGGGCACGCAACATTCACAATAGCACCACGATTAATGGTATTAGCTTGCCGAAATGGAATGATTCTCCAAAAGGATAAAATTGCCGAAAGACATCTTGGAACTAAAATGGAAATCGGCAGTTTTGATTGGAGTGAAAACACGAGGCAGAAAGAACTTGAACTAATTCAATTCCAAGTAAAAGATGCCGTGAATGCTTATCTCTCAGAAAACTACCTTGGAAATGTTCTTGATGAAATGTCATTGAAAGGATCAAAAGTATTGGAACATCCCGTAGATGCTATTCAAAATATCAGTCTATCATTGAACTTTTCAGAAGAACGTAAGAATGAACTTTTGAACTACTTTATTCAAGGTGGTGATACAACGGGTTTCGGTGCAGTTCAAAGTATTACCTATCTTGCTCAAAAAGTTCAACCTGATATCAGATATGAACTTGAGACTGCTTCGGTAAGTATTCTAAACAATATAGAAAACTATGACAGACCAGCAGTTAAGCATTATCAACAACTAACCATGAATTAGGAGATTGAGATGAAACCTTTGAAATTAAAGAAATTCAATTACTTATCTCCATTTGAGAAAAGAACATTCGACAAATTAGCCATAACAGGCTTATATATAGCAATAGCATTGCTTTTAATTTCAGTTTTTTTAATAAAATCAGGAGTAAATTAATATGTTTAAAATAGTTAAATCAGACGAACCCTTAATCGTTGAAACAGTCAACATTCTTATTTACGGAGAACCTGGTTCAGGCAAAACCAGCTTAGTAAATACAGCTGAAAGCCCTTTGACATTGGATTTTGACAAAGGCGTTCACAGAAGTGATTTCAGGAAAGATGTTCTTGTTATCGAGAGCTGGAAGCAGATAAACGATAATATTGGAGAATTAATAAAGACATTCGGCAGTTACAATACAGTAATCCTTGACACCATTGACACACTATTAGACTATATGGGTGCTTGGATAATTGACCAAGAGCCGAAACTTGCTCGTAACAAATTGCAATTTTATGGCAAACTGAAAGATGAGTTTTCACTGTTTGTTGGCAAACTCAAAACTCTTGGCAAAGACGTTGTTATGATAGCTCACGTAAGAGAAAAGGAAGAAGGTGATTTGAGAATCAAGCGTCCCGCAATCACAGGCGGTAGCTATGATAGAGTTCTTCAAACAGCTGATTTTGTAGGGTATCTATTCATTAAGGATAATAAGAGAACGATAGATTTCAATCCTACTGACTATTGGATTGGCAAAAATTCTGCTAAATTCAGTGCAATGACTATCCCTGATTTCAACAACAATCCGGATTTCTTTGCAGGATTAGTTAAAGATATGAAATCTGCAATTAACGGTCAAACTCAATCACAAGCAGACACGATAAAACTGATAAAAGAATTATCTTCAAAAGTTCAAGGTATGAGCAGTTTGACAGATATAAACACTTTTTTACCAGAGCTTGCAAGTATGAAGAACGGAGTTAAAAAACAGGTTTGGGACAAAATCCAACTCCGTGCTAAAGAACTGAACTTTGAGTTCAATAAAGATGAAAAGAAGTTCTATCAAGTTCAAACTGAAGCACCAACAGTTGTAGAAAAAGCAAAGACAATCAAATCAACATCTAAAAAGGAATCTATTGAAATCGAAGAACCAGACTTTAATTTCGGATAGGAGGATTTATGATACAAATTGATTTCAGAAAGCAATTGCCTCAATGGTCAGGCAAGTCAAGATTGAATACTTTAATTTCAGTGTTTACCCGTGAGATAATCTATTATATTCATTCTAAGCATAAGGTAAGTAATCCATTGTTGAAACAATCTTATAAGATTTTCTTTGACGAAGAAAAGATGACTGAGTATATAAGTATCCTCTGGTTTGTAGATGACAAGGATTCTGTTAGCAAAACCAAAGTTATTTGGCTTAATACTGTTAATCCTAAACCAATGGTGAAAAGGTATCTTGGAAATAAGAAACGGAGGTATTGTTATGCTTAAAGTTGCAGTAACTACGATTGAATCATTTAGGAACTACTTAAACGGTTCAATTGAATTTGAAGACCTTCTCAAAAGAGTACGTGGAGAATTTACTCCGTCAAGGTATATGGATCTTGGTAGTGCCTTTCACGATATTCTCGAAAAAGCAGAAGAAAGATTTATTCCGGACAGAAATGTTTTCAAAGCTAAAAATGGTATTGAGTTTGATTTCGATGTAATATCTCCTTGTTATGACAGAATCATTCAAGACGCCCCGTTTGAAGTTAAGATAACAAAAGTCTATAATATTGGAGATGAAGAAGTTGAAGTAGTAGCCAAAGTTGACCAACTTTTTGGAAATTATATCATTGAAAATAAAACCTGTTGGGGTATGTTTGATTTTGAAAGATACTTCAACTCTTGTCAATGGAAATACTATCTTGACATATTTGAGGCAGAACGAGTTTATTACAATGTTTTCTGTTTGTCGGATAAAGCAGGTGGAATTGAACTAAGAAATATAGAACAGTTTTCATTTAATGCTTATCCAGACTTGCATGATGACCTAAATGAACTCTTAACAGATTTTGTTAAGTTTATTCATAGCCAAAAGCTCGAAGAATATTTCACTCCGGACTATAAGAGTGAGCCAAAACAACTAAAAGTTATTCAATCATCAAATCAAATTGATTCTACAAATAATCAAAGGGACTTAGATATGAAAATCCAGAAAATCAAAATAGCAAATCTTCTTGGAATAGAAGAATTAGAATTTGACCCCGGTAAATTTACTTTAATAGAGGGCAGAAATGGTTCGGGTAAAACATCAATCCTTGAATCTATTAAACACGCCTTAAACGGTGGTCATGATGCAAAGCTCCTCCGAAACGGAACAGATAAAGGTGAAATTGTTCTTATTCTCGATGATGGAGTTCAACTAACCAAGACTGTTACACAAAGTAAGTCTGATGTTAAAATATTAGACAAAGATGGGAACAGAATCAATAAGCCACAAACCTATATTGACAAACTTATTGATATGTTATCAGTAAATCCTGTGCAATTTCTAACAGCAGATAAAAAGAATAGAGTTAATTATCTGCTTGAAGCGATTCCAATGAAATTAACAAAAGACCATCTTGAGAGTTCTTTAAACGGTATGAGTGGCAGGGTTCGGGATGATTTAAACGGACACGCTCTTGAAGTAATCGGCAGGATATACAAACAATTCTATGATGAAAGAACAGGTGTAAACAGAGCATTAAAAGAGAAATCTGCTACTATGACACAACTTAAAGAATCAATAGCAGAACTGAATTATTCTCCGAATGAATTGCTTGAAAAGATTAAATCTTTGGAAAATAAAAAAGGTGAAATGGAAGGTAAAAAAAGTATGTTCTTAGACCAAGCTGTTAATATCAGAATTAAGAAACTTGACAACGAAGAAGAAAGATTTCAAGATGAAATGAACAGGCTTCGGCTCGAACACGAGAGCAGTAAACAAGAAATCTATGATTGGTTTGAAAGCCAAAAGACAGAGATTCATTCAAAGTTTGAGGATAAGTATTTACCGCTTATTACAGAATTGTCTATGCTTCAGGAGCAACACAAACAATATCAAAACCAAGAGAAAACACGTGAATTAGTAGAGCAGTTTCACAATGAATGTTTAATGCTTAAAGAAGAAACCGATAAGTTAAGCAGTGCTTTAACAGGATTAGATAAGCTCAAAGAAAATCTCTTAAAAGAATTACCAATTAAAGACCTTGAAATCAAAGAAGGCGAAATCTATTGCAAAGACATTGTATTCGATAAACTGAATACTGCCGAACAAGTAAAAATTGCAGTTGAAGTAGCAAAAATAAGAGCAAGCGAACTTGGAATTATTTGTGTGGACGGAATTGAACGACTTGACAAAGATACTTTTAACGAATTCAAGACAAAAGCAATTGATTCTGGATTACAGATGATAGTTACAAAAGTAGGTGATTCTGACTTAAATATTCATACAGAACTTGTTGCATAATGAATGATTGCCCGGCTATTTTAGGTATATTCTTCCTCTTATATGCCATTCCCCCAAATAGTCGGGCTGTTATTTAATAATGGAGAAAACTATGGAAAATATAGAATCATTAAAAATTAAACTAAGCATCAATAAGAATATGCTTAACAAGGCAAATCCTTCAACTTATGGTTGGAGAAACATAGAATATACAGGTCAAGAACTCGCAAGCCATATTCAAAAGGGCTTAGCATTTTCTCCAGGTATATTAAGAGCAAATGCTAATGGTAGGAAACCTTCAATAAAGGACATTGATTCGGCACAAATTCTTGCTATCGACATTGATAATGATATAAAATCTTATAACAATGTTACTAAGAAATATGATAAAAGAATTAAGTCCAAAGAAGAAGGATATATAACATATGAAGAAGCTCTTATAGACCAATTTGTGATGGAGAATGCACTTTTTGTTTATACCACACCAAGCCATCAAGAACTGTTTAATAGGTTTAGAATTGTCTTCATAATAGAACAGTTTATCAATAATGCAGAAGTTTACAGAAATGCAATAACACCACTGATAGAGAGATTTGGTGGCGATAAATCTTGTTCTAATATTGACAGACTATTTTACGGTAATAGTAATTGCCGTTTAGAATATTTTGGCAATATCTTAAATCAAGATTTTGTAATAAATAACCAGTTAATGTTATGAAAGAAGCATATTATTTTTCTCACGACACAAATGCAAGGAATGATGAAAAGATCCTATGCCTTAGAGCTGACTACGGTATCACCGGTTATGGTGCTTTTTGGATATTGATTGAAATGATGTTTGAAAATCAGGACACTCAATTAAGCCATAAGCACGTAAAAGGTATTGCCTATAGTTTGAATATGGAAGTAGAACTTCTTACCAATATCATCAATTCTTGCGTTGAATACGGTCTGTTTGTTAGTGATGGAGATAATTTCTGGAGTGAATCACTTCGCACAAGGAAAGGCACATACATTAACAAACGGGAAAAGAAAGTTGAAGCAGGTCTCAAAAGTGCTGAAGCAAGAAGACTGAAAGCATTAGAAAACTCAGAACAAACTTCCAATTTTGCAGAACAAGATAGTAATCTTGCTCAAACAAACGGCAATTATGCTAAAGCATTGTTAGAGCAAAATAGTAACACTTCTGATGTTATGTTTGAACAAAACTTGAACAGTGTTTCAACAGAACTTAACAGCGAGCCAACAAAAAGCAACAAATTAAAGGAAATTAAAGTAAAAGAAAAAGAAATATTTAATTCTTCTCCTCCGAAATCGGAGATTTCGGAAGAAGGAAAGGAATATGCAAACTTTTTCAAGGGGCTTTTGCCACCCACTCAAAAGGTTACTGAAGCAGATTTGAAAAATTGGGCGGATACTTTCGACAAACTTGTGAGGATTGACAAGCGTTCAATGGATGAAGTCTATCAAGTAACCGAATGGGCAAGGAAAGATTCTTTCTGGGGTGAACAAGGTAATTTTCTTTCTGCTTGCAAGTTACGAAATAAGTCGAAAGATGGGGTTCTTTACTATGACATATTTCTACAAAAATTTAATCAAGAAAGGAGTAGGAATAATGGCACAAACTCAGGACAACAAATCCAAAGGCCTGATTGGATTAAAGCAAAAGAATGAATTCTTGGCAATTATGGATTCACTTTTCCCAGACCAAGATTTGCTTAACGTGAGCAGTAAGTTTCGGAAAAAGGCAGATTTCACTTTTGAACTTATGCAAAAACAAAATTGGACTCAAGAAGAATTTGAAAAAACTATGCTTGAATTTTCAATGAAATGGGCTTATAATTCTTGGATGCCTGCTAATGTTCTTGAATTCAAAAAGAAGTTGTTCGCTGATAATGATATGGTGATTTGATGAAAGCTGTTCAAACAAAAGCACAAAAGTATATCGAAATTGATGGTCTTTACCAGGGCAAACTGTTCTTTGGTATTGACTTCTATGAATATGAAGAGCGTGCGGCTATACTTGAATTTGATTTCGGAGTTGAATTCAAAGAAGCCGCAAGGCTCTCTTTTAACGAATTAATTAAAAAATATGCATATTTGAAAGGAAAAATAAAATGATTAAGATAACTGGATTATATAAATCAATATCTAAAAAGGGCGATACTTTCTTATCAGGTAAAACAATTGACGGAGTTAAATACTTTGTTTTCAAGAATAACAAGAAGAAAGATAACCACCCTGATTATAACTTGTATATGGAAGACAATGACACAAATCCGCCAAAACCTAAAATCGAAACAACTGATGATTTTCTAAATCAACAAGTAGATTCTGATGATGACTTACCCTTTTAGGAGAAAACACTATGTCGGCTAAATTTGAAGATTTTGGTGTATATGGAATAGACAAAAACAGATTTGGAGAGCAAAGAACAACCTGTCCTAAATGTTCTTCAACTCGAAAAGCTACTCATAAGAATATTAAGTGCCTTTCGGTAAATCCCGACAAAGGAACTTGGTTCTGTCATCATTGCGGTTATTCGGGTGGTTTATTTGAAAAGAAAGAAGTAAAGTATTTCTTACCTAAACCTGTTTCAACTAATGCCATATCTCCAACAGATAAGGTCTATGATTGGTTTACTTCTCGAAAAATAACTAAAGAAGTTATCAATAGAAATAAAATCACTATTGAAAAAGTATTCTTATCTCAATTAGGCAAAGAAGATTGGTGTATATGTTTCAATTACTATGTTGGTGAAATTCTTACTAACATCAAATACAGAAATTCTCAAAAAGTATTTCAACAAGTAAAAGGTGGCTCGAAGGTTTTCTACAAGCTAAATGACTTGGAGAATCAAACCGACTGTATTATAACCGAAGGAGAAATTGATGCTCTATCATTTGAAGTTGCAGGATTTCATAATGCAGTTTCAGTTCCAGATGGAGGTATCAATCCTGAAGTAAAACAAATTCAGACAAAACTTGATTATTTGGACAATTGTTCTGAATATTTCAAGAATATGCACAGAATATATTTGGCTACTGATTCTGATGCTCCTGGAATAAGACTTCGTGAAGAGTTGGCAAGAAGGCTTGGAAAGTCAAGATGTTGGATTGTTCGCTATCCTAATGGTTGCAAAGATGCAAATGATGTTTTAGTGAAGTATGGTTCTAATAAGCTCAAAGATTGCATAAATAATGCAGAACTTTATCCAATTGAAGGCATTCATTATGCAAATGACCGCCGTGATGAACTCAAAGACTTATACGATAATGGATTTCCAAATGGTGCGAAGTCAGGATATTCAAACCTTGATGAACTTATTACTTTCTACGGTTCTCAATTGACTATTATTACAGGAATTCCATCACACGGAAAAAGTAATTTTATGGATCAGTTGATGATTAAACTGGCAATTAACCATAATTGGCGTTGGGGCATTTTTTCACCTGAAAACTCTACCATTGAAATTCATTTATTACGGCTAATTGAGATTTTGGTTGGCAAACCATTTCTAAAAGATTATAACAACCGAATGACCTTTGATGAAGTGGAAACTGCACGTGATTTTATCAATGACCATACTTATTTCATTTTGCCTGATAATGAAGAATATCGTTTGGAGAGGATTCTTGAAGCTGCAAGTGGTTTAGTTTTGAAACATGGTATCAAAGGTTTAATACTCGACCCTTGGAACACTCTTGAGCATCAATACGGCAGTGATTCTGAAACTATATACACAGGCAAGGTACTGAATCAATTGAAGTATTTTGCAAGGATTCACGATATTCATCTATTCTTGGTGGCACACCCACGTAAAATGGCACGCAAGAAAGACAGCAAACTTTTTGAAGTACCAACTCTTTATGATATTTCTGGGTCTGCTAATTGGTTCAATATTGCCGATAATGGTATGGTAGTTTATCGGCAGTTCTCCGAAGATTTTACTGAAAGCTATCCAATTGTTTATGTGCAAAAAGTAAAACATAAGTTTATCGGTAAGACTGGATTTGCTAAGTTTGATTTCGATGTTTCCTGCCAAAGATATATTGAAAAGGACAGGCACAACATTAAAAATGAACTTGATGCTTATGTTGATATATGTCCAGGAGGATATCCAAGTTCTTGGATGAATGACTGGGAAAATAAGAATGATGATGATGTTGGGTTCTAATTTGAACTCTTCTCAAATCAGTGACTGGCAGACCTAAAGTTCTGTCAGTCTTAGTATGGAATAATCTTTAATAAAATAAATGGAATTAAATTATGAGAAATGAAGATATTATAGAATTGCTTGAAGAACAGGATTTGCCTGAGCATTTCCAAATTGTTGCCGAAACTTGTGGAATTGAAACTGCAAGAATTCTTATCAAAGAACTGGGTGGAATTACTGTTAGTATTCCAATGGTGAATTCTTTACGCTCTTTGATTGAACGTTATATAAAAGAAAACATAAAAGAGATACCAATTAAGAAAATCGCAAGGGAACTTGGAATGAATGAAAGAGCTGTAGCAAATATAATGAGAAAGAAAAGCTTAAAAATAGACAACGGAAAAAAGTTTTAACTTCTGAAATATTTATTTTTTTGGTTCGTCTTTATAAACTATGAAAAAAGTAGCCTTTATATTGCTTTTAATTATAGGATTCTTGTTTTTGCACTCAGAAACTGGAATCTTGAAAGATTGTGCAGACCATCATGAAGGACATGATGTTTGCTCTATTTTTCAAAATTCAGATAATATAAGGACATCATCATTCGGAGCATTTCATAACATAGAAAAAATACTATCTACTGCATTTTTAGAACCTTTAATTAGTAAATGCAATCATGATATTATCCACATAGAAAAAAATTCTGATTTATCCCCCCATAGACTAAAGAAAAAAAAGTTAATACACTTTCTAAACTCACTCATTATTTAGTAGTTTTTCCACTTTTAAACTTTAATAATTTTTAAAATTTACAGGAGAAAAAATGAGATATCTTTTTGTCTTGTTCTTAATTTGCTTTACGTTAAGCAATACATTAGGACAAGAAAATAAAAATAAGAGTTTAACTCTAAAAGAAGCTATTGAAATTGGTTTAAAGAACCATCCTGACATAAAGGCAGCAATAGCAAATATAACAGCTTCAAAAGGACGTTATTGGAGTGGAATTTCCTTACCTCAACCGGAGATTGTTTACGACAATCAATTTATCTCAGCAAATAAGGGTTTAGGAAATGAAAGAACTCTATCAATTTCACAATCTTTTGAGTTCCCTTCAATTTACTTTTTAAAAGGGAGTAAATACTCTAAAGCTGAAGAGATTACTTATTTTCAGCTCAAACTTATTGAGAGAAATCTCACTACTAAAATAAAGACTGCATACTATAAAGTACTTGCAAAACAAAATCAATTAAAAATAGCCGAAGAAAATCTATTAATAACAGAAGACTTCTTAAAAAAATCAGAAATAAGACAAAATGTCGGTGAAGGTACCAACTTAGAAAGACTTACTGCAAAAGTTCAATTTTCTGAAGCACAAAACAACTTAGAAATTTCAAAAAATGAACTAAAAACTGCATTTGCAGAATTGAATTATACTCTTGGATTTGGAAATCAAACAATAGATTCCGTATATTCTTTGCAAGATTCTTTACATTTTGTTGACTACTCATTAAATACGAGTCAATTCAATAAAATATTTGAAATAAATAATCCACAAATTAAGATTGCCGAGATTAATTATGATATATCAAACGTAGAAAAAAGTCTTGCTGTATCTTCTTATTTACCAAAAATAAATCTTGCATATTTATCTCAAACACTTGACAATAAAAGTGGATTCCATGGCTTTAATGTTGGTGTATCTGTTCCACTTTGGTTTATGTTTGAACAGAATGGCAAAATTCAAGAAGCAAGTGCAAATCAGTCAATTTCTGAAAATATTCTTCAATTAACTAAGAACGATATTTCAATAAATTTGAAAAATTCAATAACTGACTACGAGAACAACCTCAGACAAGTTAAACTTTATTTGGAGGACATTCTGCCACAATCGGAAGAAATTTTCAGAACTGCTTCAAAAAGTTACGAGGTAGGTGAATTAACCTATCTTGAATATTTGCAAGCTAAGCAAACTTTGAATATTTCAAAGAATAACTACAATAATGCCATCTTTAATTACTATCAATCCATATTTAAGATTGAAGAAATTGTTGGACAAAATATAACAAATAAATAAGTAAAGGAGAAATAAATGAAATTAAATATCAAATTTTTATTGGTTGTTATTTTTCAGGTATTCATTCTCATAGGATGCAGCGAAAAAGAAAACCACAAAAACGAAGGAAAACATGAAGATGAACATGAAAGCCATAAAAGCGAAGGTAAAAACGATGAAGATCACGAAAAGCATTCGAAATTGGTAAAACTTAGTCAAGAATCGCTAAAATTGATAAATATTCAAACAGAGACTGTTTCTTTGCAAACTATGACCGGATTTATCACAATTCCAGCAACAATAGTACATAATCAAGATAATGAAGCACAAGTTGGATCATTAGTACAAGGAAGGGTGCAGAAAGTTTTTGTTAAAATAGGAGATTACGTAAAGGCTGGGCAAGTTCTTATGACAGTTGAAGGATTGGACATAGGAACAATTAAAGCTGGTTTCCTCAAGGCAAAAGCAAACTTAGATTTTACCAAATCAACTTATGAAAGACAAAAGAAATTATTTGAAGAAAAAATAGGTTCACAAAAAAGTTTATTAGAAAGTCAAGCTGAGTATGAAAAAGCATCAGCTGAATTTAAAGCAGAAGATAAGAGAATTCATTCAATCGGGCTATCTGATGAAGATATATTAAATGGCAAATCACACGATGAGCATACTTCTGGAACTCTTCCTATCAAGTCACCTATAAGTGGAATTGTAGTTGAAAGAAACATAGTAGTAGGTCAATTAATCGAAACTAATACTAATGCATTCAAAGTTGTTAATACAAGCTCGGTTTGGATTGATGGACAAGTATTTGAAAAGGATTTAAACAAATTTACTCAAAAAACATCTGCTATTTTTACTTCTACCGTTTTTCCTAATGAAAAATTTACAGGCAATGTAATTTACATTGGTCAATCAATCGATGAAAAAACAAGAACCTTATTAATTAGGACTGAGTTTTCAAACAATAAGAATAAATTGAAGCCACAAATGTTTGGAGAACTAAAATTACCGGTCGGCGATAATACGCATGCTATCATGGTACCTGAAGAATCGGTCGTTAAAGAAGGTGAAAAATATTTTGTGTTTATTAGGACATCTGATACAACTTTCGAGCAACGATTTGTTTCAATCGGTTTAACTTCAAATAATAGAATTGAAATTACAGATGGACTAAAAGAAGGCGAAATCGTTGTCTCAAAGGGAGTTTTCTTTTTGAAAAGCGAACTTAAAAAAGAAGAATTGGAAGGAGATTAACACTGATGTTAGAAAAATTAATAACCTTGACACTAACAAGAAAAGGAATGATATTATTCCTTGCTTTACTGATTGTTGCATTTGGAGTTTACTCGGCTTATAATATCTCCATTGATGCATTCCCTGATGTAACAAATATTCAGGTCGAAATAATCAGCCATGCCGACGGGCTTTCTGCAATTGAAATTGAAAGGAATGTAACTTATCCTATTGAAATGGCAATGCGTGGAATACCGGATGTTGTGCAAATGCGTTCTGTTACAAAATTTGGACTTTCAATTGTAACTTTAGTTTTTAAAGATAATGTTGACATATATTTCGCAAGACAATTAGTATTTGAACGATTAGGTGAAGCCAGGGAAAAGGTTCCTCAAGGCGTTGAGATAGCTATGGGTCCTATAGCAACAGTTATGGGGGAAATCTACCAATATACACTTGAAGGAAAAATGCCCGATGACTCACTTGCTAAAATAAAGTATTTGACTGATTTAAGAACACTGCAAGAATGGGTTATAACTCCTCAATTAAAGAATGTTGCAGGAGTAAATGAGATTAATTCATTTGGTGGTTATTTTAAACAATATCAAGTTATCATTTCACCAGAGAAACTGTTAAAATACAACATTACAGCAGATGAAGTTTATTCAGCAGTTGGGAATAATAACCAGAATGTCGGCGGAAATATTCTCGAAAGAAGTTCAGACCAGTTTATCATACGTAGCATTGGTCTGATAAAAAATATTAGCGATATTGAAAATATTGTTTTAAAATCACATGAAGGTACACCGGTATTCATTAAAGATGTCGCACAAGTAAAGATTGGAGAAGCTGTTCGAATGGGAGCCGCATTAAAGAGCGGTCAGAATGAAACTGTAGGCGGTATTGTAATGATGCTTAGAGGGGAAAATGGTCGGGAAGTTGTTCACCGAGTTAAAGAAAAAGTCAAAGAGATAAATGAAAGTAACATGCTTCCTGAAGGTATCAAAATTGTTCCTTATTATGATAGAACCGATATAGTTGATGATAGTATCTTTACAATTATCAGAGCTCTTTTAGAAGGCTCAATACTTGTATTAATTATTACTTTTATTTTATTAAGAAGTTTTAGAGGTTCTGCAGTAATATTAATAGCTCTTCCAATATCTCTTTTGCTGACTTTTGTTTTTATGAAATTGCTTGGTATCAGTGCCAATCTAATGTCTATTGGAGGCCTTGTTATATCAACCGGAATGAAATTCGATGCCTCCATCATTCAAGTTGAAAACGTTCAAAGAATGTTAAACGAAGGCAAAGGTATTATGAATAGGATGTCTCTTGTTTTAAAAGCAATTCTCGATGTCAGGAAGCCAAGTATTTACGGAGAACTTATCATTGCAATAACATTTATACCAATTCTTGCATTGGAAGGCATTGAAGGTAAAATGTTTGCACCATTAGCTATAACAGTGGGTTTAGCCATAATTGCATCTCTTCTAATGTCAATATTTATTATACCTCAATTATGTGCTATATTTCTTAAACCTCAAGCTGAAAAAGAAAGTCCTGTAATGAGGTTTTTCTCTAAAAAATACCTTCCTCTTCTTAGGTATAGCATAAGAAGGAAATATGTTATTCTAATTACATCCGTTATCGCTTTAATTGGTTCATTGCTTCTTTTTACCCGCTTAGGTACAGAATTTATACCAATTATGGATGAAGGTGCTTTTGATATGGATATTGCATTATTACCTGGTGTTTCACTACCAAAATCGATAGAAGTTCAAAAAATGGCTATTTCAAAACTTGAGAAGTTCGAGGAATTAGACGAAGTTGTGGGTAGAATTGGACAAACAGGAGTTGCCCTCGATACCAGAGGAGTAGATAAAACTGGATATGTTGGTGTTTTAAAACCAAAAAGCCAATGGAAAAGAAATATTTCAAGAGAAGAACTAAATAATGAAATGAGAGAATCACTTGAATCGATACCGGGAATTGCTTTTGGATTCAGTCAACCAATACAGTGCCGAATTGATGAGATTGTTGCAGGTACAAGAGCTCAACTGATCTTAAAACTGTTTGGTGATGATATAGAAATATTAAAAGAAAAAGCTGATGAAATTGCAAAAGTTCTGTCTTCAATAAAGGGAGGAACAGATATAATGACTGAAAAAGTTGCCGGACAGCCATATTTAACAATCTCAATAGACAGGAATAAAATCGCGAGATATGGTTTGAATATAAGCGATGTTCAAAATGTGGTTGAAATAGCAATTGCAGGTAAATCAGCTTCAAAATTCTATGAGGAAAATAAGAGCTTCGATATTGCAGTGCGAATTCCGGAAGATAAAAGAAATTCGATAGAAACTATAGGTAATATTTTTGTTCCGACAAAAGAAGGAATGAATATCCCGTTATCACAAATAGCTGACATTAACATGATTGAAGGGCCAGTTCAGATTAGCCGTCAAGACGGCATAAGAAGAATAGGTATTGAAATGAATATTAGTGGTAGGGATATTGGTAGTTTTGTTAAAGAAGCAAAAGAAAAAATTAAGCAACAAGTCCACCTACCTTCAGGTTACTATTTATCATGGGGCGGACAGTTTGAAAATCAGCAGAGAGCAATGAACAAGCTAATAATTATTGCTCCAATTGCTCTTGGATTAATAATTTTATTGTTATTCGTAACGTTTCATTCTATGAGATTAACAATGTTAGTCATATCAAATTTACCATTTGCCTTGATTGGAGGTATCATTGCACTTTATTTTTCAGGTCTTTATTTATCAGTACCTGCATCAGTTGGCTTTATTGTCCTTTTCGGTGTGGCTGTATTAAATGGTGTTGTTTTAGTAACACATATTAATCAGCTAAGAGAAGAAGGACTACCATTAAGTGAAGCAATTGAAAAAGGCAGTATGGACAGATTAAGACCAGTGCTAATGACAGCTTTCATAACTATTTTTAGCTTGGTACCTACATTAGTTGCTACAGGTACTGGTTCGGAAATTCAAAAGCCACTTGCGGTTGTAGTTGTTGGTGGATTAATAACATCAACAATTCTTACTTTATTGATTATTCCTTCGATTTATAGTTGGTTTGAAAAAAGGAAAGTCGAAGCTGAAATGTAAATAATATCCGGCTTGTCATCAAAAACAAGCCGGAATTTTCTTAAATAATAAAGGATATAAATATGAAAGAAATAAAAGCAATTATAAGACCTTTTAAACTTTTAGAAGTTATTGATGAGCTGTCAAAAATTGAAGGATTGCCAGGAGTTACAGTTTCAGATATTAAGGGTTTTGGTAAAAGCAGGGCAAAAAATGCTCCTGATAAAATAGTTTATGATTTGGTTGAGTTCATTCCAAGAATAAAACTTGAAGTTGTCGTAACTGATGAAATGGTGGAAGAAGTGGTTAATGTTTTACAGAAATTTGCACATACAGGAAATACCGGCGATGGCAAGATTTTTGTTTACAATGTAGAAGAGGTTATCAAAATCAGGACTAATGAAAGAGGAGAAGGGGCAATATGAAAATAAAATCGTATCGGGGTGATTTTCCTTGAAATTTAAGTAATTTTGCATATAAATAATTTTGTCGATTTTAGGAGGTTTTCAATGATTATTAAAAATTTAATTCGTTGTTTACTCACCTGCATCATTTTATTAGGATTCAGGTTGAGTTTATCTGCTCAGGAAAATCCTCAGATTGAAACCCGAATAATAAGGGATACAATTCATAAGGAGATCTTCGTAAATTACACAAAACGCAGCGTTCCTTCTCAAGAAGGAAATTCTAATGATTTAGTCAAAGACGGCAATAATTTTTATGGAATAGGATTGAACCACCATATCTTTTCTTTTTTCAATAATTACTCTTTAAAATTATTATCTGGTGTCCAAGTTGGGAATATATCGGGAATTTTCGCATTTGATATTTTTTTCAAGCCTTCCCTGGTTATGGAAAGAAAATTTTACGATATTCAAATTAGTACAGGAGTTATATTTCTTTCTACAAAAAGTAGTTTTTATAAGTATGGAGGATTTGGAGTGAATCCTGAATTGGCTTTTAATATTAAGCCATTTCAATTGATTAAATTCAAATTTAATATTGGTACTGAAATATACCCTAATGCAAGTTACTTTACTGTAGGAACTGGAATCGGTATTACGATATGAAAATAATGTTAAGAATAAGGAATTGCTTGGAATAATGTTATTAGGAGTGTTATAATGAAAATATTAGCTTTTTTATATATTAAAGTGTATAGATTTCTTGGGGGATTAATCTCCAAGTCTATTAATAATTACACATTTTTTTATTTAAAATCAATTATTATCCTAGCTCAACGCAGAATAAAATTTATTTGATTAAGGGGCTATATAAATATTACAGACGGTTTAAAAGTTGTGTCGGTTTATATAGTCCCAGAATGTATTGACGCAAACTGCAGCATTAAATAAAAACATATTTGTAAAGGTTAATCACATGATAAATTTCATGGCGAATTTTTATTTTTGCAATAGAAAGTTAAGAAAAAATTTTTAAATTATATTTGGAGAAGAATATGGATGCATTCAGTGAATTAGCTGTTAATAATTATTTATTATCAATAGCGAATAATCAGAGCGAAATACAGTCATTTGCAAATGATCTTGAAACAGATTTTATTCATGCTTTCGAGACAAGATTTATAATGGATCCAGCTTCGTTAGCAAGTTTGCAAAGTTGGCCACAAGCAACTAAAGATGTATTGATACAAACAGCAAAAACTACTGCTTTATTGCATGGTTTATATAACACAAATCCTGCAATAATGACCACAATTGGTTTTGAAGCTCCAACTGGGAAAATGTCTGCTTCTGCGGCTGCAGGATCAGTTGAAGTAACTGGTTCTGTAACTACCAAAACTGACATAGCAACTGGACATACCGTTGTTGAAGCAAAAGTCGAAGCTAAATGGACTATTTGTTGATAATTGCTTTTTCTTGGGGAACTGTCTCAATACAATTGAGATAGTTCCTTTGATTATGAAAGGAGATTAGAATCAAATGATAAAATTATTTTTATATACTTCTATTGCAATTTTAATATTTATTAGTTGTAGTACTCAAAAAGTAACTGTAACTAAATCCCAAAAAAGTTTAATTTCTGATACATTGAATTATTCAACTTATTGGACTGCAATGCGTTGTGGTTTTCCGGAATTAGCCAATAAATACACAACTGAACCTGATAAATTGGAATTTGCAAAAGGATTGATTAATATATTAGAAAATAATTTTTCAATTTCCGAAACAATTTTTAAGAAAATAATAGAATCAACCAGAAACGACACTGTAAGAGACAATTCAAAAATTTTATTAGAGCAAGTTTTTATTTATCAGTCCAAATGGAAAGATTATTTCGATTTTTTCAGAAATAATAATAAAGTAGATTCAACAGAAATCAGGAGGCTTCTTTATCCGGCTTTTGTCAATAATTCTGAGAGAATTAATTATTCTAAATTAATTGACACAATTCCAATTTGTGTAAAAAATGGATTAATTTTTATTCCTGTCAATGTAAATGGTCGAGATTACAATTTTCTCTTTGATTCAGGCTCACAATTAACTTTATTATCAACCGATGTTAGTTCGGAAACAGGAATCAATTCATTATTTAAGCATCCAGCTTCCCTAATTGCTTCCACTGGGAAATTATCTGATGTAGAAACCGGTATTATTAAAAGTTTTAAAGTTGGAAATTACGAATCCAATAACAAACCATGCTTGATTTCAGAATCAGCAAATCTTAAATTCAAATTTTGGTTTTATACTTTTTTAAGTTTCGATGGAGTTATTGGTTGGGATGTTATTAAAAATTTAGATATTTTGATAGATTGTAAAAATAAAAAGATGATTATAAGTAAACCACAGTTAAGAAATGTAACAGAAAAGAATTTATTTTGGTTAAACCACCCAATTGTAAGATTAAAAAGCACAAGTGGTATTGAATTACTATTTTTCTTTGATTCCGGTGCTCAGAACAGCAAATTTTATGATTTTCTTTTAGTAAAACTGAAACCTGAAGATTTAAAAGATGACAAAGAACTTATATATGGGATTGGCGGTTCATATACAAGGAATTTGAAGAAAATTCCAAATATATCATTCTTGTTGAAATCCAATAAACTTGATTTCGAGAATTTGGTATCTGGTTATGAGCCAGAAGATCAGTTTATCAAGTTGGATGGTGTTTTAGGGAATGATATTGGCTTAGAAGATAAAATTCATATTGATGCTATAAATGGAGTTTTTGAAATAATTAAGGATTGAAAAAAATTTGAATTCTACCTTATTTAAATATCTAAATTTCTCAAGATTCTTCCTTAGTATCTTGAGAAAAATTGAAATTTTCTTTAGATATATGTTTTAATTCTTTGGAGAAATCGTGATTTTGCTGAGAAACCTTCGGGTTTTCTTAAGAAACTTGAAATTTTTATTTTGAAATAATATCTTTTTCTTGAATAAATTTAGGAGATTTTTGATATGGCTAATTATTTTCCTTCAAAAGATGCCGACTTCATTGCGTGGCTTGCAAATTTCGTTACAATTGCTACTGCAAATACTGCGGCGCTTGGTCTTGTTGCCGGTGATTTAACACCGATTTCAACTCTTCAGCCGACTTATTCCACAAATCTGAACGATGTGGAAGCGAAAAAAGCCGCTCTTGCATCTGCTGTCGATACAAAAGACGCTACAAAGGATGCTATTATCCAAAAATTACGAATAGTAGTTAATAAAATTCAGGCAAATCCCGCAGTAGCTCCTGCATTGAAATCGCAATTAGGAATTTCAACGCATGAGGGCGGTCATTATCCACAGCATCCTATTCCACCAAGTGAATTAGTTGCAGAATTGCTTCCAGACGGCAGCATAGAACTCGATTGGAGCAGAAACGGCAATGCCCCGGGAACTCAATTTGTTATTGAATATAGTATTCCACCGTATTCGCAGTGGATTTTATTGAATGTAATTTCAAAAACAAGTTATGTTCACAGCGGACACCCACTTGGATTACCGATTCAATATATCGTAAAAGCCAGAAAAGGCAGTGAAACCAGCGGAGCAAGCAATATAGCTGTAGTAAATGCGGTTGGAACAGTTTAAATGATTATTGGGAAAATGATAATTAGGTTGATTTTACTGTTATTAGGTGTTGAAATATTGGTTGCAGAAAATACAATAGCTGATAATTCTCAAAAGGATATAAATGGAAAAACCGATAACAACAAAGTTAATGAATACGAGAGAATTGATAGTATGGAACTGAAGTTTGCCGATTATAAAAGAGCAACGATTTCAGGCGAATTACCGTTTAAGGAAACTCATCTGAAATTATTTCCAAGTCTTGCTTTAGTTGGCGGGACTGCCGGACTGTTTATTTTACAACATAATTACCAATTGAATTCAATTTGGAAAGATAAAACAAATTTCCGGATTATAGAGAGTTGGGATTATGCCTTATATACAGATAAATTTGGGCATTTCTGGTCAGGTAACTTTATAAGTTATTTATATCGAGATTTATATCAAGAAGTAGGAATAAGTAAAGAGAGTTCGATTTGGTTAGGTGGTTTAACCTGCTTGACCTATTTAACTTATATTGAGATAATGGATGGATACGGAAAGGATTGGGGTTTTGAACCATCAGATTTCTATTTTGATATGTTAGGCAGTTTGTTTTTTGTATCTCAGCATTACCTGCCAATATTACAAAATATAACACCAAAAGCCATGTACTTCAAACCTGAATGGCATGGTGAATTGTCAAGAAATCCCTCGAATAATTTTATTGATAATTATTCAGGACAAACTTTTTTCCTTTCTTTTAATGTATATAATTTATTGCCTAAAGATTTGAAGAAATACTGGGTAGATTGGCTTGAAATAAGTATAGGATATTCGGCACGAAACCTTTCTTATTCAAAACCAATAGCAATAAATGAGAACATTAATTCTTATGAAGTTCTTCCGGGAGTATGGGGAAGCCCACGATTCATTGTAGCCTTGGATTATAATCTTGTAAAAATGCTTCCGGACGGTCCCCCTTTCTGGAATTGGTTTAAGCAGACACTAAACTATATTAAATTGCCTTCTCCTGCTTTGGAAGTTGGTCCCGGAATAAAACCAAGATTTAAATTATTGTATCCTTTTTGAAGTAATAGTTATAATTTTTTTAAAAATATAAGGAATTTTAAAATGAAAAGGTTTTTTGAAATTATCGCTATCACAGCTTTTGTCTCAATGTTTTTAATAGCTGTCGGCTATGCACAAACATCTGAGAAAGTGATAGGAACTATCGGCAAAGAAAAAATTGGCAGCGACGCAATTGTAATTTGTGTTTATGGAACCGCCGCATGTATGCCTGTCAAAATTGATTCAACGATGACGGTAGTTTATCAAGGCAAGAAAACCAAATTAACCGGCTTGCCATTCGGACTTTATTTGGAAGCAAATATTGCTTTGGACCAAAACAAGGAAAGCATTATTAAAAGCCTCAATATTGATGAAACCAAGACAGTAATTTGCTTTACCGAACTTGAAAAAAAACAGCGAACCATACTTAAAACGCTATTAAAAAAGATTCAGGGCGTGAAAGACTTTAAAATAATTTCAAAGTCGAAGCAGGCTTATATAAAATTCGAGCCTCGAATAATTTCTTACAATGAATTAGAAAACAAAATAAAAAATGTAGGTTTTAGTTTAGAATAATAAAGGAGAAAAAAAATGGAACAGACAAATTATGGCTTCTCGACAAAAGTGGAACTCGGTTACGAAGAAGCTATTGCAAAAGTAACCGAAGAATTAAAGAAAGAAGGTTTCGGAGTGCTGACCGAAATTGATGTTAAAGCAACGCTCAAGAAAAAGCTCGATGTGGATTTCAAGCCCTATAAAATACTCGGCGCTTGTAATCCTCCTTTTGCATACAAATCGCTTCAATCCGAAGAACAAATCGGTTTAATGCTGCCATGCAATGTTATAGTTTATGTTAATGATAAAAATGAAACAATAGTTGCTGCAATAGATCCGATTGCTTCAATGCAGGCAGTAAGAAATGAACAGCTTGAAGAAGTTGCTGAAACAATACAAGGCAAATTGAAAAAAGTTATTGGTAATCTATAAACTTTACATAATCTTTATAATGATTGATTTGAGTTGTTATTAATTTTTTATAAATCAAAGGCATTGATTATGGAAAAATACATTTTAAAAAACCTTGACTGCGCTTCTTGTGCAGCTAAAATAGAAGATGGTCTTTCGAAGATGGAGAATGTAAAATTTGTATCCGTAAATTTTGCCAATTCAACTCTTCAGATTGATGCCACTGACATGGAAAAAGTGAAGAAAAAAATAAAGGAGATTGAACCCGAAGTTGAAGTGGTCGAACAAATTGAGAGACCTGAGGGTTCATCTAAAATTTCAACTTATAAGGAAGAATTATTGGAAAACAAAACAGTACTACTCAGAATTGCTGTTGTTGTAATTCTTCTGATTTTTGGAATGGTGTTTCAAAAATTAGTTCACAACACTCCGTTCAAGTGGGCTGAATTTTTAGTTTTCGGATTGGCTTACATAATTAGCGGCTGGGATGTATTAAAGGGAGCTTTTAGAAATATAGTCAGAGGTAAAATATTTAATGAGCAATTTCTTATGACTATTGCGACGCTTGGAGCTTTCGCAATCGATGAGATGCCTGAAGCAGTAGCCGTCATGTTATTTTATGTAGTTGGAGAATTATTCCAGGATTTAGCTGTTAACCGCTCCCGCAGGTCTGTCAAAGCACTTTTGGAGATAAGACCTGATTATGCAAATCTTAAATTGAATGGAGAAGTAGAAAAAGTTTCACCAAGTGATGTTCATCCGGGTCAGATAATAATTGTCAAACCCGGTGAGAAAATACCATTAGACGGAAGAATAACCGATGGCAGTTCTTTTGTAGATACTTCAGCATTAACAGGTGAATCAGTACCGAGAGCAGTAAAAATAAGCGATTTGGTTTTATCGGGAATGATTAATCAATCCGGAGTGTTAACTATAGAAGTTACTAAAGAATTTGGTGAATCCTCAATATCAAAAATTCTTGAATTGGTTGAAAATGCAAGCAGTAAAAAAGCCGAAACAGAAAAATTCATTACAACTTTTGCCAGGTATTATACTCCTGTTGTTGTATTTGGAGCTTTATTGCTGGCAATTATTCCTCCATTGTTTGTCTCTGGTGCTACTTTCACAGATTGGATTTACAGAGCTTTGGTTGTTCTTGTCATTTCCTGCCCTTGTGCTCTCGTCATTAGTATTCCGCTTGGTTATTTTGGAGGAATCGGTGGTGCATCACGAAAAGGAATTCTCATAAAAGGCTCAAATTATTTAGATGCCTTGACAAAAGTTAAAACTGTCGTATTTGATAAAACGGGAACGTTAACCAAAGGCGAATTCAAAGTAACTGAAATCGTTACAGAAAACGGATTCTCAAAAGAAGAAATCATTAAATATGCAGCTTATGCTGAAGCAAATTCAAGCCATCCCATTGCAAAATCAATTATTGAGTCTTACAATCATCCAATTCAACTGAATGATATAAATGAAGTAAAGGAAATTTCAGGTCATGGTATCGTTGCTAAGATAAATGGAACAGAAGTTTTAGTAGGAAATGATAAAATTCTTCATCTTTATAAAATTGAACATGGAAAATGTGAAGTTGAAGGGACTGTTGTTCATGTAGTATTAAATAGCAAATATGCAGGTTATATTATTATATCAGATGTATTAAAAGATAAAGCAATTGATACAATAAGCGAACTGAATAAAAGAAATATTAAAACTGTGATGCTTACAGGAGACAATAAGAGTGCGGCACAGTCTTTTGCAAAAAAATTAGGCATTAAAGATTTTTATTACGAACTTTTACCTGAACAAAAAGTTGAACATATCGAAAATCTTCTTTCCGAAAACAAAGAAGGTAAAGTGGCATTTGTCGGAGATGGTATTAATGACGCCCCGGTGATTGCACGTGCAGACGTTGGAATTGCGATGGGTGCTATGGGCTCGGATGCCGCTGTTGAGACTGCTGATATTGTTTTAATGGCTGATTCTCCGATGCAGGTTGTCGAATCAATTGATATCGCTAAAAGAACAAGAAAAATTGTCTGGCAAAATATTCTTTTTGCAATGGGAGTAAAATTGTTTTTTATTATTCTTGGTACATTAGGAATAGCAACAATGTGGGAAGCGGTCTTCGGCGATATGGGAGTTGCTATTATAGCAATTTTAAATGCAATGAGAGTTATGAAATAATTGATAATATTTTAAAGAATTTTAAGGAAATACAATGTTTAAACTAAATATCCTAACAATATTTTTAGTATCTTTACTAATAGGATGTTCCAATTCAACTGACCCTGATTACAACCAATACTATGATTCATTAGCAGGGTTAGATGTAAAACAATCTATAGCTTTAGGCAACGAATGGAAGTTTACTGCACCAAAAATTAAAACACACGTTACCTCTCAAGAAGCTATATTTGAGTTTCCCGATGGAAGAGTAATTAAAAAGACAATACCAATTGACTCAGTTTATGTAGCGATTGCTCCATATATCAATACAACACATACTTGCGAAATTCATTACCCATCGAGTTGTGATGGTGAAATAAAAGAAAAAACTCTTAAAGTAATTGTTACTGATGAAAGCACCAATATATTATTTAATGGAAATATTAAAACTCTTAAAAATGGTTTCTTTGAACTTTGGCTACCAAGAAATCAAACCATTAAGATAGATATTCAGTATAATTCATCAATTGGTACAGAAATCATTCCAACAAAAGATGATAGTAGAACATGCATAACAACAATTAAGTTGAAATAATGTTAAAGTAAATTGTTTAGTAAAGAAATAATTTCTTCCAAATCATCTTTTGTCAAAGTAATATAAGGTCGAGCTGGAATTCTAATAGTGGGTTTCAGCTCTTTCTTTTTTGTGAGAGCCATTGCTTTCCAATTGACCAATCCTGTATTGTAATACTTTGCCCAGAAGAACTTTCGCATTTTGGATGTAATTGGTATATATAGCGTTATATTTCCACCATATTGATGAATAGCAGCATAAGTCAACTTTAATCAAACAGACAATGGCGTCTATTCTAGTAAATCATTGATTGACCGTTATTTAAAGTAAAACATAAAAGAAATACCAATTAATAAAATTGCAAGTGAATTGTGTATTAATGAAAAAGTTGTGTTGAGAATCATGAAGAAAATTTCTATACAAATAAATATTTTTGCTTATGAAAAATTATTTTTCAAAAACTTTGTCACCTTTTTCTTGAAAAAGTACATATATATGTTAGAGTTGTTACAATTTTATAAAAAATATGGAGGTAAGGTAAGATGTCTGAAATTTAATATTAAAAAGCCGAAGAAAACTGAAGTGGTTTCGACTCCGGCTTTTTATTTTTTTCTGAAAGGAAACCACAGTTCCCATTCAATATTTTTCGTATGGTAGAAGTATATAACTTTCTACCAAGCACAGCAATGCAAAAAAACGAGAAAATGTTGAAAAATAATGGCTTGAATTTATTAACTAACAGTTTTTTAAAAAATAAAGGAAATTTTTAAAATGATAAAATATTATATTTTAGTCGTAATAACATTATTATTTGGAATAATTAGTTATGATATTAATGCACAAGAATATTTTTGTCCTGAACCTTATGGTAATATCGTTGAAATTGATGCAAATTACATTTATGGTGCTAATATGGTGTGTCATATCCATATTGTATATTGTTGCTGGTGGGATAATACAAATAAGACTTTGTGGAAAAATATATTAAGTTTTGAAACTGAAGGATATGCAGGAACAACTGGTAGCAATTGTTTAGCCGCAATTCCTGATTGGGACAATTTTCTGCAATGGTTAAATTTAACAGTAGCAACACATGCTAATTTTAATTGTCAGCCTGATGCACCACCTTGCGATGAACAAACCGAACCAAATTATACGAAAGTTGTACAATCGGCTTGCGTTTATGCACAAAATGTTCTATTGTACAGTGGGGATGATGTTTATTCATTGAAATTTAAACCTTGTACTAACGGTACGGCTACTTGTACCTCAGAATATATCATTTGTTATGATTATAATTACTCACCACCAATATTAAGAACTATTTTTGTAAGACGCTATTTAACTGGAACAGTAAATTGTAATCCTACTCGCCCACAAATGCCACCAATTGGTAAAACCTGGAGCGAGCCATGGACTACAGAATGCTATATGAATTCAAGTTGTAATTAATTGAAATAAAACTTGCAAGTATTTATTTAATTATACTTATTTGCAAATGTTTTTTGAAAATCGAAATTGAGGCTAATATGTTTAAAATTGCTATTGTTTTATTGATAATTTTTTGTACTTACATAGGTAATGCCTTACCTGATACTTTTAACAAAATTGATTTCTATAGAATCAATTCTGATTTCAATGGTTCTGTTTATAATGGTAGTATTTTGTTAGTATATGGTAATGGTGGAGTGATATTAAAATCATCAGATATTGGGAATAATTGGGAACAAATAAATTTAAACGATAATCTAAATATCATTAATATGATTTATACCGATAATCAGTTTGTTGGATTAAGCGACAGAAATGAATTTATTTTTTCTAAAGATAACGGCATATCATGGGAAAGTAAATCAACAAATCCAGGTTTTCAGATTTATAAAATGATATTTTATAATGATAATTACTACTGTATGGGCTCTGACAAGATTTTAGTTTATGATAAAAAATATCAAAAAATCGAAGAATATCAGATTAAAGTTGATACAAACTATTATAGTTTTGCATTATTTAAGAATAAAATTTTATATACTGCAAAAAAAGGGTTAATTAAATCAATAGACCTAAATAATAAACAGGAATCCTTTATTGATTTAAAAAATTATGGAATATGTGTTGATTGCAGTTTACCGATTGAATTGCAAGCTGATAATCAATTTGCTTATTTCCGTCATAATTTAATATTGTATGGATATGATGGTAATTCGATAAATCATATTCATAGTCCTAATGCTAAAGGAATTTATTGCTTAAAAAATAATGAAATCTATCAAATATACAATGTCAATTTTTCAGATTATAAATTGGATTCATTGTATTTTGTAAAAGTTAATAAACAAACTAAGGGTAGTATATCAATTAAATCAAAAATAAATGACAGATATATATCCGGCTTAGTATTTACGGACGTTAAATTTATTAACGATAAAACAATTGTTGCAGTAGGAAAAGATAAATTGATATATATGTCTTATAATTCTGGTGCAGATTGGGAACTTAAATCTCATTTAAATAATCTGAATTATATAACTCGTTTTGATGCTCAAAGTTCGACACAAATTCAACCATATTTAAAATTCAACAAATCAAATGACGGTGGAGTAACTTGGCTATCACAAAAGAACTATAACAAATATTTTTCAAATGCATTATTTGGGTATTTATATAGTTATGGTATTGGATACTTTTTAAATAAAAACAATGGTTTTTATTTTTTAAGTAGTTCCACTGAAAACTTCAATATTGCTTATACAAATGATAATTGCGAGAATGTTAGTCTTCAACAAAATGAATCAATGGGTTACGATAAATCTAAAGATTTAAGATGTATTTCTTATAAGGATACAGCTTTAATTATGCTACCTGGTATTTTCAAGTCAAATTGCTATTCAATTTTATTTCGATTAGGAAATGAATTTAATGAAATTAACAGAACAGTTTTAGATTCTACTTGGTTATTGTTTATTGATAAATTGGAGAATAATTCAATAATAGCAATTTCAACGAATTATAAATACCCGTATAAAAAGGGTTCTCGGACATACTTTGATAGTATATTTTCAAGTGTCATTATATCAAAGGATGGAGGTTATACCTGGGAAAAAGAATTCGATTTTAATATGAACGGATTTGAAAGTAAAATACGCCACTATACAATTTCGAGAATCAATAATGATTTATTCTTCCATTATGTTGAATTGAATGAGGATAGTGTTATGAAGGCGAGTATATATAGATATAAAATTTCAGAAAAAACCTTAGAAAAAATCTTTTCTGATGATTATTATGACCCACCAATGCCAGGTGTAGTAAAAATAGGTGAATATTATTATTTTATTACAATGAGGGTATTATCCAACGGCACTGAATTTAATGTTTATGAAAATAGAGATTTTAATAATAATCCGAAAAACTGGACAAAGATATCTCCTTTTGACAGATATTCCATACAAAATATGGAATCCTTTAATGACAGTTTGTACAAGATAATAGCTTATGATTCCCTTTTCAAAAAGATGGTGGTTTGGTTTAATAAACCTGATATACAAACTGACGTTGATAATCAGATAAATAATGAATATAATTCAATTTATATATCAAATCCAATACCCAATCCTGCTAATCAATATGTCAGATTTAAAATATATTGGGATAGTGCCTTGGAGCCATCACTATTTAGATTTGAAGCATTAAATCTAGTCGGTGCAGTCATATCAGAAAATGAAAAGTTCGATTTCCATATAATAAACAATCATTCTGGTGAATTAATTTGGTATCCTGGACAGTTAACATCAGGTATTTATTTTTTAAATGTCAAATTGGGATCATCCAATAAATATATTAAAGTAGTTTTAAATTGATGTTGTTATATACCTAAAGGTGTTTATTTTGTGAAGGCAGGAAATAGTATTGAGAAGTTTGTAAAAAATAAACATAAGGAATATAAAAATAATTAAATTTTAAATATTGAAAAAAATATGTCACCTTTTTCTTGAAAAAGTACATATATATGTTAGAGTTGTTACAATTTTATAAAAAATATGGAGGTAAGATAAAATGTCTGAAATTTAATATTAAAAAGCCGAAGAAAACTGAAGTGGTTTCGACTCCGGCTTTTTATTTTTTTCTGAAAGGAAACCACAGTTCCCATTCAATATTTTTCGTATGGTAGAAGTATATAACTTTCTGCCAAGCACAGCAATGCAAAAAAACGAAAAATTGTTGAATATTTGTGTCTTTAATTATTTAACTTTTTTTGTACTTAATAAAGGATTTTTAAGATGTTAAACTTTAATGAAGCTAATGTTAATATTTATTTACAAAGCATAGCTAATGATCAAAATGCTATTCAAGCATTTGCTAATGATATGTCGAATAATTTTGTGAATTGTTTCCAAGTACGGTTTATTATGACCCCAACAGATGTTAATTCATTGAATAGTTGGCCTGATGCTGTAAAGCTTCAAATTTCTTCCATGTCACAAACTGTTGCTACACTTCATGGAATATTTGGAAGTGATCCATTGTTATGGAGCATAAATGGATTCGAGAGTCAAGGTGGCATACCAGCTACTACGAATTCTGTTGAAGTGGAGGTTGAAATTAAAACCAAAACAGATACAACAACTGGTAACACTATAATTGAAGCTAGAGCAACTGCAAAATTTGCTATTTGCTAAACTAAGGGTAGTATTAATATTTTTTTGATATTAATACTACCTATAATTCCTCCGGGGGAGTTTATGAAAACTTTGATATTAATATTTTTTCTTATTTTTATTATTGGTTGTTCCAATAAAAATGTTTCAATTACAAAAATAAGTAGTGATTCAAAGCAATTTGATACATTAAGTTATTCAAATTTTTGGACTGCTATGAGATGTGGTATTCCTGAAATGGCACCAAAATTTACAAATGATAAAGAAAAATTAGAGTTTGCTGATGCCTTGAGTGATATAATAAAAGGGAACTTTGCAAGTGCTGAAAGTAAATATTACGACTTGATTAATAAATCCCAAAATGATACTATAATATATTATTCAAGAATGATTCTTGAACAAACATTGATTTATCAATCAAAATGGGAAAAATATTTTGAAGAATTTAAGAATAAAGATATCTCTGATTCATTAGAAAAAATACGATTACTTTTTCCAGCTTTCATTGGCAATAATGAACATTTATCGTATGAACGAAATATTGATACTATTCCATTCAAATTAAAAAAAGATTTAATTTTTGTTATACTTAGAATTAATGATAAAGAAGTTGAGTTCCTTTTTGACACGGGCACTCAATTTACAACCTTGTCAGATGAACTTGCCGATGAATTGGGATTAATCCCATTATCTATTAATAAATCAGCAATGCAATCATCCACTAACTCATATAGCGATATTAGTACAAGTATTATTAAAAAGTTAAATTTTGGAAATATTACTTATGAAAATAAACCATGTTTTATAACAAGTAGCAGTAATTTCAAATTCAAATTTTTATTTTATACTTTTTTGAGTATGGATGGAGTATTGGGTTGGGATATGATTAAAAATTTAGATATTACAATTGATTATAAAGCAAGAAAACTGTATGTTAGAAAACCAGTACTAAACCAAAATACAAATAGAAATATGTTTTGGTTAAATCAACCTATAGTTAAGTTAAAATCAAGTGCTGGAATTGATTTATTATTCAATTTTGATTCAGGTGCTCAGGAAAGTGCATTTTATGATTTTCTTTTAGTTAAAATAAAGCCTACTGATTTGAAAGATGATAGTGAAAGTATTTATGGATTTGGTGGTTCGGTAAAAAAAGATATACAAATAATTCCTGAAATTTCATTTCGATTAGGTGAGCATCAACTTAATTTTAAAGAAATTAAATCCAGCTTTGAGATAGATGGACACTTTATTAAATTAGATGGTGTTTTGGGTAACGATATTGGATTAAAATCAGGTAAGTTACATTTAGATGCTAAAAATGGTATTTTTGAGATTTTGGAATAAAATTAAAAAATATGTCACCTTTTTCTTGAAAAAGTACATATATATGTTAGAGTTGTTACAATTTTATAAAAAATATGGAGGTAAGGTAAGATGTCTGAAATTTAATATTAAAAAGCCGAAAATTTATAGCTGATTTTACCACGGCTTTTTTAGTTTTTTTGAGGTAAATTATTTGGTTAATCTCAATATTAAATTTAAAGTAAAATATTTACTTTTTTTATCCAAAAAGTAAAATCGCTAAATTATGTTGAGAACAAAATATTTTTTGGTTTATTTGTTAAATTAAATAAGGTTTTCAGAATGAAAAAGTACCCTCTAAGTTTCTTCTTAGTGCTGATATTTTCAGCATTCGTAGTTAGTAATAACGTTAATGCACAGGATACAATTCCACCTTGTGAAATGGATTGTTTACCACAAAGCCCTTGGATACCTGCTCAGTTAGGTCCATACACTGTTCCAGGTTGTCCCGGTTGTTCTTTAAGTTTCAATTATTGGTACCGTTATCCTGCTTGTGGGATTTACAAGGATTTACAAATTGGTGAGATTACTTTATCTTTAGCTTGCTTGTCTTGTCCTTTATCAATCAAAGATTTTGTTGATTTTGCTATTGACAAAATGATTTTAAATAATCCAATACCAAAACCTGATACAGGAAGGTGTGAAACATATTGGCGAGCAATAAATGCATCTTGTTGGAAATTTTTTGCAAGTTATGATACAGTATTAGTTCCTTGTGAACCATCTGAGTGCTATTGGAGAACTTTAACTATGTGTACGGATAGTTCTGGTAATGTAACGTATTCCCAACATCCTCCATTTACAACTCCCGATATTTGTTACATCTACCCATATCCATGCACTTTCGTTTGTGATGAAATGCCTCAACCAGCTCCAACTCCATCAGGACTCGAAGAAACGACTAATTTACTAAATGGGTTCAGTGCTTTGGTTTATCCAAATCCAGGCACTGATTGGTTCAATATTAAGTTCCATTCAGAATCTGAAGGTCAGCATAGTATTGAAGTATTTGATGAATCAGGTAATTTAATTACTGTCAAAGACTTTGTAAAAGTACAGGGTGAAATAATCATACAGATAAATATGAGTAGTTTAACAAGTGGTATTTATCGTTATGTCATAAAGCATAATGATAAACCTGGGATAAGTGGCTCATTTAATGTCGTTAAATAATTGTTTTATAGAGCCTAATATTTGAATAATTTCGATAGTAGGCTCTTCTTATTTAAATAAAAGAGGGAATTATGAATTTATTTTACGTTATTCTTTTAGTTTTAATTTTCGATTTTGTAAATACGAATAGTGAATGGAAGAAAGTATATCAACATGAAAAGTCTGTTCAACAATGGGATTTTGATTGTGCTGATAGCTTGAATTGTATATCTTTGGCAAGTCCAGGAGCCACTGGTTCAATGTATATAAAAACCACTGATGGAGGTTATAATTGGTTTGTACCATTCGCAGATTCAACAATAATGATTTATAACGAACAGGGACAATGGATAGATACAAAATCCCCAAAATTTAAAGCTGCACGATGTATTGATTTTGTTACACAATATCTTGTTGTTGTAGGTCATAAAGAAGGTCAAATAACTATTTCGAGAGATGGTGGAGTGTCATGGGATGCAATAAATTTAAATACACAAGATTTTAAAATCATTAAATTCACTGACTCCTTGTCTGGCATAGCACTAACAAACAATTTCATTTTTTTGACAACTGATGGTGGGGTTTCTTGGGCGAATATTACAGTTAATCTTAATTATTCAGGTGCTATATTATTCCAATCTGCATTTATGAAAGATGATTTTATCTATGCTGGTGGTTTCTTTTCAATAGATAAAGGTATTACATGGACAAAAAGTAATCCTGTTAACAATATCCATGGTATTTATGGTATTCATTTCAATGATAGTTATGAGGGATGGGCTTCAGGAAGACGTCAGCTTGTTCCCAACCAATCTCAATATGCTGATGTTATTCTTCATACTACGAATTCAGGTTTAGATTGGGAGACTCAATTAGATACAATATTATATCCTGAATCTGGATTAACCGGTGGAATATACTTTGCAAATCATTATGAAGGTTTAGCTTATGGTGAGGGAAAAATATGGCGTACTACTGATGGTGGTAAGAACTGGATAAATGAGGTTTTCCCATGGACTGAAATGGATGCTTTTACAAAATTAGTATTTCCTAAAAGGCATACTTATAAAATAATAGCAAATGAATATTTAAAGGGAAGAATATGGATGTATGAAAACCCAACTTCTGTAAATAACTATGAAACAAATCACAGTAATTATATCATTTATCCCAATCCCACATCGGATTTCATCACAATAAGTTTGGGAAGCTTTGGAGCTTGCTCCAATGAAAACAACAATGTGGCAAGCCCCAATGCTTCCATTGAAATATATGATGTGATGGGAATTTTGGTAACACAGACACCCACGTCTGTGTTCAATAGTCAGACGAAGGTGCTTGACCTACCAAGAATTGATATTTCACATCTGCCAGCTGGTGTGTATTTTATGAAGGTAGGAAATAGATTTGAAAAGTTTGTGAAAATATAGCTTTAGCATTAAATTAATTAATATAAAAGAAAATTTTATGAAAATATTGATTTTAATTTTGGTTTTTGGGTTGCTTATAGGTTGTTCCAATACAAATGTTTCAATAACTAAAGTTGAAAATGATGAAACTCAAATTAATTGCATAATAACTCACAAAATAGTATCTTTGATATTTTTTGCTAATAAATATTTAAAAAAAGGTTAAAAAACGGAAAAAAGTTGAAGGATTTTGGCAAATATGACGACAAGCAACTAATCGCACTTATTCACGTTGGTGGGAATGAGTTAGAAGGTGCTTTTAAGGAAGTTTACAATCGTTATTCAAAACGTATGTTTTCGTATTGCCGTATGAAATGTACAATTATGCCTGATGCCGAAGATATATTTCAAGATATGTGGTTGATTTTTTGTAATACTGTTAAACAAGGGAAAGTAGATATCGAACTACCACATTACCTTTTTGGGATAGCACGCAATTTAATTCTTCAAAAGGGAAATAAAGATAAGAAGTTTAATTCATCAATTGTTGAAAATCCGGATTTAGATTTTATAATATCTCCAAACATAAGTCTTGAAGCATCATTAGAAAAACAAGATTTGATTCAAATAATAAAAATAGCATACTGTTATTTGAATGAAAAACAAAAAGAAACATTTTACTTAAAATGGTTTGTTGGTTTAACAAGTAGCGAAATCTCACAAATAACTGGAGATTCGATTGACAGCATTAAACAAAGAAGCCACAGAACTATGGATAAAGTTTTAAAAATTTTAGAACCCTTTATTAAAGATTCTAAGAAATAGGTTAAATATGCAAGATACTGAAATATATGAAGAATTTATCGAAGGCAAGTTAAGTGCCGATAGTGAGCAAAAACTTATGGCACGTCTTACATTTGATAATGAACTTAGAACAAATTTCAAGCATTATTTGCTTGTAACAAGTTCAATAAGGAATTTTGTTGAAAATGAAGCAATTCCTGATAATGTTTCAAATAATGTATTCACATCTCTGGGATTTTCTCCAATTATTAATAGTGTTCCAATTTCAAATAAACTAAAGCAGTCATTTTTTAAAAGCAAGTTTTTTACAGCTACTATGTCTAGTATGATAACTCTGATTATGGTATTTCTTTATTTGAATTTCTTCGGGGTTAAAAATAATGGTCGCAATGAAATTGAAAGAAATTATACGGTTCAAAGTCCATTATATGATTATATATATAATTTTAATAAACCTTCAAATGATAACTCTAGTAATAACTCAAAAGTTAAGCAAAACTTGTTAAACCAATCAGATGAACCAATTATTTTTGCAAATAGGAAAAGTAAGAAATCGGAATTTTATCAAACAAATACTGAAATGATAGATAAAAATACTGAAATAATGTTAAGTCCTGCTATATTTGAAGACAAAAACTTCTCTTTTATAAATCCGAAGATTGACAATAACGATAATAAAAAAATTCAAAACTTAGATTTTAATGCTACTTATGATACTATTTATTTTATAAGAAGATATGATTCAAAATTTAGATTTGAATTCAAAAATACACCATCTTGGTTTGAGGATTCACCTATTGTTCAACCAAAAAGTTTGAGCAATTTCAATAATTTGTCTGTGGTATTATTTTATCCAATTTATAATAATGTTAATCTTGGTGCAGAGTTTCGTCAAGAAACCTTTTACTTAAACTATGATGATAGTGACCGTTTAAGTCAAGATTATACTTATTATATGCAACCAAATCTTTCTACAATCGGATTAGCACTTAGATATATTCCATTTGATTTGGGTTGCTGTGTCAAACCTTATGGACAAATTTCATTTGGCTTAAACACATCAGGAATGGTAACTCGTGAAATATTGGGATTAGAATTACAAGTATATGAAAATACATATATGCTATTTGGAATAGAAGCTAATCAATTTTTCTATCAACATTTGAACAAATGGTATTCAACAAATAAATTTAGTTTAAATTATGGATTTGGAGTAAAGTTTTGAAAATAATAAATATTAAAATATCTGCATTAGTAATTCTATTAATTTTAATAATTGGATGCTCTGATATAGTTAATAGCGATCCGAACAAGATTGGTATTAAAAAAGTTGGTGATTCGCCAAATCTTGAAGAGATAGTATTTCGATTTGATTTGGATAATTTAACATTTATTCATGGTGATACAACCAATCAATGGAGTGTATCAATTCCGTTTGTTTGGTCAAAAACCTTCAATATTAAATATATTGGGATTGATAGCTTGAAGATAAACAATGTGAGCATGCTATATTCAAGAGGTTTTAATGTTTACGCTCTCAACTCTCTACCAATTATTTTAAAAACAAATGAAATTAAGCCACAAGATGTTATTGTTCTCGAATTAAAAACAGCTAACCTGGCACCAGGGATTTACATTGACAAAGTCATCATTAATAATGATGCAAACTCAGGATTTTATATAAGAATAAAAGTTAATTAATTTTTTAATCATAATATAAGGTTATCTTATGCAAAACAAAATTTTAAAAAAAGCTATAGAAATTTACATCCTATTAGCTACTTCTTTAATACCTTCGGTATTAATTGCTCAAAGTTTATGTCCACCAGACACAGGTACAAATTGCGGTCCATGGCAATTTAGTAATTATCAAACCTCAACGGATAATCCTGATTGCAATTTGTCAGTTTTTTATCATTATAGAATTTGCAATAATGTCTATCAAATATATATTGATAGCTTGACAAAAACAGGTAATTGCGATTATTTAAATGACAATCCAAGTGCAACTTCATTTCAAGATTGGTTAAACCTTGTTTTAATTGAAGAAACTACAAATTTATCAGGAATTAACCCTCCTAATGATTGTCCAGATATGTCACTTAAAGTCATATTTTACACAGCTACATGTGGTTTATGGGTGAAATGTGAATATACAGTAGATTCCACCAGCAGAGTTTGTGATACTGATTGGCAAGGATCGTATCCAGATTATTCAGCCGGAGAAGTTCGCAAAATAAGATTTTGGAAATGGCAATCGTGTGGTATTACATGTTGTAAAAAAACGTATTCGATCTGCAAATCTGTATCTACAAGTGGAGGTTATATTATACATATAAATTCGGTTACCAAGGAGAAAATTGGGAACTGTACTAATCCAGAAAACTTTACACAGCCATGTCAAGACGGATGTTAGGAGATTGAAATGAAAATTAAGATTATTATTTTTATCGGTTTAATTATTTTTTTTAAATCGAATGCAGATGAACTTTTTATTGAGAAATCAAATCTTAAAAAGTATAAAATAGGAAACTATAAAAACTTTAATGGTGTGACTCAAACTATTGATGGACTCAAAAATAAGAAGTCTTACAAAAGGAATGAAATGAAAGTTGAATTTTATTTTCATCGTTTAGATTCCAAAGTGTTTTCAACATTTGATTTCAAAAAATGGTGGCTTGTTGATACAGCTAAGATTGAAACAAGTCAATCAAAAATTGAATGGTTTATATCACCTAATCCAGTAAAAGATATTTTATTTCTACATGGAAGTTACGGACAATATTTTGAAATATTTTCAATTTATGGAAATAAAATATTAGAAGGGACAACAAAACATCCACTTGATGTATCAGCATTAAATTCAGGATTCTATATATTGAAAATAGAAAATGCTGTAACTAAATTTTTTAAATTTTAGCAAGGAGTTTAAATGATTTGGTTCAGTGAATTTATCAAAGAGTGTAGGAGTATCTATCAGAAGGAAAATGGATTAGGAGATATAATCAATGAATTCACCAATTACGAAATTGGAAACTTAGGAGAAAATTACATAAAACGCAAATTAAGTAGATTAAAATATTTAACTTATTTGTCACCGTTAAGTCATACACCTGCAGATGTTTGGGGTTTAAAGCTTCGTTCATATTTTTATCATTTATCTTTATTTCAAGTAAAAACATCTTTAAATAATTCACCTAGAAAGTTGAATGTTTCTGATATGAAAAAATTTAATGAGTTTGCTAGATTTGTTAGGGATCATTTTTATATTTCAGAATTAGTGCCAAAAGAATGCAAGGATAAAAGTCTTGTTGTTTCTTATGGATACATTGGAGTAGTTATAAAGGTCACAAATGATAAAAAATCATGTAAAGTATTTGATTCTTCATTTGGGGGACATTTTATAAAGAATATTCCAAAAGAGAAAGTACAAAATGTTCGTAAGTTAGTTATTAATTTACACGAACAAGAAATGTGATCATGAAGTTGGTTCTTAAGATTAGATAATATTTCTGGCTTTTTCAATTAACTGTAAATAAAGGAACATTATCAATAAATTTCCCTATGAAATGGTTCCATATGTTTAATTGTAGGGATTATTTAATAAATAGAATAATCCCTACTCAATATAAAATTTATATATTATTATAATTTTCTATAAAAAATATTATTGTTCTAATTTAATCTATTCAAGCAATTAAAATTTTATAGTTGAATAACCCAGAACTTTAGAAACAATATCCTTTTTTAACAAAATCGGAGTTTTAAGATGAAAAAATTCTTCTTTTCAGTATTTTTGGTATTGAATTTACCAATTTGTATTTTTAGCCAAATTATGTATAATGTTTCTAAGCCATTTTCTTATGATAAAAGTGAACTTAAGAATATTACGGAAATACCGCTGATTCACTTTCCTGTGAACAATGACGGTAATTTGATTGAGCAAAATTTGCAGATCAATATTAAAGAAAAAGCAGTCAATGAAATAATTGACAACAAATTCGTTACAAGGATGAAAGTAAAAGTATTTGCTGAAAAGCTTGGAATGATGACTTTGATACTTGATAATGTAAAACTGAATAACAATTCATATTGTTATGTTTATACACCTGACTACAAAATAGTAGCCGGACCAGTTTATCAGGGTTCGATAGACAAATACTTAATAATCAAAGAAATACCTACTGATGAATTAATCATAGAAGTAATCTCAAATTTTGCGAGTGACTTTGATTTATCTATTGATGAGGTGGATTATTTAAGCTTATATAGAACAAAAATGAATGATAGCAAAAAATCAGAACAACTACTAAGTAGTGGTGATAGCTGTCATACTTGTATCAATGGAGAAAAATCATACGCCGATTTTGTTGATGGTGTTGATGATTGCGGTTGGCTTGGTTATGGAAATGCAAATGAAATTTTTGAATTAGAAAATTTAAAGGGAATTAATAATTATCAGTTAAATGCTTCTAGATCTGCTTGTGTTATAATGATACCCCAATGCAATGTTGTAACAAATTATGGAGGAGAAACTGGCACCTTAATGAATTTCCCTTATCAAGATTGTCAAGATTCAAATAATTGCGGACAAGGTTTTATATTTACTGCATATCATCTCGGCGCTATACAAGATATTATTAAAGCAGATTCAATAATTAAATCCAGCTCTGTTAGTCTCGAAGATTCTATTCATTACCTTGATTTTTTAAATAAAGTTCTAATTAGATTTAATTGGCATCATGAATTTGGAACTCCTTGGAATTTAGAGAATATTAATTGCACTGCTAGTCAATACAACTTTGAACAATGGCGACAAAGTATTGATTTCACCGAAGTTATTGATTATTGTGGAATTAGAGCATTTGCATATACAAAAACTGGCGATGGTTTGGCAATATTAAAAATGATTCAAAAGCCGTTTTACAAGGAGCATCATTTAGGATGGACGGCTCAAGGAAATTTTGATACAGAAGATGATATGGATGGTTCCAGAATTGGTGACAATGATTGGAAGGCATTACACTCAAAGGACTTCAAAATATTAGGAAGAAGAGCAAGAAAACCTACTTCAATTTTTGAGAATTACAATACCTTTTTTCAATCTTACAAACAATATGAAGAGAATTACCAAGTTTTAAGATTTCATGTTGCAAATATTCAAGATACATCATTTAGTTTCTCAGGCTTTTCAGGCAGCCAATTAACATTAAGGGATATAGTTGACAGCAATCAAGTTATAGGACTAGGAATGGTGTTTTCTAGTAAGAGGATAGATACTATGTTTAATTTGGTTGGTAATAGTTATTACTCTTTATTATACGCTCTTGATGGCGGCTATTATTTCAAAGATGAATGTGTTCATTCTACTAATAAGCAAAGGATGAGCATATTTTACTTGAATAAATTCCCTACTTCTGTAATTGATAGTACTCCTTATATTCATTATTATGGAACAGATACACTTACAACCTATCGCAAATGGATGCCTTCTCTTGATAACAAACAAAAATGCCCTTCACACAATTTTGTTGAGGATTCCTGCAACTTTAATATTTATGATTATATAACTTGGAATGATTCAACCAAATGCCTGACTTTTGATTCAATCCCCGCAAATCTTTTTCCTGGTGGAGAATTGCCTAAAGGATATAGAATTTATTATAATTATGGGGAACAAAAGACGTTATATTTTGATTCATATATTGACAATTTACCAATAATTTTGGATTATGCTCATTGTTTTACAAGTTGTGAATTATTTGATTTGTTTATGATGGGCAAAGATTCTTTAAGTATTGCTATTGATTTCTACGATTCTGAAGGAAGAATTCTAAACAATATTGGTTGCGAAAGTAATGACTTTAGTGCTTCAATATGTTTTGATTTGTGTAGTATGTTTGATATATCTGCTGAAAAAACTCAATCTGATTCAAGTTGCTGCACTTATACATTTACTATTTTCGTAAAGGATAGTTGTGCCAAAAATAAACCTTTCCTTCGTAAAATTGCTCAAACCTTAAAACTTCTAAATTCTCCCCAAGATACAGGAATTCCTTTGAGTAGTATTTCTGATTTGACATACAATTATTTAGAAGGCAAAATAACTTTTAGCAGACAATTATGTGATAGTAATTCTAATGATAAATTTATTTTTGCTTATAATGATGGTAACATAATTTGTAATTCACCTGAAATAAAACCAGAATCTTGCTTCTGCGGTTGTCCTGACCCAGAAATTTCCAAAGACTGGATAGAAGTAATAACTACTCCAGGCGGTATTGGTGAAGAGTGTCCGGAAGGTTCTTGCCAAATAACATATAATATTAATATACCTCCTTTTTATAATTGTTTTAATTTTTACAAAATGGGGTCATCAAATCGGGCACTACTTGATGGTAAAGCAACTTATAGTATATGTATCCCTGCTGGGACTGCACGAACAGATACATTTATGATAAAAAAGAATTTGGGGGATAATAATCCTTGTGTAATTGTAAAACATTCATATTGTCCGATAGTTAGTGAGCCAAACTTCTGTAAATCCGGATGCGATAGTGTGGATTGGAAACTTGATTCATTAACAATACCTTTGCCTGGATGCCCTAATTGCTATGTAAAGGGTAAATATATGACAAGAACAAACACATGCGATGATAAACAAGAACTACAGGTAACAGAATTAGAAGTTTACAATTCATTAGGTGATACATTAGCTTGTGGACCTTGTTTAGGAAATATGGCTGAAATTCATAAGTTGGTATTACTTAAAGCCATTCATAAAAATGATATGGGATTTGATCCGATTTTAAATGATGAGAACCCTGATTCTCTTTGTGATGAAACTTGGCGAGTTTCAATAGCATCCTGCTGGGCTGAACATAGTTCAAGTTTTGATTTATTTAATGGAGATTTGAATTATAGTCCAAAGAAGAGATTTGTACCTTGCGATACTGTGTGTTGTTCGGTTGGCTTAAGAGTTTGTAGATATAAAGGACCTCCGCAATTTATTACAATAGATACATTACAAAATGATACAGACCTAAATTTATGTAACAAGGACAGTCTTTTTATTTATGATCCACATTTAGGTGGTTTTGGTGGTGGTAATCCCATTGGAGACCCGACAGGCGGTAGTTCATCAGCAAGTTATATTGTGGCAGGTTATAATATTCCATGTATTAACAGATGTGATTGGTTGGACATTTTAACTTCCGGAGCATATTATGGAAAAAGAGCAATACCTTATGAACCAACAAACAATATATTGGTAAAAAATGAGTGCCGTTTACTAACCTATCTTAATGAAGAAAACATGAATTGCATTTTTGATAGTGATATAAGTAGTAATAACTTTTCTATATCAATATTTTCTATAACAGGAGAATTAATGATAAAAGAAAACATCAATGTAACAAAAGGATACAATGAATTTACGATAAACCTCAAAAACATAAATTCCGGTATTTATTTAATTCAAGCAGAATTAAATGGAATATGCAGTAAAACAGATAAATTAATAATAGTTAAATAAAGGATAGTTATGAAAAAAGTGGCATGTATCATATTAATATTGTTGCCAATAACAATATTTTCTCAAAATAAATGGGAACTAACTCATAATATTGATGGTCAACATCCCAATAATATTGAAATTATAGATTCAAATTATGTTAATATATTTTTTAGTACTGGTTCTAATTTTAAATATATTTATAATTCAATGAATCAAGGTAAAACATGGAAATTGATATATGCCACTAATTTATACATTGATGACGCCAATATGAAATGTATAGATAGCAACAACATTTTCTTAGGATTCAAAGGTAGTTTTATGTATTACATAAAAAATGACTTTAAAATAATTGATACATTAAATATTGATTTATTAAAATCTTATGAAGATTTTTCGATGTATGATACTGAAATTGGTGTAATAACCAATGCTTATATTGTACCCGATACATTTTTTGTTTTAGTAACGAAGGACAGATGGAAAACTTATAGGAAGTTTCATAAGCAGGATGATTCAACACGTTTGTCATACTATTATCCACATTTCAAGAATGATAGCATAGTAACTTGTATAGTAGGCAATTCCCGAGGAAGAAGGGGAGGTTACTTTTGTGAATTCAATATAAATACATTTGAATATCAGTTAACTTGGATGGGAACAAGAATAGGTTCAGATGATATGTTCAAAGTAAATGATAAAATTATTTTTACCTGTGGTAAAAGCGATTTGTTAAGTGGTGGATCAGGTAATGATGGCATCGCTAAAAGCACTGATGGTGGAAAGACTTGGCGTAGAGTTTTAGATTTTCGCTCAGATAGAAGTAAATTTAATAAACAATATTTCCCCCCTTTTGGATTACAGAGCATTGCATTTAAAGATAGTTTGACTGGATTGGCTGTAGGTCAGTTCGGTAAAATTGTTTATACTTATGATGGTGGTGAATCTTGGATTTATGAAAATAAACTTCATGATTCTTTAGGTCAACCAAATACGATGAAAGTCAGGTATGCTGGTAGTGTTCCAATTATAGCTACATATCATGGGCAAATTTACAGAATGATAGAGGACAACTTAGCTCCAAAACTGGAAGATACATTGACAATAAGTGGCAGAGTATGGGAAGGAAATAAAGGACAGCCGGGAATACCTTTAGAACTTGGATTTAGAATAACAATGACAGACTCGAACGGATATTATAAGTTTACTCGAGTAGCAAAAGGTAAACATACTGTAAAAGCAAAAAATAAATATCATGATGGAGATTTAGTAGAATACTATTACAAACCTTTTGATTACACACCAATACAATATGACTTGGACCTAACAAGTGATACAAGTGGTATAGATTTTAATGCAATAGACCTTAGAACATTTTATTCTGTTAGCGGAGAAATTGTTACAAGTGGTGGCGATGGCTTAAAAGATATACCACTCACAATTGGCGATAGCACAACTATAAGTACAGCAGACGGCAGATTTGTATTCCCCAAAATAGAACAAAAACGTACTTATGAAATGATACCTTATAGCAAAGAATACAAATTTACTCCTTGGGCTTACAGCATAAATATAGACAAGGATATTGATACATTTCGGTTTGTGGCAATACCGATAACTTCGGTGGAGGAAAGTGTCCTCCCATACAATACTTTATTAATAACACCAATTCCGGCTAATGACTATATTGCAATAAACTTTAGCAAATTAAATAATGAGTTAGAAGATAAAAACGTCGAGATTTATGATGCAATGGGAGTTTTAATAGAATCTCTGCCCTTGATTAATCATTCTACTTTTGGCAGAAATTATTTTATTGATATTTCATCCTTCAGTTCTGGAGTTTACTTTGTTAAAGTTGGCGGGATTGTAGAAAAGTTTGTTAAAATCAAATAATTTATTAGTAAGTTTTTATCATTAACTCAACTATCTCCTCCCAATCCTCTTGGGTCAAAGTGATATAGGGTCGAGCTGGGATTCTATTGGTGGGTTTCAGCTCTTTCTTTTTTGTGAGAGCCATTGCTTTCCAATTTACTAATCCTGTATTGTAATACTTTGCCCAGAAGAACTTTCTCATTTTGGAAGTAATCGGAATTGTTGGCGTTAAAGTTCCACCATATTGATGAATAGCCGCATAAGGAGAGTTTGCTGAAATAACTATCGAAGATTTACCTTGTGGTCTTACCTCAATTGTTGACATAAGACCTTTCGAGCGATTCAATGTAGGTTCTAATTCCCAACCAAGTCTTTGGTATTTCTCCTTAGTGGACGAAGCAAGAGCTTTCCATTTCTGAGAACCACCGGAGAATATTGTAATATCATTTTCATTACCATCCCAACGACCACGACCATCAAAATTTTCAGAAATCGCCCTTTCAATTAGTGCCGATACTACTTCAAGTACAGGTGTAAGGTCATCAAATTGCTTCTGCAGTTCGATGAACTTTCTGGAAAGCGAATTAGTGATGTCATTACTAATCATTATCTTCTCCAATATTCTCCTCGGCAACAACAACCCATTTTTGAACTTCTTCAGGCAGATCTTGAAATTTTTGAATTGATGCAATTTTAGAAGTCATACGCACTACATCATTTGGATTCACATCGTTGTATAGTGCTATGCGACCCCACACTCTACCAAGTCTCCTACTTAAATCTGCAGGCATATTGACAATTTTCTTTTCACTAAATTCCACAGGTGGTAACTCTACATTTTCTTTTTGAACAATACATTTAGAACGATTCATAATAACTAAATATTTCCTATCCTCAACAAAAATGGCATCATATCCTTTCAAAATTGCATAATCCCCAATATCATTTAAAAAGTAAGCATCCCTTCTTATTTTGTCAAATTCTTTGAAAACTTCACTTGAAATGTTCTCGTATCTGTATTCCAACTCATCTCTTTCCTTTCCACTCAGATTTGATTCATCATCCATCAATTTCCGCCAAATAATCTTATCTTCATAGGGTTCATATCCGAGTTTTTTATAAGCTATAACCATCATTTCATCTTCTCTTTTATTAAAATCTCTGTCTAAGTCTTTATAATTAATTATATTAGCATTTTTTGGATAAAGAATTTTCATGACTTCTTTTTGGTTTGTGAAAGGTCTTGTTGCATCAATATCATCAATAGCTACATAAGTACCACTTCCGAATATACCTCTACCAGAAAAATAATCACCATATTTGAATTGGTCGTAAAACTCTTGGGCTTTAATTCCATTTAAACCGCGATAAGTTATATAGTAGTCCAACAAATTCAATTCATCAATTTCTGCTTTGTTTAATACTTTCGGCTTAGCTGTAAATCCAAGCATTTCAGCAATATGATGATGCCCTAAATCTTCCTTTGTTTGCTCCTTATATTTTTCACTTATTTTTCTCAAAAGCTCTTCATTCTCAAATGCTTTATCAAAAAATGATGGTTTAGTGTTAAGCATTTTATCCAGCTGATTTCTCAAATCTTTAACATATTTTGATGTGTCCACTTTCCAGGTATATGCCGGGTGTAATGTAAAGTCTTTCGACCTTCTAAGTTGTCTTAAATATTTTGAGCCGTCTTCGGCATTAGAACCGTCTTTAATAGGTGTTACAGAACACTTACAACCAAAACCCGATGGAGGGTATATCAAATCCCAAATCGGATCATCGTACCGAAAAACCTTATCGTGTAGTAAGCTGTGATTATGTCTTTTTGTAGGTCTTTGAATCTGTGTGTATTTCCAATAAGGATATATATGAGATATAAGTTTCTGCTGACGATATTTTCCTTGAGAATACGCCATTTGCATATTTGTATCATAAATGACTTTTAACCGAGATGGAGTTACACCAGTCCAACCAGCTGCTTCTAAGCGAGGCAATAACATTGTTTGAAATTTACTTAAAGTCATTCCCTCTGATTTTGCTCTTTCAACATAATCATAAATCATTTGGAGAATATCGGCACTCATAACCTTTGCTACAGTAAAAGCTTTATTATGTGCTTCTGCATCAAGTTCTTCCCAATCACTTGATATTTTAAGATTCTTACCTCTTTGTTTTAACCACTCTAATGCTCTTTCAGGTGGCAATTTGAAAGCAGTTTGAAATGGATCTTCAAAACGAAAACCTTTCATAGAAGGGGTTTTACCATTAGCTTTATAATATTCAACGATATAATTCATTTTCAACTATCCACTCTCAACTGTCCACTAACAATTCCACTCCCAGTTGCTAATAAAATGCCTTTTGCTAAATAGTCTTCGATTATGGTAGTGTCTAATTCCGGGAACATTTCAATTATTTTGTCTTGGATTTCATTGTAACTCTTACTTTCATTTATCATTTCAAGTATTGGTTTTAAGACTGATTGAGTAAGTTCATCAAATTGAGAAATATCAAAAGCTGACTTCTCAAGGATTTTATCAGATTCGGAGAATTGGGGGTTTGTTTGTTCAAATGAAATTTCAATTTCATCATCTTTGAATCCATAGTTCCGTTTGAAATATTCTTTAGTGAACTTCACTTGCCCGGTTGAAGAAAGTGTTTGGTCACGCTGTGCCAAAGTCATATCTACGTCTTGCTCTTCATACATAACAAAGAGTGGTATTTCAGAAACCGATTCAAAATTGAATTCAATAATCCATTCAATCAGCTTATTTAACCAGTATTCTACAAGTTGTTTATCTGCATCAACGACATCTTTCCTTACTTGCAAGTGCGTTTGGCTCATAGCATAAGAACCAGTATCTCCCTGCTCAGTTGTTAGAGTTTGTGAGAGTATCGCTTTGGAGATTTCTGCATTACAAAAATGAAGCAAGTTCTTATATACATCTGCAGAACTTGTTTTTGATGATTCAAGTATATCAATACTTACTTCTTCTTCAGTAACAGCGATTCCGTCTTGTTGAAGTTTCTCCAATACATTGAATAACTCATAAGCTTCTTCTTGTCCTTTTCCAAGCCCAATTTTACCATGAAGAAATGGCATTCCATACTTCTGAGTAAATACTGACCATAGTTTCATTCCACCTTTTTTGAAAATAACAGGATAATAACACTTGGCAAGGATAGACTCACCGTAAGGATTATCATAAGTAGCATTATGTTGAAGCAGTAAAAATTTCTTATTTGGCAATAAAACTCCATTAGGTTTTTGTCTATCTTTAAATCTAAGCATATTGTTACTATCAAACTCAAACCACCAAGAAGGCTTGCCTTTGAGCTCTTTAGGGATTATTTTACCTTCTACTTCACTCCAATAAATCTCAATAGGTTTGAATCCAAACAATGGAGCATCAAGCATTTCTGAAATTATTTGCCTTAGGTTTAAACTATTGAATATTTCTTCAATAAACTCCGATTCAGTACTTTTTGTTCCTCCTCTATTTATCTCCCAATTCAAACTTAAAACTCCTGCTTTTCTCGATTGAACACAACTTGATACGTGTGCATCATAAAGAAAATTCTTGTATGTCTCCAGAGTTTCATTATTCTTTTGAAGTATAACATCAGGATTAGGCAGCAATTCATTTAAAGCACTAAAGAGAAAAGCTTGCCTTGTGGCTATTACTCCAAGAGGATATGGTCGTTTGCCAGTATCATTTTTTTCTGAAAACATATTCCTAATTCTATTGATTAAACCCATTTTTAATTTCTCAATAATTTGTGAAATAATTATCTTGCTTTCTGCTTAATTTGCTCAGATATGAAAGTGATTTATCTCCTGAACTTCTTCTTCTTAAATAGTCCAATGCTTGTGTGATACTATCAACTATATCATCGTGATTACCGTAAGGGAATTCAGAACATTCATTAACGATGTCAGCTAAAAACTGTGCGTTTTTCGGAAGGAAAACCTTTCCGGATTCGATTAGTGGTGTTACCAAGTGTGCCCTTGTAACCTTGTCCCTGATCGCCTGAATAGGTTTAATTGGAATCTTTGTATCACGTTGAAGAACTTGTATTAGACTTTGACCACTTGCCGCATCTTCAATCAAAACCACATTTGGGTTGTGCTTATGATATTGCATAACAACTTGCCTTTGCAAGTCAGGGAATAATACCTTAGCTCTCCAATAGTCAACTAAATAATATCCTTTATCTGAAAGTAGCCAAGTAGTACATACAGAAAAATCATTCTGCTCTTTTTCTTTAAAAGCTGTGTCCCAAGATTGAATCAGTAAAGAACCGCTTGGTAAGTCAAAATATTCTTTCCACCATTCTGTTTTAAAGATTTGATATTCCGTAGCAATTGGTTGTTGTTGATACAAAGCAGAAAACCAGTAAGAACCAATCTGACTTTTGATTTTGTTTAGTTTATCAACAGGGTATCTATATTCCCATAATGGCACTCCTTCATCTCTACCCAAAGCATCATTTTCTTTTGCGATAGCAGGAAAACTCAAAACTTCCCATTTATCATCAGAATCAGGGTCGTTTATTAATCTACCTGCCAAATCATCGAAATGCCATCTGGTCATTATGACAATGATTGCTCCATCAGGTTCAAGTCTTGTATATGCAGTAGCTCTGAACCAATCATAAGTTTTATCTCTATAAGTCTTGCTATTAGCTTGTTCGTCATTTTTAACAGGGTCATCAATGATTAATACATTAGCACCTTTACCAGTAATAGCACCACCAACACCCGTAGCATTCAGTCCACCTTCTTGACCTAAAACATCCCAACGGTATGCAGAATTTGAAAGTCTATTTAATTTGATTCCGAATAAATCTTCTCCGTGTTCTTCAAGTAATTCTTTGGTCTTTCTCCCCCAAGATGCAGCAAAACCCGCTTCATAAGAAACCAAAATTATTCTTCTATCGGGATATGTGCCTAAATACCAAGCAGGGAAATACCTTGAAATAAGTTCAGATTTACCATGTCTTGGAGGCATATTAACTATCAGTCGTTTTATCCGACCTCCTGCAACATCAAGAAGTTTCTTGTTCAGGATGTTGATGTGTGGAGCTATCTGGTAACGTCCCTTCGTTATGTGCATCGCCATTGTCGCCGGGCTTGCTGTTTTGAGTATTTCCCACGGCATCGAGGAATTCAAGAAGAGCGTTTGTTGCTTTTTCGTCATTTGCTACTAATTCTCCAAACTTATCTTTTTTGTTGTCAAATACAATGGTGTTTTCATTACGACCGATTTCAGTTGGAACACCGCGAGCAATCCTTTCAATATTGACCAAATTACCAAAGGATTTACTTACTTGAATAATCAGTTCAATTAATTCAACAGTTGAAAGTTTATTCAAATCTTCAATTGCGGGTGTTTTATTATCTTTATCTTTTTTAAGTCTTTCGGAAAAGGCAGTAACAGGCAAGAAGACAATTCTTTGAAAAGTCTCTGCCTGCCCTGCTTGCCTTTCATTCATCTTTTGAATGCTTTCTTGCTGACGCATTCGGTTCTTTCTGTCTTCATCATCATCAAAAGCACTAACCCTTGCTTGCCAATTATACTTTCTTGACCAGACAGCAAACTGTGTTTTACTTTTCTTGCCAAGTTTATCTAATAGGGCACTAAAACTTCGGTTTTGCCTAAGATCACGATAAGTACAGAAAGCCTTGAACGCTTTATCAGTTTCTCCGGGCATTCTTTCCCATGGTATATGTTCCCAACTACCTGACATTATTCGTTATTAAATTCCTTTTTACATAATTCAAGTAGCTTCAAAGCTGGCTCTTTACCAAGTACTTTTTCGATTATTTCTGCTTCTTCATTGGCAAATATCAAACTTACACGATATAGTTTAGTTTGCTGTCTTGCCATTTCTCTTTCTTCTTCATTCTTAGCAACCTGAATTAAAGCCTGTCTTTCTTTAATAGTTTCAACAGCTTTTGAAGATGCAGCAGTTATCATCTCTCCACCATGAGTAGTGCCATCAACTTGCCTTGAACTTGTATCTGTAATTTGGTTGTCTTCATCGGAGAGTTCGGACGGTTCCCAAGATTGAGAATAATCATCGTTTGCAAGTGCTTCTGGAACTGGTATGTCATCAAGCAATCTATTGATTTCATCATCGGAGAGCATAAGAGAATCTTGTGCCCAATCCAAAGCCCCAAGTTCTTGCAAATCTCTTAATACTTGAACGGACAATTCCAAATCCTCACTTCCTCTTGCACGATTATGTCTTAACGTTGCAATTCTCATCTGTTCGGGAGTCATCTCAACGAAGACTACGGGAATTTCAGTGTATCCAAGTACTGTTGCGGCTCTCCATCTGTGTTCTCCGTCAACAATCATTTTGGTTGACTGTTGCACAATAATCGGTTGTGTAAAACCATCTTCTTCCATTGATTTAAGAAGAAGTTCAAAATCGTGTTCACTTTGACGATTTGGATTATAATTGTTCGGTTTGATAGAATCCACCGAAACATATTCAATAGCAAGTTCTTTTAAGGAAACATTCTTCTTGTCAATTTCCTTCTTGCCTTTCTTAATGATTTTTTCTGATACAGCCTTTTGTGTGGCTTCTGGCGTTGTGTTATAGCCTTCCATTTTAAAATTCCTATAGTTTGTGAATAATTAAACCTTGTTGGTGATAATAATCAATTAAGCAGGCAAGTCTTCTCTTGTTAAGTTCAGTTCCATAGAAAGTCTTGCCAAGACTGTGAGCTGTTCTTCCTGTCAAACCTCTTCCCGTACACAAGTCTAATACTGAATTGATGTTCTTTTCATATTGCATAGCAAAGCGTGGTGTGAAATCATCATCAATACCTGTAAAGTCAAAATCAATTTTCGAGGGGGAATCAAATGAATATCGTATTAAAAAACAAGGATTTTTGTGATAATATTTGATTTTCCAAGTATTTGTAACAATACCATTTAACTGAGTAATCAAATCTTTGACATAGTCAAGATTCTGATTTCCCATTTCAACATAATTGATTTTTGGAGAATAGGTTTTGACTAATAGCATTAGTTTCTCAATAAAAGAATTAAATTCCTTTTTATCTTGAAAACCTGCTTTAGTATAGAAAGAATTAATATTACCTGTGTTCCAGGGTGGATCAATGTAAGACATATCAAAAGCATTCTGAACAAAGAACTCTAAAGAGTTCAATTCAGTCAAATCCTTGACCGCCAGAGTGTTTTTTCCAACACGCCATACTTGACCATCTTCAATGGGAAATTTTTCCCAGGAGTCGCCGTAAAGCCACTTCCCATCTTCAAAAGTTTTCATAAATCAAGTCATTCATATTTCTTAAAATCATTTGTTCGGTTAATCAAAATTGTTTGATGTACCGGAGCGCCCATTGTCCAGTATTTGTAACCGTCATGATAGAAATATATGAATGCTTTCTTATAGAAAAACTCTTTAACTCCATTGTTTCTGATAAACATTACTGCATCATTGAACTCATCAATGCTTTGAGAGTTCTTTTTTAAGCAATACTCGTGTGGAGCTTTTTCAGAATAGGTTTTGGCAAAAATCCAATTCTGGCTTTGAATAAATTCTATGAAACTGTTTAATTCCATACATATCAAGACGTTACACATTATCAAACATTGTAATATAAAAATATTTTTTACCAAGTGGGCTTTCCTCCCCAAGTTCCTGCTCCTTCTCGGAAAAATTCTGGTTCTACATAAGGAAGCACATCAACTTTAACTTTCATTGAGAAAGGTTCTCCCATATACATAATTTTGGATAGGTTTCTCCAAGATGAAAGCATCTGGCATTTTGGACATTTAGTTACTTCAGGAAATTCTTCTGTTGAATGCCGTGAATGATTACGAATTACATAATTGACAACTTTTTGAGAACGCTGTGCAATCCAATCAGGTGCTTCACTTATACAAGTTCTGTAAAAACATTCTTTCCAAGTTTCTCCAAGCTTTCTTATTGGCTCGACTGACCTACGACCAAACATAGCCGCAGTTCTCACTCCAGGCAACCTCTCACAAACCTTGTCAAACCATTGAGGCCAAGCTTTTGAAGCAACCATTAATCCGTCAATTGCAGCTGGTGATAAAGTAGGAGGAGCAATGCGAAGTTTGTGCCTACTGATTCCTAACCTATGCATTGTGTCATAAGCTTTGTTATAATCCCAATTATTGTCTTTGACAGCTTTCCATACATCTCCGTCTGACCAGTCATAAATAGGTCTTGCATAGTAAGTTCCGTAACTATTTTTTCCTTTTGTTAGATAACCCTTACTTGACATTAAACCCATTTTACGAAGCATTGATTCATCAGTTCGTAAACCCAAGACAGCATAAAGATTTTTACCCTTTGCAGGTGGAAACTTTTCTTCGCTAATAAGACCTTGTATATTCTGCTCATGAATTTTTTGAGCAAAGTCTGGTGGAGTACGTACCCACTTATCTTCTGGAAGTGCAGGGTCAAAAACCCAGAAATAAGGATTTTGACGATTAAAGATATTGACTACTGGTTGATTGGCATAAATCCAATAAAATTTAACTTCTGGACGCATAGCAACTCTTTCTGCATACTCAAAAGTACCGGGATACATAATTTCTTCGTCCCGCATAATAACTTCAACAGGAAGTCTTCCTGTCATAGTAGCTGCTATGATGCAAAGCTCAAGACAGATACCTGAATCCTTTCCTGCTGAAAATGAAACGATTACTCTATGTCCATCCTCATATAGTTTTATCATTCTGTCAAGTGCAGCGTCAAATACGTTTTCAATGTTATAATGTCTTGGCATTTTTCTGTCCATTAATAGTTAAGAAATAAAAGTTATCAGGTAAAAAGGAAGAAAACAATCTGTGCTCAAGATTAAAGATGAACTTAATAAATCTTGGACTTATATATTTTGATAAGGATTCACTAAACCAAGTAATGCCAAAGATCTTCTTTTTGTTAAATCGTGAAAATAAGGATTTAATTTCTTTATGGTTAAAGAATGTTGCTGGTGAAGTAATTTGGAATTTGTTTAAGATATAACTTTCTCTTGAAGAATATTTACGTCCATAGATCATTACAAAAAACTTTCCGTTTGGCTTTAGTACTCTTTCAATTTCTTGAACTGTCTTTGAGTGGTTAAGTGAATAAGAAAAGCTACCGAAAAGCGAGATAACCGAATCAAAACTATTATCTTCAAAAGGCATATTTGACATATTACCTTTGAAGAAAAAATGTTTAGGAAACTTACTCTTACTAATTTCAAGCATACTTTCGGAGATGTCTAATCCGAAATAGTTTTCAGGTGATAAATCAATATTCTCCAATACTATGCCTGTACCGCTACCTACATCAAGAACCTTACCTTCAAGAAAACCGTTATCAAGTAAGTATTTGAAAACAAAGTCGTTTTCGATTGCGTGAATAGGTTCGTTATAGCATTCATCATAAACCTTGCTCAATCTGTTGTAAATGAGTTTTGGCGTTTCTTTGCTCATTTCATTTCAATCCTAAAAAAGTTATGTAAAAGTTCTATTTCAGCATTAAATCTGTATCAAATTTTGAAAAAAGTCAAAATTCAACATCACAAAACAACGGAATTATTCTGCAACGGTAAATGCACCGAGTACCCACACTCAATACTTGCAAATTTACTTGTACTCGTTACAAGTATTCTTTACATACATCAAGTGCTTTTTGGCTTGCAAAGAATTTAAATAGTTTTGCGGTTGTTGTAGTGTAAAATTTTTGAAATCAAGTATTATGTGGAAAGAAGTATTCAAAGCAGGCAAGCATACAGATGCAAACGGAAACGAGCGTGAATGGAGTTCCGAAGATATAGATGCAATCATATCAAAGTATAACAATCAAATGCCTGACGATAAGCATGAAGCACCAGTTGTAATCGGGCATCCTGTGAACAATTCGCCAGCATACGCTTGGGTTGAATCTCTCAAGAAAGATGGTGAAACATTACTTGCAAAGTTTACACAGATTGACCCTGAATTCGAGCAACTTATCAAAGAAGGCAGATACAAAAAAGTATCTATTGCTCTTTATCCTGATATGATGCTAAGACATATTGGTTTTCTTGGTGCTATTCCACCAGCAGTAAAAGGTTTGAAAGACAGTGAATTTAATGGAAGTAAATCATTTATCTGCTTTGGAGAACTAAAAGGCAACACAATTACAACAGAAATGGAACAGAATGACAAGAATGCTGGAACAAACAACCAGCGAAATTTGAACACAAAGGAACAGATGTTCAACACTTGTTCAACAGATGTTGAGCAAAGTGGTAACAAAATCCAACAAATTAAATTAAAGGAAATTAAAGAAAAGAATATATATTCTTCTCCCTCAAAATTTAGCAATTTTGAAGGACAGGAAAAACCTTTTTCACCCAATCAAAAATCAATCAATTTTCAAGGAGGCAATATGCCTGAGACACCAGTGTCCGATAAATATTCAAAGCTATTTCAGGAATTGTTGGGGTGGCTTGGTTCTACATTCAACGAAGAAATTGCTAATCAGACCGCAGAAGAACTTGAGAGGATTAAGAACAAATATCTCAATGATTCTGAATCGAAAACCGAATCAAAGACTGCCTTAGAAGCAAGTGAGCCAGACGTTAAGCAAAGTAAAGAGTTTCAAGAAATGCAAAGGAAACTTGAACTTCTCGAAAAAGATAACCGAGATATGAAGTTCAATGATTACTTCAAATCTCAATTAGGTCGTTTAGTTCCAGCACAAAAACCAATCGTTAAACTTGCTTTTGAAGCAATCCAAGATAACAAAGGATTTGAGTTTTCGGAGAATGGGAACATAGTTAAGATGTCTGGAGAAGATTTGATAAAAAGACTTATTGAATCTTTCCCGGTGCAAATTGAGTTCAATGAAATCGCTAAGCAAAATTCTTATAGTGATTCAAATGACCTCGAAGGTCAAAATAAGTTTATTGAAGAATACTATCAAGGGAGATAAGAAATGAGTATTAATCTTGGAATTACAAATCTTGTAGACATTGAGCCGAATAACGATATTTTTGCGGGCTTACATCCTACTATGGAAGTAAGTGAAATAATCATCCTGTCTGGTCAAAACCTTAAACGAGGTGCTTGTCTTGGACAGATCAATGCAGAAGCGAATCCTAACAACGGAAAATATACCCTTTGGGATGAAGGTTCAACAGATGGCTCTGAAGTTATATGCGGTATATTAGGTTGCGATGTTGATGCTACAATCGCTGATGGCAAAGGGTTTATGTATGTTCATGGAGAATTTCTAAAATCAGGTCTTAGTGCCGGGCACGAAATTATTCCGGGTGTTTATAACAATGGCTCTATAGTGATTAAGGAGGACAAATAATGAGTGCTTTAATTGATATGTTTGAAGCAAGAAGTTTGACTAATGCAATTAATCGTGCAAAAGTAATCGAACCGTTTGTTTTAAATTCTCTTTTTAAAACAAAACAGTTTCACGCTGCAGATAAAATTGATATAGAAATTACAATTGGATCTGACAAATTAGCTCAATTTGTAAACCAACACGAAGGTGCACAATTAATAAAGAAATTGTCTAAATCAGTTAGGACTTTGACTTTACCGAGAACCTTTGAGAAAAAAGTGTTTACCGCTTTTGAATTAGCAAATTATAGGTCAATTGGGAATTTATATGTTGCAAATGCTGAAGAGAGAACCAGAATTCCGAACCAAATGATTCTCCAAGAGCTTGAAGAACTTAAAAATAGAATAATCCGCCGTCGTGAGCAAATGGCTTGTGAAGCACTTTCAACGGGTAAGCTTATTGTTTCCCAAGATAACATTGATTTCGTTGCCGAATTTGAGTTTGAAAATAACGTACATCTTCATTCACTTACTTCAACTTCAAAATGGAGTGATGCTAATTCCAAACCATTGGTTAATTTAAGAGCTTGGAAACGTGATATTATGAAACGATGTGGCTTTAATGCCGATCTTTTGATTTTGGGTAGTGAAGCAGCTGATGCGTTTTTATCAAATGATTCAGTAAAGAAAGAACTCGATACCAATAACAATAAAGTTGGTGTAATTGACCTAAACCAAAGTCCAACACGATCAGGTCTTTTCATCGGAAGGATAATGGGTATTGACATATATGAATACAACCAGCAATACACTAAACCCGATAATACAACAGCAGATATGATTAATCCTAAAAAAGCTATTATGATTGCAAGTCAATCAAATGGATTTAGAGTTCATTTTGGGCCTATTTATCGTATTGACAATGGAAACACAAGAGTTTTCACTGATGAATTTTTAGTAGAAACTAATACAAATGAAGATAAGACTGCTTTGGATTGGAAAGTGGAGCAAAAGAGTTTACCGACTATTCACGAACCTAACGCTATCATTTCGGCAACGGTATTGTAATGTATTGCACAGTTCAAGATATAGTTGATGATTTAACTGAAAAAGTTGTTGCTCAATTAAGCAACGATGAAGAGCCAAATGTTGTAAATGATGAAATTGTAAGTAAATACATTTTGGACGTTACACAGATAATTGACGGTTATCTTAGAGGCAGATATGAATTGCCAATTATAAATGAACACTCAATACTCAAAAAGATTTGCATTGACATTGTGAAATACGAGCTTTACAAACGAAGAGGGAAAGTATTCGACAATATACAAAACTTTTACAAAGATGGAATTGCAACACTCGAAAAGATTCAGAAAGGGATGATTACATTGAACGAAGGCACAGCAGAATCAAGACCAGGATTCTTTTTAGTTTCAGAAAGAAAACCTGTTTTTGATAAAACAAAGTTGGAGAATTACTGATGATGATAACAGAAATTGAATCTGCTATTGTTGATAAGCTAAAAATTGACATTCAAGACTTAGCAGTAGAGCCATTTCCTGATAACGTCAAGGATTACGAGTTATTACACCCAAAAGGTGCAGTACTTGTGAGTTATGAAGGTTCTAACTATACTAATCCAAGAATAGAGCAACAAGCAAGGATGCTTGAATTTGATGTTATCGTAATCGTTAGAAACCTACGTTCCCATCTTGGTGCTTATGAAACTTTGGACAGAGTGAGACAGTCGCTAACGAATGATCTATTTATTGAAAATATGAAACTATATCCTATTTCAGAAAAGTTTTTGTTTGTTGAAGAAGACAAATGGCACTACGAAATAAGATTTATGCTTCCAACAGTTTATTTTATTGGAGAATAACGATGGACTTTGCAAATGGATTGATTAACAATGCTATACAATTCGGACTTTTGATAGTTGGATTGATTACTTTCTATTTTATGCTGAAAAGAGATAACAGGAAGGCAAACGAAGAAGTATTTTCAAGTAAGTTAGCCGAAATAGAGAAGTTTAATAATCTCGAAAAAAGAGTTAAACTGCTCGAACAGAGAGTTGATTTATACGATGACTCAATTCGGAAAGAACTTGAAGACATAAAAAAATTACTGAATGACTTAAACAAACAATTTCATAATCATTTAACATCAAATCACAGGAGTTAAAGATGAACACTAAAATTAAATCAGCCATTGATTTCGTGCTTAGAAATGCAGTTTGGCTTATCATCGGAATTGTAGCAGTTTTCTTCTTACGTCCGGGAACAGCTGAAATACAAACTTTTCTTTTTATAGCAACTCTTGAAGCAATGGCATTATCTTTATCTGGAATAGCTCTATTTACTTACACTAAGATACCTTTCACAAAACTAATTATGGAAGGTGATGACAAAGAGCTTAATAGTGTTGAAAGGCATTCCATAATGGTTGTATTAGGTTATATATTCTTGGGAGTGCATATATTGGTAGGTCTTGTTGTTTTAGGTGTATATATTGCTCAGTTTTCGCATTAAGGATTAACTATGAAAAGATTTGTTATCATAACGATATTGCTTCTTTTAGTCGCCACAGTTGAAACTTTTTCTGCTTCAAGATATTTAATATCTTGTGATAGTGAGCTGTTAATGGTTTCTCGTGATAGCTTACTTGCTCAAGTAGGTATTAAAGAAAAAACTGGAAGAAATGATGGACGTGATGTTGAAGCTTACCTTAGAAGCGTAGGTTTGGCAAAAGGTAATCCTTACTGTGCAGCAGGACAATATTGGTGTTTTTACTCATCAGCAAAAGATTTGGGATTGCCTACTAAATCTATCCCAATTCATAAAACAGGTTCTACCGTTACAATGTTGAACGAAGCTATCAAAATTGGTCAAAAGACAAATTCTAATCCTAAGGTTGATGATTTGATGTTTTGGAGAAGACCAAACCAGTGGAGTGGACACGTTGAACGGATTATTGAAGTGAAAAAAGCGGGTTGGGTTGATACTATCGGTTTCAATACAAGTTCTGGAGATATTGGTTCTCAAGATGATGGTGGTGGCGTTTATAAGCGTAAACGAAATATTCATCACTTTTTAGGTAGAATGGTTGTAAGAGGTTTCATAGGATTTAAAGCAGTATGAAAGAAAAGTATCATTTATTAATAGGGATAGTTCTATTAGCAATATCTTTGCTTTTATGTTTCTACTTGGGAAGAAGTTCAAAGCATTACAATGAATTCACAAGTGTAATTACTAAAAGAGATACTGTAATTATTGTTAAACAAGCTGAACCTATAACGATTGAAAAAGCAAGGACAAAACTCATTTTTAAGCGTGATACTATTATTGAAACGAAACCATTTACTGCTATTATTGATACCATTATCAAACGAGATACGGTATATGCAAAGTTTGATTTCCCTGAAAACAGTTTCGATCTTTGGATTAGGAAGAAACCTGATAGCACGATGGTTCATACGATTTATATCACTAAAGAAATCGTGAAAGAAAGACCTTGGTGGGAAGCACCAGCTTTCACATTGGGAGGCACAATCGTTGGTTATGTCATAGGTAAATCCTTCGGTAAAGATTGAGGTTTTTTATGTGGATTCAGAAAGCAGAAATTATTGATGGTGAAATTAGGTATAACATACTGGGTAAAATCAAGTTAAATGAACTTGATACAGATATAGCAGATAAACACCATATTCACGAACAGAGTTCTGCGAGTAATGTTTGGCACGTAAATCATAATTTAGGTAAGAACCCGGCAATATCTACAGTTGACAGTTCAGGAACAGTCGTTTATGGCAATGTAGAACATATTAATGATAACGAACTTAGAATTTTATTTAAGTATCCATTTTCAGGCAAAGCATATTGTAATTAGGAGAATCAAATGCCGATACCATTTTTAAACGATATTGATTTATCAGGCGTACTGACTTTACTTAACGGTACTGGTTATTTAGACCTTGATAAGAATGAAATCAGACAGGCAGTAGTTCAAAATCTTGCTTCTGAGCCAGCTTCTCCATTAGCCGGGCAGATAATTCATAATACTGCCAAAACCGATGCAGTTAAAGGCAACGGAAAATTCGGTTATAGAACTGCTACATCTTGGGTTTATCCTGATATGGAAAAATCTGTCTATGATACCAACAACAACGGTAAAGTTGATGTTGCCGATAATTCCGACTTATTGAATAATCAAAATGGTGCATACTATCTGAATAGGATTAATCATACTGGCACACAAACCTCCTCAACGATTTCAGATTTTGTTGAAGCTTCTCAAGATGCTATTGGTGGTGCATTAATTGATACTAATTCAATTGACTTTACTTATGATGACACCAATAATCAAATAAAAGCTGATGTTAAGATTGTTTCGGGTGGTGGGATTGAAATTGTTGCTAATGGTCTCCAATTAACAAACACAGGAGTTTCTGCCGGTACTTATACTAAAGTAACAGTTGATGTGAAAGGTAGGATAACATCTGCTACAAATTTAACTTCTGGAGATTTACCTTCACACACCCACACATCGAGCAATATAACTGATTTCCATACAGCTGTAAGAACAAACAGACTTGACCAAATGGCTGTTCCAACAACGTCTTTGAATCTGAATAGTCAAAAGATAACAAACCTTGCAGACCCTACAAGTCCACAGGATGCTGCTACGAAAAACTATGTAGATAATGCTGTTTCTGGTTTATCTTGGAAGAACAGCGTCAGAGTTGCAACAACGTCAAATATCACTTTGTCTGGAACTCAAACTATAGATGGCATTGCTCTTGCTGTTGGTAATAGAGTTCTTGTCAAGAATCAAACAACTGCATCGCAAAACGGCATATACGTTGTAGCTTCAACTTCTTGGTCAAGAGCTACCGATATTGATACTTGGGCAGAGGTGGTAAGTGCAGCAGTATTTGTAGAACAGGGTACAGTTAATGCAGATACAGCTTGGATATGTAATGTTGATAGTGGCGGGACATTAGGCACTACTGCAATTAGTTGGACTCAGTTCAATGGCGTTGCAGAATTAGTTGCTGGAAATGGTTTATCAAAGACGGGGAATCAAGTTGATGTAAATGTTGATAATCAATCTATTGAAATAGTTTCTGATATTCTTCAAGCCAAACTTGATTCTAATGGTGGAATCAGTAAATCAGCGAGTGGACTAAAAGTTAATGTTGACAATTCTACCCTTGTTATTACGGGTAATCAATTAGTTATTAATGGAGCGTATAAGAACAAGAAAGTTACTGCTTCCATCACTGGAGATAATTCCACTACTACGTTTTCAGTAATTCATAATCTTGGAACAAAAGACATACTTATAGATGTATATGAAAACACAACAGGATATACTGTTTTCCCATTGATTGAAAGATTTGACACAAATACAACGAAAATATCTTTCAAAGTTGCTCCAGCAACTACAAAGGTTTATAATGTAGTAATTTTAGGATAAAAAGATGTCTGCTACTCCGGTACTTGATGATTTTGATATGAATTATTCCGAAATTTTGAAAGGAAGGTTGGAGAATGTGATTTCTTTACCTACTGGACTTAATTCAAATCATCGTGGTTATGCAGTTTATTATGCAAGTAGAATATGGGTTTGGAACGGTTTACAATGGATAACTTGGGACAGTTTGCCCTGGTCATACGAGGATAATGATGCCCTTGACAGCAATAATCCAAGAGATGAAATTACGCCATTCAATGCGACAAGTTATTATCTGGATGGAAGTAATACTAATCCTTGGAATATCAATATATCAGAAGGATACGATGATAATGTTGCAAGAACTATTGGAACTCTCCATTTTATTGGAACAACAAGAATAATTAGCGATTGGCAAACTATAAGAGGTAGAAGGTTTGTTTATACGGCAAAGGACGGCTCTTGGTTCAATATTAAGAATTTATCCATAAATACTGTTCCCACAAATCATAAACGTATTGACACAAGAACAGACACTGATTTAACGGAATTAATTAAAGCAGAGTTTTCGTATAGTCCAACCTCTGATGTTTGGATATTGGTAAGTTTTGAAAGAAAGATGAATACTGCACAACAATCATCAGGTCAATCACAATGTTGTAAGCAAGAAATCTATTACGAACTGATTTCAGTTGTAGGTGGAGACAAACTTCAGCTTGGTGGTGTACCAAATGGCTTATTAACAAGCGGAGATGATTGTTCATATTTCCAAGTTCATATCCAAGGTGAATGGAGCGTTGAACCAATGGACAATGACGAAGGTCTTGACTTCCAAGGAGTTCCTCTTTATTGTCAGTTTTTGATTCGACAAGATGAAAATTCTGCGTGGAATATAGTTAAATCAGTAAGGTATAATTGGCAATCTGGAGAAACAATATACTTCGATGAAGAATTCATTTATTTGAATACTGGCAGTTTTTACGTTGGTTGCTCATTTTCAGATGAAGAATTCGGAAATGGACATACTGTTTATCCTATTCAAAATTTCGAGAGATTTTGGATTAGAATGAATGTTGTAAAATGCCCTAAAACAAGTTGGTTTAATAGATATGACATTCTCAGTACTGGTGTAGTTCCTTTAAGCCAATTTATTGGCTATGCTCCTAGTCCAATTGGAGAGGGTTTACCCTTTGACGGTTACTATGAAGTTATGGCATTTGTTGAATTTAAAGAATATGAGTCCAATAGAATAAATACTGCTTCTTGTGTCAGTTCACAGACTTTAGAATTAATGGCACCGATGGACAATTGGAGATTGGTAGATAAAAGTGGGGTGATTTCAGTTACAGCAACTCACGAAGATGTAAAATGGTTCAATTTTTCATTACAGGGTTCTGTAATTATTTTCGCACAATCTAATATTTGTGGTTCAAGAGCAGTAAGCTATAGAGTTACTTTACCCAACGGATCATTCAGACAAATTCTCGGTGGCTACATTCACGTGAAGTATTTAGGAACGATTGAAGGATTGAATTGTAAAGAAGTCCAGCAAGGCGGGCAATAAGAATTTATTTAAGGAAAAAAATATGCAATATATAATAACAGAACAAACCATCAATAAGATTATCAGCTTAATAGCAGATAAACCATTCAAGGATGTGATTTCATTACTTAATGAAATTAAAACTGTTCCAAACATTGAAGAAGAAATTATTAATAATGATTTAGGAGGTCAAGATGCCGACAACAACTGATAAAAAAATCATACTTACAGGTTCTCCATTCGCTTGGATTCACAAGATTGAGAATGAAGATTTGTCTGAACTATGGAAGTTTAATAACTTGCAATCGTCCACTTACAAGATTCTGAAACCCGGTTCAAGTTCTCAGGGTTCTGAAAACATAGACATTAACAGAGCTGACGGTGCAATTTGGAGATTCCCAAAAACTAATCTTATTCTCTCAGGTGAAGATGAAAGCGACATCACACCTGCCGATGCTTCAAGCGATGCCTCTAACAAAGGAGAAATTACATTAGTGATTAATGAAGCCCCAATTGAATCAAACTCTTGGACTGCATTTATTAAGCAATTAAAAGACAATATGGATGCCAAATTCTTAATCACAATTGGTACAGGATATTCACACAAAGCAAGAACCGATGCAACTCTACGTAAGCCAGATGGATTCATTCATATGATTGGCAAAGTAAATAATGACTTGGAACAGCAACTTAACAACAGTCCTGCTTCCATAACTATTACTTTTGTGTCTTATAAGAACTCTGGACTTGAAGCTACAGACTTGACTGCAGTAAGCCTATTTACAGCTATTACGTGGAAACTTGGTGGAACAGGTAAGGATATAGAAGGCATCAAGCCGCCTGACCTTCTCTCAACAGATGCAGAAAGACTATTAGCTGGAGATGTTGTAGTTATTACGAATATTACTTATAGTTAGATTATGAGATTCTTGCAGAAATATCGCTTTACTGAATATTTATTCGGACAGCAAGCAGTAGTCTTTGCTGTTTCTGATTCATATTCAGAACTGTTTCAGAATGTTGGTACTGAAACCGATATTTTTATGCTTGAATCGGTTAAAAAGGATTTAAACACTGAAGAAGGTAGTTATGCTATTGACGAACTACCTTTTTCAATTAATCATCTTGCTTGTCAAAATGAGAGTGATGAAAAGGCACTTTACTTTGTTCTCGATGCTACAAATATCAAAGTAAATAGATATTGTGGGGTATTCTTTGGTGAAGATGCTACTCTTGAAAATATGCTTTTTCTGGGTAAAATTAGCAGTAAAGTGTCTGGAACTGATAAACTTTGGATTGGAGAAGATTATGACTTCTATGTCAATCCCAAAAGAGAATATAAGTTTTCTGCTTATAGTTTTGATATATCTGTGCTTGACCAAGTTAAGCTAACTGGAAAGATAGAAAACTTAGAAGGGACACCAATTGATAATGTATATCAAAGATTTGAGAATGAAAATTGGGCGTCAATGAAAAGTATATTCCAATATAGACTTTCATATTCGATTGATAACGTGTCAAGCAATTTGGTTTACTTTTGCCCACTTGGTAATTTATATCAAGTAATTAAAGAATATTTGCTCAAGGCATCATCAATTATTTCTGAACTTACGAATACTGCATTACAATTGAATTTACTTGAAAGTTCTTTAGGTTTTCAAACAAGTCCTGTTTCTTATGCTTTGGTAAAAGAATATAGCGATGAAATCAAGGAAATCAAAGCAGAACAAAGCATTAGAATTGAATTTAAACTCTCCAATCAAAACGGTAATGACAATTGGTCTTCTCCTTTCATTCATAGAAAAATGATTGATCCTGCTTTAGGAAATTCGGGGCAACAAGATTGGCAGAAGAACCAAATTTCAAGCGAATTAGCTTTTTCATTTAGAAGTATTGATAACATATCAGATTTACTTTTTGAAATAGCAAGGAGTTTCGGCTGTTACTTATTTATAAGCTATACATCCGGTACATCGTTAAATCTTGAGTTCAAATCTCGTAAAGGATTAGTTGAAAACGACTATACTTATTTAATAGGGACGAGCGAGGCAAGTTTCGATACCAGTTCAATTATTACTAAAGAATCAAATGAATTTTATGGTCTTGCTAACAATTTTGCTGTTGATGAATTTGATGATGTAAGTAATAAACCTAATACAAACGAACCAGAAGCATCAAAGAAGTTTCAAGATTCGGACAAACAAAGAAATTACAACAAAGAAAAGAAAGGCATTGAATCCGAAAGACTGCTATTAACTACTTCAATAACAAGAGCTGTTTTGTGTGCTGTCAATGATTACGGTGGTCATTTCTATTATCATATCCCCTTAAACGTTACTCGTAACAGTAGTAATTGGGAAACAACTATTCTCCAATCAATTGCTAATGCTCCCGGCAAAGGAAGTAGTAGTTCGATTGAGAGAATTCATACTGGTATATATGTTAAGACTAAACCAATTGAGCCAACTCAAATACAAAGAATTGGACTTGTTGATGTTTGGAGACCTGCTTCAAAGATTTTCGCTAATATCAATGGAACAGATTTAGATTTTGATTCGCTATCAAAATATGTAAACTACATTCTTGCAAGAGATAAACAATATTACGAAACCGAGTATTCTTTGACAGTCCCATATTGGAATGCTTTTTCAAAAAATGCAGATGGCTCAAACTCTTCTTGGAAGAATATCAAACTTGGCTCAAAAGTCAAGATTGCAGAAACCGTCAAAAGATTTCATAATGGTAATTGGCTCGAAGAAGATATTCAAAGGGACTTTGTCGTTGTTGGAATTGAAATTAATCTCCAAAAACCTGAGACTAAGTTAAAGTTACATTCATTGGAGAGATTTGCTTACGGTTGGTGGGAAGGAAATGAAGGGTTATTGCCTTTGTTTATGATGTCTATGCTTAATAGCGGTTTTACTTCAGAAGATTCAACATTGGTTCAAAACTATGAAATTGAAGAAAATGAAGAAATCCTGTCTGGTGATGCTGTTATGTTACTTCCTAGTGGACTTATAGCAAAATCAAAAAGCAGAAGTATCTATCATAATAAAAGCATCGGCATAGCAAAACAATCAGGTTCAGGGCAAGAAATTATTTTGGTTCAGATTTCAGGAAGAGTAGTTAGTGATAGCTATGCTTTTACTAAGATTGGCGGACAAGTTTATGCAAGAACAAATTTATATGGTATTAATATAACAGAAAATATCTTGGATAGTCCTAACTTTGCTGAAGATATGGTTATTTGCTTAGGAACGATTGATTCTCCAAATAGCTTTATACTTGAAATCGTTGAATTTCCTTACGAATCAGGAGTACTGCAACAGCCGTGAAAGAAATAGCATTGAGATATGGAGATGAAAGATTGACTTCATTGGTTTTTGATGAAAATTCAACAAATCAAAAGTTATTTGAAACAGTCAAATGTACAGACTTGTTATTAAACAAAACTGAAGAATCTGGGATTTTACTAAATGGTAGAAAATTCAATCACATTCTATATTGCCATAGGGACATTGAAGTCATTATCAGTGCCGATGAAATATATCATAGTGAGATTCTTGACTTCTTACAAAGTTTTTGGATTGGTAGGTTTAAATACATTGCAATTCAAAAAGATTCAATCTGGGGCAATTATGAGCAAGTTATGACTGAAACTGGGAGGTTTCCAATTAGTTATGTAGACGAAATACGAGATTTACCTGAAGTAGCATTAAATTTATCTTATGTGAATCCGTTATGATAGAGATTATACTTCAAAACTTTGCTGGAGAAGTGGCTTTGATGCCAATTCGAGGTATTCAATTCTTTTCCCAAGTAGAATGGGGCGATCCTTATGATGCCAATATCATTATTCATAATCTTGAAGCAGAATCAAGTTTTCGGCTTTCTCCTATCACTCGGAACACCCACTTAGGAACAATTAAACGGCTCGGTTATAGATTTGAAGCAACTTTGTATATACCTTACAACAAACTTTATGACAACAACCTTGATTTTATTCTTGAAGAAGTATTAAAAGGCAGATATTCATTAAGTCTAATTCTTGGAACTTCGAGGGGTTGGACTGAAAATGGATATACGCCACCAAAAGCAATTAATTCAACTTACGGTACACGTATGAGTATATCAAGTTTTTCAATGAATCATTCAATTGAAATTGAATCAGTTGAATTTAGACCAAGAGTTGTGTTGAGACTTTTTGGTTTTGTAAAAAGACTTTCAGAAATAGTATTTTAAAAGGAACAATTAAAATGTTAGAAGAGCAACACAATCCAATTGAAGCAAAAGTGTTTATTCACTCGGGCAGAACATATAAATATGATTTTAATCTCTTGACTGTAGAGCAGGCGGAACTTGCCCGTGAAGCAGGCGAATTCAAATACAATCAACTCCAGAACGAACCTGAAAATTTTAGACTGGTTATCAAATCAAGAGGAGCAGAATGGCTTTCAATCGTTTTGAGTTATCTTTTACGTGAAGTCAAATATGATGTTATTCAACCGTTTAATAAAGACAAAGCGGAATCGGAAGTTGAGGCATTTATAAAGAACCTACCTATATCATACTTGAATGATTTGAGGGAGTGTGCAACGGATTTTTTTTCAGGTATCGGGAAAAAACCTCTTATCTTGGCGAACTTGCAAGGAGAAAAGAAGCGCAACGGAATAGAAATGTTATTACCGATTTTGCAGAAGACTATGCAAGGGAACTTGAATCAAGACGCTTAATTGAAGAACAGGAGAAAATTGAAAACTGCTACAACGTGTGTGAACTTAGTAGAAGGTTAGGAATAGCACTGGTAAATATTTGGTATGTACCTGTTCTTGCAAATAATGACATTACCAAGTACCAAACAGTTCGCCAATCTTTACTGTCAGATGCATTAAAAACTTTGGAAATAATTATTAATACAAGATAAAGAAACTTTATAAAAATTTTGAAGTTTTTTAAATAGATATTTTTTTATTTTGTTATATTTTGCAAATTTCATATTTTTGTAAGTAGCCATGGGAAGAATTTTCTTTGGTAATATTATTAAATCTTTGGTCTAATTTTTATTAGGAGGGCTTATGATTTTCCAAAACTACGAGGTAACACCTCTCGGCAATGCTCAATTGAGTATAAATCAACAAGGCAATTTGTTGGTTAGCAATATTGGAGCCTCTGGGCTTGATGGAGTTATGATACGAAACAATAGTAACGACTCCATTCATGCATTTTTAGAACCTATTGATCTCGAAAATGGAGGTACTTTAAGAGTCGTATCTGTTGGTAAGAATTCGTTAAATCAAGTAGCGACACGGTCTGAAACTGTAACTTGGTTGGATACTACCACAAATAGAGTACAATTTGGTTATAATATGGGTTTAATACCCAAACATTATAGCATTATTGGCAATCTAAATGGGAATCCAGTCTTTGATATACCAATGGATAATCCATATAATGAAGATCCGCCACCACAAGACCCACAACCGTGCTTTTGGGCAGCACTAGCTGCAATAGCAGCAGCAGTAACCGCAGCAGTAGCAGTTTATAAATTAATCGCTGGTACTGAAGAAACGACTATAAAAGAGACTGTACATCCTGATGGTTCAAAAACTGTTGAAACAACTAAGAAAACTGATCCTACTCCTATTGAGGTATTTGTTAATGGACAGTCCTATGTGGTTGATGAATGGGGAATAAAATATTCTGAAACTATACCTGCAATCCATACAGATAAAATAATGACAATCGCTGCTTTGCAAATTACTGGCTATAATCTTGGTAATTTAGTCATCACTTCCATAACAACATAGCATGATGGGCTGTCTTAAAAATTAGTTTTTAAATTTTATATTTTAAAAAAATTGATTTTGTAAGACAGTCCAATTATATTTTAAGGATTCTGTTTTATGAAATTATTATTAAGTTTGTTATTGTTTTTAATTACTATGTCTTGTAGCAAGCCAATTGTTTACAAACCTAATAGCAGTTTTACTTTTCTGACTAAAAATACAAAACAAAATAAAAATGATACTTTAATTTTGATTGTTACTAACGATAGTTGGAATATATTTCAAATTAAATGTATATGGAAATATTCACCAATTATTGATTCTTTAGGGTCGAAAACAAATATTAAAGAAATGACTGGAATTGTAGATAAGAATTATTCATTTCCCTTTAACTTGTTTTTTCCTTCACAAATATGGTTGCACCCCCCAAGGAATGTGTACTTAAGAATGACTGAATTAGTTCCTTTTCCTAAAATCATTTTTCCGATTGAAAAAGGCCAAATAATACCTTGGAGCTTAACACCTAAATCTGGGTGGGATGAATACGAGGGTATTACAATAATAGGACAAATAAAAGTCATTGATAGAATATTATTCACTAATCCGATTTTTAGTGATTTGTGTTGGGTACTAGAAACTCATGCTGAAAGTGAAATTGGTACTTACAAATCAAAATACTATTTTCATGAAAAATACGGATTTGTATATTTATTCTATGATTTTAATGATTTTCAGGTAGAATTATCATTAATAGATGCGAAAATTTCAGAATAAAGTTATGCGGTTTGGCTAAGAATCAACAAAACAATTTCTTACAAAATCTCTATTGATAATGATCTGTTTTTAATACCTGGCATAAGTTTGGGTGGTTACAAATAATGACATTACCAAGTATCCTACAGTTCGACAATCTTTACTATCAGATGCATTAAAAACTTTGGAAATAATTATTAATACAAGATAGCGAATATTAACGTTAGCCAAATTATAAAATTTTTGGCTTTTGTTAGTGATCTGCATATTTAATACTACTTTGAGCATCCAAATTCTCTATTACTTAAAACAAAAGTGTTGACAAAACGTTAATTATTTTGAATGTTTGTAAACATTTTTGTTGACAGTAAGAAAATATTTTAGTATTTTTGTCAACATTGAAATGGAGAATTGTATGGAAAATGTTTTTGCAAAGAAGTTAAAATCAGCAAGGTTGCTTTCAGGCTTATCATTAAGAAAACTTGCTGAAAAGATGTCTATTGATTTATCAGCTCAAGCTCTTAATTTGTATGAAAAGGGCGAAAGAAAACCTGATAGTTCAATTATTATTGCACTGTCGGAAGCTTTACAAGTTCCGATTGATTATTTTTTCAGAGATTCAAATATAAAGTTAGGGAATGTTGAGTTTAGAAAGAAATCTAAACTTGGAAAAAAAGATATTCAACAAATAAAAGAATTTGTTATTGATTACCTTGAACGCTATATTGAAATTGAAAGAATATTAAATGTAAGATACGAATTCACTAATCCATTAGAAAAGATAGTAATTAATTCAATAGAGGACATAGAGACTGCAAGCCAAGAATTAAGAAAAAATTGGGAAATTGGAATGAATCCGGTCTCAAACATTATTGAAATGCTTGAAGATAAGGGTGTGAAGATAGTTGAGATTGACGCAGATCAGAGCTTTGACGGTCTTGCTACTTGGGTTGAGAATTTTCCAGTTATAGTTGTAAATCAAAATATTGACATAGTAAGAAAGAGATTTACTGTGATTCACGAGTTAGCACACTTACTACTGTCATTTCACGAAAATTTAAACGATAAATCCATTGAGAAATTATGTCATAACTTTGCTGGTGCATTTCTCTTACCTGAAGCATCATTGAAGAATTTTCTTGGAGCCAAGCGAAGTCATATTTCAATTCAGGAATTGATTGAAATTAAAGAATATTTTGGAATCTCAATTCAAGCAGTTATATATCGCTTATTCAATCTAAATATTATTTCTGAAGCTACTTTAAAAGGTTTCTTTATTAGACTTAATAAAGAAAAGCAAAGAAATGAAGCGAATTTTGGAAAATATGTTGGAGAAGAATCAAGTAGCAGATTTGAGAGATTAGTTCTTAAAGCTGCAAGCGAGGAAATTATTACTTTCAGTAAAGCTTCTCAACTTATGAAACAGAACCTTGAAGAATTTAGGCGAGGTTTTGAAGTATTCTAATGAAAGTAGCCATAAAAGATGCAAATATTATTTTCGACCTTTATGAAATGGATTTATTGGAGAGTTGTTTAGGTCTTGACTTTGACTTCATCACAAGTGATTTTGTCAATAGCGAAATAAAAACTGAAACTATTAAATTGATAATAAATGAATATAAATTAAAAAAAATAATTTCCATTGAATCATTAGATGCAGAGCAATTAACGGAGGCATTTCAGATAAATTTAGAACAACCCGGTTTGTCTATACCAGATTGTTCGGTTATTATATTGGCACAAAAGCACAACGCAATTATTCTGTCCGGAGATAAAGCTTTAAGGAATAAAGCAAAACAGTCAGGCATTGAATATCACGGAATTCTTTGGATATTAGATACTTTGATTGAGTATAATAGAATCTCCAAAGATACTGCTTTTACTAAGCTTAAAGAATTAATGAAGACGAATAAAAGACTTCCTGTTTCAGAATGTAATAAAAGGTTTGAGAACTGGTCAAACAAATAACCTCATATTTACATTATCCTGCACCTAATACATACATTCAATACCTGTACTCATTACTTGTAATCTTTCGAGCCAATTGCTTTATTTTGTAATTTTTAAATATTGCAATAGGTTTGCTTGTGGCAAAGAATTTTCAAGTAGTGCTTGACTTTCTGGTTAATCTAAAATCTGATAAATCCCAAGTTGAGAGATTAGCAAAAGAAGTTGAAACTATTCTAAGTAAGGTAAGTCCGGATTTGGATTTCGATAGTACTGAATTCAAGCATGGTATTAAGCAAGTAGTTCAATTTCTTATGGAAACAGAAGAAGGAGCTAAAGATTTGGAGAAAGTTCTTTCAGCATTAGAAATTGATTTAGACACAGAAGAAGCAAAGAAAGCTCTTAGTGATATAGAATCAATACTCACAGATATTGATAAAACAGACCTGTCCGAAATCGAGAAAACTCTAAACGAATTGCAGCAAGGAAACCTTGACGAAAACATCCAAAATCTTGACAAGGCACTTAAAGAAATGGATGCAACTAAGTTTGACAAAGAAGTTGAAAAACTTGCCGAATCTTTCCAAAGAGCACGCCAAGAAACAGAACAATTAGTTGCAAAACAAAAGTTAGCACTCCAAGCATTGAAAGCAAGTGGAAACGAAGGAAGTGAGGCATATAATAAACTTCAAAAAGAAATTTCCGAAGCCGAAGCAAAGTTGATACAGTTAGATTCAACATCAAAAAATACCAAAACCATTGGCGATAGAATGGCAACCTTCGGGATGGCAGTTCAAGGAATCGAACAATTGACATCAACATTAAATTCATTTCAAGAACCTTTTATAGAATTAGACAAACAAGTTAGAAACATAGGCACATTAGGAGTCAAAAACTTTCAGGAATTTGCTTCTGCTGCCACAAATCTATCAACAACCGTCCCTGATTCTGCGGGTGAAATCGCTCAAGGTGTTTATGATGCAATTTCCGCAGGAACAATTAAAGTAAAAGATGGCTTTGCAGATGTTACAGAAGGTATGGTATTTGTTGAAACGGCTTCAAAACTTGCTACTGCTGGATTAACATCTACACAAGATGCTGTGAATGGTCTAACATCAGTCATGAATGCTTATGGAATTGAAGCAGGAAGATCAAGCGAAGTAGCTGATATTTTCTTTGGTGCGGTCAATGTTGGAAAAACAACAATTCCAGAACTTAATGCCTCACTTGCTAATGTGATACCAACAGCTGCCGCCTTTGAAGTAGAATTCAAACAAGTAGCAGCTGCAATTGCTACAATGACAAAGCAAGGAACACCCACTGCCCAAGCGACTACTCAAATTAGAGCTGCACTAACAGAACTTGCCAAACCGGGTGCTACATTAGCTCCAATTATGCAGAAAGCAGGTGTTTCATTGGATTCTTTAAAGAAGGAAGGACTTCAAGAATCAATGAAAAAGATTGGAAGTGCAATTGAAGATGCAGGAAAATCAGCCACACAGATATTTTCATCTGTAGAAGCTGCGGGTGCAGTGATGTTATTAGCTGGTAAAAATGCTCAAATGGCTGCAGATGATTACATTGCAGTTGCAAATTCTATTGGCACAACAGAGGAAGCATTCAAAGTGGCTTCTGAAGGAATTGGAGTAAAAACAAAAATTATGCTTAACTCGATTCAAGCAGGTTTTAACAATTTAATGGAAACAATTGGTAGTACAGGACAAACGGTACTGTCAGCTTCTACTCAGTTAGCTCCTTTGATAACTTCTTTTGCAGGACTTGGACAAATTATCCCAGTAGATAAAATCAAGGGACAAATATCAGGTATATCATCAGGATTCACAAGTTTAATTAAAAATGCAGAAAGCACAGGTGGAGTAATAAAGGGTTTAAGCTCGAAAATGCAAGAAAGCGGTGGGATTTTAGCCAAGTTGGGACCGGCAATAGCAAATCCTTGGGTTTTAGGGATTGGTGCGGCTGTAGCAGGACTTACTTTGTATCTGACAAAAACAGAAAAGGGCAAGCAAATACTTGAACGTTGGGGCGATTCGGCAAAAGAACTTTGGAACAAAGCACAACCAGTTATTGATTCTTTTCTTGACGCAGGAGAAGAATTTATCAATTACTTAATCAAAATTGGAGAACTTGTTTTTGAGATGCTTATTGCTCCGATAGAAATAGCTATATCATTTGTTTCTGAAATAGTTAATGTTATACTCGATTTGGTTGGAATATCGAATGAATCTACAAATGCCTTTCAAAACCTTGGAGAAGCATTGAAACTAATAGGTAAATATTTTGAGATGACAGCCAAAGGAGTTCAAGCGTTGATATATTCAGTTAGAATAGCGAAGGATTTTGTATTGGGTTTTATTGAATCAATACCTGAATTGTTTTCTGTCTTAATGGACTATGCTAAATATTATCTTAATCCTGTGAATTGGATAAGCGGAGACGATGAATATGAAAAAGAGCTTTCAAACCGACTTACTAATGCAGTTTCCGGTGCAATGAATAAGGCAAAGAACACTATAGCAGAATCCAAACTTGACTTTGCTATTCAGAATGCAATGACAATCAAAGAAGAAATCGACAAAAACAAAAAAATAGACGAACTTGTAAAGAAGTTTGAAAGTGCCAAGTCAGAAATCGAAAAGAAAAGTATAGCAGAAGAAATTGCAAAGCAAGTACCCGGTGCTGTGAATGGTTATAAGCAACTTATAGATGAAAACGGGAAAGTAGTTCAAGCTATTGATTTGAATATTGAAAAGGTAAAAGAATTCACGAAGGCAAATGAAGAATCTTATTCAAGTAAATTGAAATCAGAACAGAATACATTCACAGAAGCATTGAAAGAAAAAGCAGACTTATATCAAAATCTGTCCGTTCAGGCAGAAACACTTGCAAATAAGATTGTTGAAGGTTCAAAGAAGGGCGAAGATGTTTCTGAAATCAAAGCTAAGTATCAAAAAGTCAAAGAAGAACTTAAATCCCAAACCGAAGAGATGTCAAAGACACTTGCCGAAGGTTCAAAAATCGGGATTGAATTTGATAAGGTTGAACTGCCAAGCGAAGTAGAAGAACAATTCTATGTGCAATTAATTGAACTAAGGAACAAGGTAAAAGATACAAAATTTGGAGAAGCAGTAACCGAAATGATTAGCATCCAAAAGAATCTTGACGAGCAAGATAATATTGGTAAATTAGTTGAAAAGTTCTCCAAAGCAAAGACTGAAATTGAAAAAGCATCAATCGCTGAGCAAATTAAACGCACTGCACCCGAAGCAGTAAAAGAAATTGGTGTAATCCAAGACAAAGAAGGCAAACTGATTAAGCAATATGACATTCAAAGTGAGAAGATACTTGAAGTTTCAGAGAAGATGAAAGAAAGGTATTCGAGTGAACTTGAGTCCAAACAAGAATCATATCTTGGAAATCTAAAGAAAGAAGAAGATGCATATAAATCCGGACAGACAAAACTCAAAGAACTTCAAGATGAAATCAATAAGAGTAAAGCAAAGGGTCTTGATACAAAAGAACTTGAAAAGAGTTACGATGCAATTCAACAAAATATGAATGCTCAAAAGGATGGCATTATTGATTGGGCAGGAAAAGCTATTCAAGGTGGAATTGATGCCAATAGAGTTTATGAGCAAATTGCAAAGTCATTCGGTATCAGTGTTGAAGAAGCAAAGAACCTTGTAAGCGTTCAAAAGGAAAGTAAATCAGTTGGAGAATCGCAAGTAAAGGTTATTGATAAATTGGCAGAAGCTTGGTCTGCGGCAACTTCCGAGATAGATAATAATATTAAAACGCAACTTAGTGCTATTAATGAAATGTCGAAACAGCTTAAAAACAAAGCATTAAGCAAAGAAGAGCAGAAAGAATTACAAGAGCAATACAATATAGAACTGAAAAGTCTTAAAGAAAATGTAAAAGAAAAGAAAAACCTCGACCGTATTGATGAACTTAATCAAATTAGAGCAGGGCTTAAAACACAAGAAGGTAAGTCTGCGTTTGAAATGGCTAAACAAGAAGCCGAACTTAAAAACAAGAATTTGGACATAGATCAGAAAAATTATGAGTATGTCCAGAAACAAAGTTTGATTCAAGAAAACCGTAAAGAAGATTCTTATGATGAACTTCTTATCAATCAAAAGCAATTGGAAACAATCAAAAACCAGAGATTAGCTTGGATTGAAGCACTAAAAGCTAAGAAATTGATAAGTGAAGTAACGAATGAAGGCGAAATCATATTCACTTCAAAAGTGAAAGAAGCAGATAGAACAGAGATTAAATCTATCATTCAGGATTTCAATATTAAAGTTCAGGAAGAGCAATCTAAAATTTTGGAATTAAAAGTAAAACTTAAAGCAGACGATATTGCACTACGAGACAAACTAAGCGACCTTGAGAAAAAGAAAATTGAATGGGAAATTTCTATAGGAATCAAGGAAGAAACAGCACTTGAGACTTACATTGATGAATACAGAAATAAGCTTTCGATAACAAGAAATGAAATCGAAACCAACAATGATGTCATTGTAAAATTGAATCGGGATTTGGAGAATGAATTAAGCAGAGTGTCTGGAGAAAATTCTGTACAAGAAACTGAGAGAATTAGGATTAGATATGAATTGAAAATCAAAGAAGCAAAAGAGAAGAACCTTGAGCTTATTCAGAATGAATTAGACACCCAACAGAAGATAAAAGATATTGAAGATAGAATCTATAAATCGAGGGTAGATTCCATTAAGAGAAGTGAAGAAGAAAAGCTTTCTGATATTGAGAACAGATTTAAAAGAGAATCCGAAATTTTGAATAAGTTCAACGAAATCTATGATAAGGCAACGGATAAAAGTCTAAGTCAAGATAAAGACTCCGAACTAAAAAAGATTGAAGACACCGAGAAAGCTAAACTTGCAGAACTTGAAAAGTGGCGTGATATGAATTCAATTAGTGCAGAAGTCTTTGAGAAGAAGAAAGCAGAAATTGAGGAGAACGGTAGAAAAGAGCGTGAGAAGAAAGAAGAAGAATTCCGCAGGAAGCAATTACGAGCAGATTCTCAAAGACAGGGACTTGAAATTGAATTGCAAAGGCGTAAAGATAATGAAACTTTGAGTATTCAGAAAGATGCTTTAAAGAAACAACTTGAACTACTGGAAGAAAAGGCAAACAAGTTTGATTTATATGGCAGACCGATATTTGATAGTCAAAAGGAACAAGAAGAATATGATTCTTTATCAAAGAAACTGCTTGAAACAGAGAAATTGATTTCCGAACGTGGTGATTCACTTGGATTAATTGTTACAGAACTTCAAACAACAGTTACCGATAGTTTGAGTAATCTATTCGCAGGCGACCCAGAAGCTGCTGCAGACAGTTGGAGAAAATTCTTTTCACAACTTGCAGGTATGTTGCAAGCAAAGGCTTCAGCATTTATCTTGGATTTGGTATTGTCTCCCGGAACAATGCAGTATATATCAGCTTTGCCTTTCCCTGCAAATGTTGTTGCAATTCCCGTAATAACAACAGCAATCAATGCGGCGGTTAAGGCAATAACAGACCCAATAATATCAACAATCCTTAGCTTTTCAACTGGTGGTAGAATTGACCAACCGACTATGGCTATTATTGGAGATGGTTCACGCTTGGGAGGCAGAAACCGAGAATGGATTTTCAACGATTCTCAATTGATTGCCACTGTTCAAATGGCAGGAGCAAATTCAAATTCTATGCTAATAGCTAAACTTGACCGAGTAGAAAAGCTACTTGCCACCCAAGAATTGAAAACTACTCTGCGGGGAAGTGATATTGATATAGCGTTGAGGAGAACTAACTTTCATAATATTTCAAGAAAGAAATAACATCAAATCTTTTGAAAATCAATAATCTTTACAGCTTCAATACCATAATAATCATTTGTATTGTTAAAAGTTTGCAATAAAACCTCAAATTCCATTATTAGAGGTGATTGACAAATTATCGGTTCGATTGGAATAATATCAACAAATGTATCATAATCTGTAAAAGGTAAATATGGATTTTGAGTTCTATTAATTTTAGGTAAAGAGTTTGACATCTCATCAGTTATAAAACCTCTAAAAATCATATCGATGTCACAGGGTTTTTCTTTATAAAAAGGGAATTTAGTCTCTTTTTTAATAAAACTTCCAATTATCAAAGTTTGATAACCAAAGCAATATTTCTCTATTATTTCAATCTGAGTTTTCAGTATGCGGTAAAGTTCTTTCCGTCTATTACCGAAAACATATTCCTTAATAAAATCAACTTCTGAAAATTCAATTATCATTCTTTAGAATCCTTATCTGAAACCGAAATAAATTTCCACTTTAGGAGATAACATTTTAAGCCAATCTTGAAGAATTTGACACGCATTTGGCACGTTTTTCATAACCCAAAATAAAAACCCTGACATAATCAGGGTTTTCAGGTTTCGTTTGTGGAGATGGCGGGAGTCGAACCCGCGTCCGGAGAGCTTCGTTCGAAGCTTCTACATGTTTAGTCGTTTTATTAATTTCGGTTTATGCTTGACCAAACGACAGGTGGCATAAACCTATTCACAGTTGTTTTCTCGTCCTTTTCCCTGTGAAGCAAATCGGGACCAGCCCGTCTCTTTGCGACACCTTTCAGAAATGCCGACGGGCAAACTTTCCGAAAGATGTGGCTGCGTAATTAATTAGGCAGCCAGAGCGTAATTTTCGTTGGCATTTATAATGCATACCGGTTGTATTTACGTGCGCCACCGATTGAGCACGACATGCTGCATTCAAACTCCATCACCCCGTCGAAGCCATTTCATCCCCATTGGTGTTATAGCTTCTTTATCAAAGAACTATATTCATTAACGAATAATTTACTATTTTCTTTTAATCAACAAATTTTAATGAAATTAGTCTTATTTTTGCTGTGTTTCATTTTGTTATTATGCACGAAAATAAAATTAATAAAAATTTTGCTGAGAATTTAGCTGAAAAGATTCTTTCGAGGGATAAACTGTCGCTTTCGAAAGCGATTACTCTCATAGAAAGCACCAAAACCGAACATCAGAAAATAGCCAGAAAGTTACTTAATTTGTTGATACCTTATTCAGGTAAATCAATTAGAATCGGGATTACAGGTTCTCCGGGGGTTGGAAAAAGCACTTTTATTGATTCTTTTGCCGATTACCTTTCAGGATTGGGAAGAAAGATTGCTATTTTAGCGATAGATCCAAGTAGCACTAAATCAAAAGGGTCAATTCTTGGAGATAAAACAAGGATGCAAAAAATTGCCAATAATCCCAATGTATTTATAAGACCTTCACCTTCCCGAGGTAGTTCAGGTGGTATTGCCAATCGCACAAGAGAAACAATCCTTCTATGTGAAGCTTTCGGTTTTGATACAATAATTGTTGAAACTGTGGGTGTTGGTCAGAGCGAGGTTCTTGTTCGAACAATAGTTGATTTCTTTCTTCTTCTACTTCAGCCCGGTGGGGGAGATGAGTTGCAAGGGCTGAAAAAAGGCTCAGTTGAAATAGCAGACTTAATAGTAATTAATAAAGCTGACGGTGAAAATACCAATTTGGCAGAAGTAACAAAAAATGCTTATTCACTTGCTATTCATTATCTTCAGCCTGCCACTGATGGTTGGGAAACTAAGGTTGTAACTGCTTCCGCTATGAAAATGACTGGTATTTCAGAAATTTGGGACATTATCAAAGAATTTGAACAAAAAACTAAAGAGTCAGGTATTTTCGAAAAGAGGAGGGAGGAGCAAAATCTCGACTGGTTTTATGTATTACTCGAAAACAACTTAAAAGCATTATTTTTCGAGAACCCACACATAAAGAAGAAATTGCAGTCTTTTGAAAAGAAAATCAAAGATGGAAAAATTATACCCTCAGAAGCCTCTGATAAAATAATCGATTTTTTCATTAAATTTTCTTTAAATGAAAGAATTTAAGATTTTTCTTCATATTCAAGTAATTTTAACGTGAAAGAAAAATCTAAGTTTTTATTATTTTTTATTTCCTAAATAAGTATTATATTTGTTGTTTTGATTTTTACAAATATCAATTTTTTTGAGGAAAGATGAATTATACAGGACCAAAAGTCAAAATTTCGAGAAAACTTGGATTAGAACTGACAGTTAAATCCAGAAAATATACTGAAAAGAAACCATATCCACCCGGACAGCATGGTCAAATGAAGAAAAGGGCTAAACAATCGGATTATGGAAAACAATTGCTTGAAAAACAAAGGTTAAGATTGCAGTTTAACCTTTCTGAAAAACAAATGAGAAATTACTATAAGAAAGCAACAAGACTTACTGGTAATACAGGCGATTTATTAATTCAACTAATCGAACAAAGGCTTGATTCGGTTGTAACAAGGGCAGGTTTAGCACCCTCAATTTATGCAGCCCGACAATATATTTCACACGGACATATTATGGTTAACGGACATAGAGTAAATGTTGCATCTTATGGTGTTAAACTTAATGATGTTATTTCAGTTAAGGAAAAAAGCAGAAAATTAGAATGTTTCAAGGATTCTATTCGTTCAGCTGCTCCACCACCTTATATAGAGTTGTCAAAAGCAGATTTTTCTGCCAAATTCTTATATGTGCCTCCAAGAGAGGAAATACCTGTTATTTGTGAAGTTCCTCTTGTTGTTGAATATTATTCAAGATAATAAATGTTAAAACTAATTTAATAAACCTTTCGGTCTATCTGAAAGGTTTTTTTTATTTAAATTATGAAAAGACGTGAGTTATTAAATATTTTATTTTTCTCAGTGCCAATATTTTATGTTGGAAATAAACTTTTTTCCTCAGAAACCAAAAGGTATGAAACAAATCAAAAATCTATTGAGATTTTTAAAAATTTGATGGCTCAATATTCTAATAATTCCAAAAAAAATTATTCTTCAATCAACAGATTTATCATTGATTTCTCAAGGGAGTTCTTGGGTTACCCTTACAAAGCTGGAACTTTAGAGGGTGAGGGAGAAGAAATTTGCCGATTTGATTTAACCGGCTTCGATTGTGTAACCTTGGTTGAAAGTTCATTATGCCTGTCAAGAATTTTAATGAAGGGTCTAAATACTATCGAAGATTTTGCAAATGAATTAATTTTTACAAGATACCGAAATGGTATATTAGAAGATTATACATCAAGGCTACATTACACTGCTGATTGGGCTTATGACAATATTCAGAAAGGTGTTGTAGAAGATTTAACGAAAGAGCTTGGAGGTGTTAAATTACCATTAAAAGTAAATTTTATGTCATCAAATCCTAATCTATATCCACCTTTGAAAGAAAATAAAGCTTTTATTGATAAAATTAAAATTATTGAAGCTGATATAAATTCGAGGAATTATTATTATATCCCAAAAGATAAAGTAAAAGAAATAGAACCTTTCCTTCGAACTGCAGATATTATTTGCATAGCAACAAATAAAAAAGGTTTAGATTATTCTCATCTTGGTTTGGCTTATATAGAGGAAATAAGGAACACAAAAAAAGCAAGATTCCTTCATTCATCTTCTAAACAAAAAAAAGTGATAATTGATAAAACCATTAGTGAATATCTTAATGAATCGTCAAGTTCTATTGGTATCACAATATTGAGACCAATGGAGGTTTAAATTTAATACTAAAATATATCATATAACAGTCTTTAACAATTTGCTTGGACAAATTTAGATTTTATTAATCAATAGATGGAAAATTTTCGGAATTTTTGCATAATTGCACACATAGATCACGGAAAGTCAACTCTCGCAGACAGACTTCTCGAAATCACGGGAAGAGTTTCAAAAAGGGAGATGATAACAAATCAAATTCTGGATGATAACCCTCTTGAACAAGAGCGAGGCATAACTATCAAGCTACACGCTATTCAAATGGAATATACTGCCAAGGATGGCAAAACTTACATTTTAAATTTAATTGATACACCCGGTCACGTTGATTTTACCTATGAGGTTTCCCGTTCTTTAGCTGCTTGCGAGGGGGCTTTATTAATTGTCGATGCCACTCAGGGAGTTGAAGCACAAACTATTAGTAATCTTTATTTGGCAATAGATGCGAATATTGAAATTATTCCTGTTATAAATAAAATTGATTTGCCAAGCGCTGAAACCACTATTGAAAATGTTACTCAACAATTAATTGATCTAATTGGTTGTAAAAAGGAAGAAATTTTATATACCTCTGCAAAACAAGGAATAGGAATTGAAGATATTCTTGAAGCAATCGTAAACCGTATTCCACCACCAAAAGGCGACCCAAATGCTCCACTCAGAGCGTTAATTTATGATTCAATTTTTGATTCATACAGGGGTGTGATAGTAAACATAAGAATATTCGATGGCACAGTTAGAGAAAAAGATAAAATTTTTCTTATGGCTACTGAGCAAAGTTACGAAGTAGAAGAGGTCGGTGTTTTATATATGAAGCGTTTCAGAACGGGGGAACTTTCCGCTGGAAATGTGGGTTATTTAATTGCCGGAATTCGCAACTTAAAAGATACAAAGGTTGGTGACACAATTACACATTTGCATAATCCCTGCGATAGTCCGATATCCGGCTTTAAAGTTGTAAAACCAATGGTATTCAGTGGAATTTATCCTGCAAGTGCAGATGATTTTGAATCATTAAGGGACTCTTTAGCGAAATTAGTCTTGAATGATGCTGCCATAACTTATGAGCCAGAAACATCTTCAGCACTTGGATTTGGTTTTCGCTGCGGTTTTCTTGGACTCCTTCATATGGAAATTGTTCAGGAAAGATTGGAAAGAGAATTCAATCAGAATATTGTTACTACTGTTCCTAATGTTCGTTACAAGGTTATTAAGACAAATGGAGAGGAATTCTTTATCGAAAATCCCGCTCAACTACCACCTATAGTTCAAGTAAGAGAAATACAGGAACCATTCATTAAAGCACAGATAATTACCCCAAATGAATACGTAGGCGCTATAATGAAGCTTTGTCTTGATAGGCGTGGAGCGATTAAAAATACTACTTATCTTTCTGCTGACAGGGTTGATTTACACTTTGAGCTTCCATTAGCTGAAGTCATTTTTGATTTTTATGATAAATTAAAATCTGTTTCTCGTGGCTATGCTTCACTTGATTATGAATTTCTGGATTATAGAACCGAAGATTTGGTTAAACTCGATATTTTACTAAATGGTGAACCCGTAGATGCTTTGTCCACAATAGTTCACAGAAGCAAATCGTTTCATTGGGGACAAAAATTATGTTCAAAACTTAAAGAATTAATTCCCCGACAAATGTTTGAAGTTACCATTCAGGCTGCTATCGGTTCAAGGGTTATATCTCGCGCAAATGTTCAGGCACTAAGAAAGAATGTTTTATCTAAATGTTATGGTGGTGATATCACAAGAAAAAGGAAACTTCTTGAAAAACAAAAAGAAGGTAAGAAAAGAATGAAGCAGGTTGGTCGTGTGGAAATTCCTCAAGAGGCTTTCCTTGCTGTTTTAAGTATTGAAGATTAATATTTTAAGGCTAAAATGAGTATGTTTCGAAAAAAAAGAAAAGAGCAAAAAACTTACGAACTTATTAAAGTTCCAGAAAACGCAAACTTTTTCACAAAAGCTTGGATTTGGTATCGTAATTATAGAATCAAACAAAAAATTAAAAAGCAAAAACCCCAGACATTTGCCGAGACTATTTGGTCTTGGACTAAAACTTTAGTTGGAGCAATCATTATTGTAATGATTATTAATGGTTTGCTAATTGCTTCATTTGTTGTTCCAACAGGTTCAATGGAAAACACTGTTATGACTGGTGATTTTCTTTTTGTTAATAAATTTATATATGGACCTTCTACACCTCAGGTAGTTCCTTTTGTAAATATCCCTTTGCCATTTTATAAATTTCCCGGTATCAAAAAACCTGAAGTTGGAGATGTAATTGTTTTTATTTATCCCGGTGATAGAGATGAAGTAAAATCAAAAGAATTTCAATATTACTTAAAACGTTGTGTTGCGACCGCCGGTGATACCCTTCAAATAATTGACAAAAGGGTTTATGTTAATGGAAAAGAATTCCCTTTACCAGAGCACGGTCAAATTGATTACAGTGAACCAATCTCACCTTACAATAAATGGGAAACATTTCCACCGGGCAAAGGTTACACAAGGGATAATTATGGACCAATAAGGATTCCTAAAAAGGATGACATTATTCAATTAGATCAAAAAAATTGGCGTGAGTGGGAATATTTCATAAAAAAGGAAGGGCATGACATTACTTTCGATGGTGTCAGTATTCTTATTGATGGAAAACCTGCTAATAGCTATAAAGTTGAGCGGGATTATTGTTTTGGTATGGGCGATAATCGTGATCATAGTTCTGATAGTCGTTATTGGGGATTTATTCCTTATGATAATGTAGTAGGAACACCAATTATGGTCTATTGGTCGTGGGATACAAATCTACCGCTTAGCCAAATCGGAAAAAAACTTAGTTCAATCAGATGGAATAGGATTGCTAAATTTATTAATTAGCAATGCTGGGAGTGTATTTCCATATACCTTTTTGTGTGAAGAAATGCTTTTATTGCGATTTCTATTCCATTGAAACAGAACCTAAAGATTTATCTTTAATTCATACAGAAGAGTCTTATGAAATAGATGAGTCAATTGCTAATCAATTTCTATCCTCTCTCGAAAATGAAATCAAAATAAGAACGAATGACTCAAACAAGATTGAGGTTGACTCAATTTTTTTAGGAGGTGGAACCCCTTCATTATTATCTCCACAGCATATAAAATTATTATTCCAATATATTAATGAGTATTTTCAGGTTTCTAATTCATCTGAAATTACAATTGAGTGCAATCCCGGCACCATAACACCTGAAAAGCTTGAAGTTTATAAAGTAGTTGGTATAAATAGGCTAAGTATTGGTGTTCAATCATTCATACCAGAAGAATTAAAATTTTTACAAAGGATACATAATTCGGAAGATGTCTTTCATTCTTTCAAGTTGGCAAGGGAATTCGGATTTGATAATATCAGTATTGATTTAATTTTTTCTATACCCGGACAAAAACGTGAAAACTTAATCTACTCTCTCTCCAAAGCTATTGAATTAAATCCTGAGCATATTTCTGCTTATAGTCTCATTTTTGAGAAAGGAACACCATTATATAATGAAATGAAAAAAGGTAAAATAAAGCCGGTTGATGACAATATTGACTCAGAATTATATGAAATCGTAATAGATTTTCTCACTGATAATGGTTATGAACAATATGAAGTATCTAATTTTGCAAAAAATCAGAAATACTGCAATCATAACTTGAAATATTGGCATAATCAGGAGTATTTAGCTTTTGGACCCTCAGCTCACGGATTTTATAAAAACATCAGATATAAAAATAAAAGAAGCCTTAAAACATACATTAATCTACTTAAATCAAACACCCTGCCAATAGATTTCGAAGAATTTCAGGATGATAAAACTAAATTAACTGACACTATTTTTCTTGGTTTGCGTTCTGATGGTATTGATTTTAACAAACTAATGAAAAATTTTAAACTTGATTTAAGAAATATCATAAAGGACGAAATCACTTTTTATAAAGAAAATGATTTTATTTATGAAAATAATGATAAGATTATTTTGACCAAGAATGGTTATAAAATTTGTGACTCAATTGCAGTTGAAATAATAACAAAAATTGACCAGTATTTTGCGAATAGAAATTTCAAATTAGTTAATTAAGCATATTAGGTTCAGGTTCAATATGTGTATGAACCTCACATCTTTCTATCTGAGCTTTAATTTTAGATTCAACCAGTTCTGAAACTTCATGAGCTTCAAAAATTGTTAATTTTGGATCTACGTGTATATTTAATTCTATAAATATATATGGACCAGAAGTTCTAACTTTAATATCATGGAAAAATGTAACCTCTGTTATGCTTTCGACAATTTTTCTAACTTTTTGTTCAATATCAGATGGGGATTTATCCAAAAGTGCATCTATAGATTTTCTACCAAGTCTGAAAGATATCCATAATACAATCAAAGCAACAATAAGAGCAGCGATAGAGTCAGCAGAGTGAAAATTAAGTAGAGCACCTATTAAGCCAACTAAAACCACAAGAGAGCTGAAAATATCAGTAGAAAAGTGAAGAGCATCTGCCTCAAGAGCCTGACTATTATACTTTCTCGCTATTTTCTTTAGATGAGAAGCTCTGGTATAATCAACAAAAATTGATATTATAACGACAGCAAAGCTCCAAAAATTGACTTCAATATCTGTATGACCAGTGATAATTCTTTTCAAACCTTCATATATAATCCAAGCACAAGTTACCAATAATAGCATTGTCTGTAACAGAGCTGATAGATTTTCAACCTTGCCATGTCCGTAATTATGTGAAGTATCAGCTGGTTTTGATGAAAGCCTGACTGCGAGAAAAGTAATCATAGCAGCGATAAAATCAAGACAGGAATGTAGAGCCTCTGATAGAATACCTAAGCTGCCAGTTGTTATTCCTACAATGAACTTAATCAAAGTAAGAAAAATAGCAGCTCCTACTGACAATAAAGCTGCTCTTTTCTTTTCGATATCCGCAGTATTATGCTGTGAATTTATCATTAAAAAAGATAAATATTATAAAGTGAGGGTTAAAAAAATATACCCTCACTTTACTGAATATTACATTATAAATTATTTGATAATTTTTTCACTAACGGATTTTCCTTGCAAGAATAAAAGTAAATAATCTCTGCCACCAGCCTTTGAGTCAGTTCCGCTCATATTAAACCCACCAAAGGGATGAACATCAACCATAGCACCTGTGCATTTTCTGTTAAAGTATAAATTCCCAACGTGAAACTCATCTCGAGCTCTTTTCAACTTTTCTCTATTTTTTGAATAAACTGCCCCGGTTAAGCCATATATTGTGTTGTTAGCAATATTCAAGGCATCATCAAAATCCTTTGCTTTAATAACAGCAAGGACAGGACCAAATATCTCTTCTTGAGAAATTCTTGCATCGGGTTTAACATCAGTAAATACAGTTGGCTCGATATAATTTCCATTCAAACCTTTAACTTTGTTTCCACCATTAAGAAGTTTTCCTTCTTTTTTACCAATTTCAATATAACTTAAAATTGATTGTTCTGCTTTTTGGCTAACGACTGGTCCGACTATAAAGTTTTCTTTGGGATCACCTATTTTTAGATTATCAACCGCAACTTTTAATTTTTTCACAAATTCATTATAAACTGATTTATCAACAATGGCTCTGGAGCAAGCAGAACATTTTTGACCTTGGAATCCGAATGCTGATACAACCACTCCTTTGACTGCATCGTCAACATCAGCTTCTGAGTCAACGATAATGGAGTCTTTTCCGCCCATTTCGGCAATAACTCTTTTAATCCAGATTTGTCCTTCAGACTTTTTAGCGGCAAGTTCATTAACCCTAAGACCAATATCCATAGAGCCAGTAAAAGCAATGAATCTGGTTTTTGGATGAGTAACGAGATAATCTCCAGCTTCGGCACCACTTGCAACAAAATAATTCAATACACCATCGGGTAATCCAACTTTTCTCATAATGTCTGTGAAAAGCCATCCCATCATTGGAGATTCGGAGGAAGGTTTTAATACAATAGTATTTCCTGTTACTATAGCTGCTGATGACATTCCAACAAGAATTGCAAGAGGGAAATTCCAAGGTGGAACGATGAGACCGACACCCAGAGGAATATAGAAGTATTCATTCTTTTCGCCTTTGTAAGGTGTCAAAGGTTGATTTTTTGAATAACGAATTGCTTCTCTTCCATAAAATTCAAGAAAATCAATTGCTTCGCAAGTATCTGCATCAGCCTCTAAATAGTTTTTACCAACCTCAGAAATCATCCAAGCATTAATTTCATATCGTCTTCTTCGCATTTCGTTAGCAGCTTTGAATAGATAATTGGCCCTTTCTTTTGCAGGAACTTTTTTCCAGCTTTCGAATGCCTTTAGTGCAGACTGGATGGCTTTTTCGGCATCGTCCTTTCCACCTTTTTGAAATTTTCCGACTACTTCATCGAAATTAGCAGGATTAATGCTGATTGTTTTTTTCTCGGTATAAACTTCTTTCCCACCTATGAAATTAGGGTATTCTTTGTTAAAATTTTCTCGGACTTTCTTAATTGCATCTTGTTGCTTTTTCAAAATTTTCGGATCAGAAAAATCAAGATAAGTCATATTCTGAAATTCTTTCATACTTTCTCCATTTGACAAAAAACAAAAAATCAAAAATATGAATTTATTTATTTTCAAACACTTAATTTTCTTTAATTATTCATTTTTTTGATTAATACGTCATCGTTTTTTTAATTATTTTTTTTATTGAAATAAGTTATGACAAAATTTAATATTTTTGTAAATGTTTGTCCTTTGAATTGGGGCAACTTTATTTTGGGGGGAAATTTTGAGAAGCACTGTTGCTAAAATTAATCTGAGCAATCTCAGAGATAATCTTAATTTATTAACTAAAACAGCACAAAATTCAAAGATATTGGCTGTAGTAAAGGCAAATGCCTATGGTCACGGTATCGTCGAAATTTCAAAATATCTGAATAATTTTGGTGTTGAGTATTTTGGTGTGGCTTTTACAGACGAAGGTGCATTAATTCGTGAATCTGGATTAAATAACCCTATTTTAGTTCTGGTTCCAGATGCAAACGGTGACGCTGAAAACATTGTCAATTACAATCTCGATGTTGCTGTTTCAACTATTGATTTTTCGAAAAAACTCTCTGAAATAGCAAAGAAGCAGAATAAAATAATTACAACTCATCTTTATATTGATACCGGTATGAGCCGTGATGGTATTTTTCCTTATGAGGCAGTGGATTTTATGAAAAAGTTCGTAGAGTTACCAAATTTAAGGATGAGCGGTATTTGTTCTCATTTTTCTTCTTCAGACTCTGACAAAGATTTTTCACTTTATCAACTTAATAGTTTCAAATCCTGTTTAGATAAATTAAATTCCTATGGCTTTAGATTTGAATTAATTCATATGGCTAATTCTGCCGGAATTTTTGAATTTCCCGAAGCTCATTTTAATATGGTAAGACCGGGCTTAGCTTTATATGGTTATTCCTATTCTAAAAATCATAATGTAGATGAATATTTGAAGCCGGTCTTGAGTCTATCAACAAAAGTTATTTCTATTAGAACTATTCAAGAAGGCGACTCAGTCGGTTATAATAGAACTTATATTGCTAAAGAACCAACAAGAATTGCAACAATCCCAATAGGTTACGGGGACGGTTATCCAAGACATCTAACAAATCTATCTAAGTGCATCATAAATGGTAAGTTTTATGATTTAGTCGGAACTATTTGTATGGATGAATCAATGGTAGATATCAGATTTGATGATATTAACATTGGTGATGATGTAACTCTAATTGGCACTCAAAACGAACTCAACTTAGGAGCAGATTATTTAGCCGAAAAGTCCGGAACAATCACTTATGAAATTCTTACTTCGATTAGTGCAAGGGTTCCAAGAATTTATTCGGAATCAATTTAGTTTATAAATTGTGGATAATACCTGTTTTAATTATGTTATTTTAACTTTTGTTTTCTAAGTCATTTTTAATGTATAGGATAAAGTTAGATAATTTCGAAGGACCATTTGATTTGCTCCTTTATTTCATCAAAAGAGATGAAATAAATATCTATGATATTCCTATAGCCAGAATTACAGATGAATTCCTGAAATATATAAGATTGATGAAGATACTGGACTTAGAAATAGCGGGTGAATTCATTGTTATTGCTGCAAGTCTTATGCAGATTAAAATTCAGATGCTTCTACCAAGAGACAATGAAAATTCTGATAATGAAGCAGAAGATCCAAGAATGCCACTTGTTCAAAAGCTTCTTGAATATAAACAATTTAAGGAAGCTGCCAAGGATTTATCAAATCTTGAAAAATCACAAAGATTTACCTATTATAGGCAATTGTATGATGTTGATTATCAAACTGCAATCAATCTTAATGGAGTGCAATATAAAAATGCTACGGTTTTTGATTTAATGAGTGCCTTCGGAAAAATTTTAGAAAGGAAAAAAAATCAAAATAACAGTCATATAATACCATTAATAACAATAACAGTTGAAGAAAAAATTGAAATGATAAAATCGTTATTACTTAGACAAAAAAAATTCAGCTTCAATAAAATAATTAAGAAGGAACCAAAACAAGTAATTGTTGTTACATTTCTTGCTTTGCTTGAACTTATTAGATCGGGGATTATTATAGCTCTTCAGTCCCGTTCATTTGATGATATCATTATTTCCCATAAGGATTATATTAGAATAGAGGAAAATGCCTGAAAATAATTTACCCATTTTTTTAAAGCTATCAAAAGAAGACCAGAAAGCTGCAGTCGAAGCAATAATTTTTGCTTCCGAAGAACCTGTTACTTTGAATACATTATATAAGATATTAATTAAAAATGATTACGATAAAAGGAATGAGAGTTCTGTTGCGAATATAAATATTTTTGAATCCTCTGAACCTGAGGACCGACAAGTGATTCTTGAATATAATTTTAAACCGATTGATTTTTTGGAAATTATTAATGAAATAAATAGGGACTTGCAAGGAAGCTCAAGACCTTATCATATAATTAATATCTCAGGAGGTTATCAATTTGCAACTCGAGCTGAATACGGAGAGTTAATACAACAATTAATCAAATACAAAACTAAAAGGAAACTGACTCAGGCATCACTTGAAACTCTTGCTATCATTGCATATAAACAGCCCATCACTAAAACTGAAATTGAACAAATCCGAGGGGTTAGCTGTGGGGATGTCATAAACTCTCTTATTGAAAAGAAATTTGTTGATATCGTTGGCAGAAAGGACACTATCGGCAGACCTTTGCTTTTTGGAACCACACCGGATTTCTTGAAATTCTTTGGGTTGAATTCATTGAATGACTTACCTGAACTGAAGGAATTAGACGATATTGCTAATGAATTGAAAACAAATTCAGATGAAATTGCTTTTACATTCGACATTCAAAATTCTGGTGAAGAAGAACAAGAAGTTACTGATTTAGAACCGAATAATGTTTAAACTTTCTTTCCAACATATCTAACGACAGAAGCCAAGCCTTTGTGATGTAGCCCTTCGTTTAGCTCTGTTTCTATGGTTTCCAGTTTAATAGTTTCTAATGCTTTAAAATCATCCTTGATTTCTTCCTCTGAAAAAAGTAATTCAACATTCGATGGACCGCCAGAATTAAATTTTTTTTGATAATCCAACTGTTTTTTGCTGAATCCTTCCAAAATAATATATCCACCAAATTTGAGATAATTGGTAAGCTCGTTATGAAATTCTCTTCTTTTATTCCCGGCAAAATGGGCAAAAATTAGTCCAATAGCATCAAAAGAATTTTTTTCTAAATTTAAATCCTCAAACTCCGCACAGAAATAATTTATCTTTACATTATTTATATCTGCCAATTTCATTGCTTTATTTTTAGCTTCGATGCTATTATCAAAAGCTATAACATCCCAACCTAATTTAGCAGCATAAATAGCGTTTCTTCCTTCACCTTCAGCTGGTAAAAGAATTTTTCCGGGTTGAATTTTATCTATCCATTCATTGAAAAATGCGTTTGGTTCAGTGCCATAAGCATATTCATCTGATTTATAGCGATTATTCCAAAATTCTATATTACTCATATTTGTTTGCGAAAAAGAAAAAAAAATCTGTCCAATGTTTTTACATCGGACAGATATAATCACTTATCAGGATTGAATTTATTTTTAATAAAAAAATTACAATCTCAATGATAAACCAGCATAAAATGTTCGCCCGGGTGCAGGTAATCCCAACTGTGACAATCTATATTCATCTGTAATATTATTTAATCTTACAAAAATTTCAGAATAAACAAAATCTGATATATTAAAAGAGTAAGATAATCTAAAATTTAAAATAAAAGAAGGATCAATACTTACATATTTAGTGTTATCAACAGGATCAGTATCGAATTGTTTGCCTGTGTATTCAATTTCCAATTTCGGTTTTAAACCAAACGAAAATAAATAATTGAGATTAAAACCAGCAAGAATATCTGGTTTTTGAACTAATTGTTCAATTTTTTTTCCATTCTGTTCAGCACTATAAGACATATATGTGAAATAACCTTCCAGTAGCATTCTCATAAAAGGTCTAAAACTTAAGTTTAAGTCAACACCGCTAATGGTTGCATCGGAATAATTTACTCTCATCCTTCTTCTAAGGGAGTCTTGTTCTTTGGATAACCTTATTCTCTCAATAAGACCTTCGTAAATATTATAAAATGCAGTAGCTTTGAAGTCAATTTTATCTCTTGTATAAACAAAACCGACTTCATTTAATAAACCAGTTTCTGCTTTTAAATCTGGATTTGTTTTAAAAGCATTCAAGGCACCATCATATTGCTCCCTCATAGAAGGAAATCTTGTTCTTCTACCAGTTCCAGCGAAAACAGCTATGTTATCAGTAATAATATATCTAAGAGATAGAAAACCCGCAAAGTCATTTTGTGAGGTTCCTTCAGCTTCCTTAAATAATCCAGTCTTTGGAGTTGAATTATAATCTAAACCAGCACCAGCTTTAATTTCAAATCTATTGAATGAACCGAAATATTCTAATCCTGTGCTGATTGTATTTTGAGAATACTCAGTTTCGGGATCTTTGTTGACAGTCTGCTTGTGATTAGTTGTAAACCCATTAAATATCAAAGATAACGAATGATTTTCTGCTAAGTTATAATTTATAGAAAGTCTCGTTCCAATAGTTATGTCATCATCTTTTTGAGTTTCTTTAATGGTTTTATAGTCAATTCCGGTATAACCATTTATCTCTTGACTAAAAATATCATACCAGAAAGTAGCTTTAACTGATAAATCATTAGAAAAGTTATGAATACCGTTAAATGTCAATGCCAGACGACTTCTGTCTGGATAAATCCAAAATCTCGCATCTTTTCCTGCAAACGTTTCTGGCGGAGTTCCCTTACTCTGATTTGTATAAGACAGGGATAATCCTGTAATAGTATTTTGACTAAAATGATACTCACCACGAACATAAGCATTGATTCTCTTTTGTTGGCTATTTGTCCTTAATGCAGAATTTAAATTCTGATTACCAAGACTATCAGGTGCGTTTTTTGACATCAAAAAACCGTCAGTTTTCATATATGATATATTAGCAATATAGTTTAAATCGCCAATTTTTCCATCGTGTAAAAGAGAAATATTCTGGGTATTTCCATCCCCCCCCTGCAGTTTAAGACTTAAACCAAATCCCGGATCTATTCGCTCTATTGTTGAAATACTAACTGCTCCTCCTAAAACATTTGGACCATAAAACATAGAACTTGATGATAAGTTCAATCTGATATTTCCAATTATATCAACCGGTACAAATGTAAGGTCAAGTCTGTTATCCCAAGGAATATTCATTGCCATTCCATCGAAAAATAGACCTAATTGTCTTTCGCCTGTTCCACGCAGAAATAGCATTGACTCGCCACGTGAATTAGTTCTTATTACACCACTTGGCAGATACATCTGTAGTTCCGAAGCCGATAATACATCAGAGGATTGAATTATGTAATAAGGGACATCCACAACAGATGCTTTATTAATTTGAGAAATCTGAGATTTTGTCTCGTATATTTCAATTTCACCCAGTCTGTAAGATTTAAGCGAATCTTTTCTTTCAGGCTGTGAATAAGCAGAAATAACATTGATAAGCAAAACTATAATTAATATTTTTTTCATTTTTCTTCTATATTTTTTTAACATACTTCTTATAATTAATAATCCTAAGTAAATATTAATACTTTTTATTACCCAAACTATTCCTTAGAAAGTAATCATCTCAATGTAATGCTAAATTCTTCATTGCATTCATTAGTTTATGATAAACTATCCTCGTTTCTCTAACATTGAGTAATTAAAGAATAAGATTTTTTAATTCATCCAGTTCTGATAATTTTATATTATTTTAGGAGGAGGCGACACAGGTTCGCAGATAAATGAAGAGTAAAAAACTACATAATCATCACAAAAATTGATTTTATTATCATTTTTGTCAATAGAATAATAGTATATCAGATATTCTAAAGTTTTTGGAGAGAGTATTTTCGCAGGATTTGATTTTGAAGGATTTTCTGATTTCTTTTCCCAATCACTTGAAAATTTATCCATTAAGTCTTTTTCTTTGGTGTCATTGATACAATAGTAATAAATTGAGTCTCCTTCTGTTTTTGAACGCTTTATATCATAAAGTTGATTGTTATAAATGAATTCATCGTATTTTACAAATCTAATGAGCCCGTTCTTAATGTCAGACTTGGCAAATTTTAAAATTTCAATTCTTTTTTCGCTTTTGTCAGACTTTAGATGTTTTCTAATTTCTTTTCTAACAGAGTTCTGATAAATTGAAAAAATCATAATATTGCCAATGGAATTAAATAAAATTCCCCAACTCAGAATTATGGCAATTATAGATTTAATCATTTTAATTTAACAATAAAAGTAAATTCAACTAAACAACTTTGATATTAGTTTAGCTTCTATGTCAATTGTTAAATTAATGAAAATATTTACTTATTGTTCAAAATGCTTAGATTTTATTATGAGTGCCATCGCAAAAAGGTGGTGTAGAAGTCCTTTTACAGCCACATAACCAATAGGTATCTTTCTCTTTCACTTCAAATTTTAGAGATCTAAAAATTCCTTTTTCTCGATGTGAAGCATCACAAAATGGTTGTGTCTTTGACTCACCACAAGTGCACCAGGATTTTATTCCCGGCTCAAGCACAACTTCATAAGGTCCTTTTTGAGCAATTGTAGGTTCGTTCATTTTATTGTCCTCCATATAAGTAAAATTAATTACATTCTCTCGGGAGCATTTATTCCAAGAATTGATAATCCATTTTTGAGTGTTATTTTTGTTGCTAAAGCGAGATTCAATCTGGCAGTCTGAAGTTCTTCTTCAACTCCAAGAATTCTACACTCGTGATAAAAAATGTGAAATGCATTGGCTAATTCTCGAAGATAATCAGCAAGAATTTGAGGCTCGCATTTATCGCAAGCTGTTGTAACTGTCTCTTTAAATTTTAAAATCTTTTTAATTAAATCAATTTCATAGTTATTTTCCAAAATGCTTAGATTAGGCTTCCTATCTAAATTTATACCTCTTTCTTTTGCTAAATCAAGAACCGAGCAAATTCTTGCGTGAGCATATTGAAGATAGAAAACAGGGTTTTTTTCGCTTTGTTCTCTTGCTAAACCTAAATCGAATTCAAGATGTGTTGAAATTCCTCGCATTATCAGGAAGAATCTAACTACATCTTCTCCAACCTCATCAAGTAAATCATCAAGGGTATAACTTTTGCCTGTTCTTTTGGACATTTTGACCTGCTCACCGTTTTCAGTCAAGGTAACAAATTGGTGAATCAGAACACGAACTTTCGATGAATCGAAACCTAAATATTTGATAGCAGCGAGGACATCAGGAATTGTAGCAATATGATCCGCACCGAAAATATCAATCAATAAATCAAAGCCACGCTCAAATTTATCTCTGTGATAGGCTATATCAGGCAATCTATAAGTTGGCTCACCACTGGATTTAACAATAACCCTATCATCTTTCAAACCCATTTTTGATAAAGCCAACCATAAGGCTCCATCTTTCTCATATACTAAGTCTAATCTTTTTAAATCAGCAATCAGTTTGTCAATTTTACCATCGTGATAAAGAGAATCTTCATTGAAAAAGACATCCTGCTTAATATTTAGCCTTTTTAATGTGGCTTTAATTTTATCAAAGCACCAATTTTCACCAAATTTTCTGATAAAATTCAAGTCATCATCAGTTCCATTCTGATATTGAGAGCCATATTTTTCAATAATTTCAGCGGCAATTGTCTTAATATATTCACCGTGATAACCATCTTCGGGAAAGGGGAAATCAGTTTCACCTAATTGTTGTCTGTATCTTGCATAAATTGATAATGCAAGATTTTTCATCTGGTTGCCGGCATTATTGAAATAGTATTCACGGGTAACATCCCACCCGTTCCATTTGTAAAGATTGGCTATAGTATCGCCTATACAAGCGTTTCGTCCATGACCAAGATGAAGTAATCCAGTAGGATTGACGCTAACATATTCAACATTGACTCGTTTTCCTTCTCCTGAATTATTCTTCCCATAATTTTCTTTTTCTTCAATTACACTACTAAGAAGTAATGGGTATATTTTTTTTGAAAATTTAAAATTAATAAAGCCCTGACCAGCAATACTGACTTCTTCAATAATATTATTATCAAATTCAAAAGATTTAATCAATTCTTCCGCAATAGTTCTTGGGGCTTTTTTTAGTGTTTTAGCCAAGGTCATTGCGATATTGCTTGATAAATCGCCAAATTCAGGATTTTTTGGCTCTTCGATGATATAATCTGAAAAACTAATACCAGCTTTGTTTAATGCAGATTCAATAATTTTCTTTGTATAATCCTTTAATTCCATTTTAAATCCAAATTTTTCACTACTCTCGCCTTACCCTCTTCAGTCAATTCCAAAAATTGAGCATCTCCCCATAATCTTTCTAAATTATAGAATTGCCTTACATTTGGAAGCATTAAGTGCATTACTACATCAAAAAAATCAATCAGAACCCATTGGCAGACCTCATAACCTTCGATTCTTGGTTTTTGCAATCCAAGTTCTTTACATTTCATTATAAGACTATCAACGATTGCTCGGATTTGAGCTTCACTATCACAAGTTGAAATGATAAAATAGTCAGCTGGAGGGTTTTCGATTTTTTTTAAGTTCATTATTACTATGTCTTTAGAAATTTTTTCATCGGCTGTTTTGGCACAAAGCACTGCCAAGCCCCTTGATGTTTTTGGTACTTTTAATTTGAGCAATATTTCTCCTTTATAAATAAAACAAAACTTACTACAAAAATGACTAATTTTTATTGTGATTATTTTTTATTTCTAAATAAGAATTTATTAAAAATTTATGATAAGTTTTTTTAATTAATCTACAAAAGTATTAATTTGTAGAACAACAAAAAATTATATTAAATTTATACTAAATTTTAAAACAATGATGAGCTAAATATGTTAAAAAAAAGACTCTTCTTTGTGATTTATTCAATTATTATCATCCTTATGACATCCTGCTCAAGCACACAAAATAATGAAAAATTATCTTTTTCTGAATTTAGCATTGGTGAAGGTGGAGGCGCCACCGGAATGATAAGTGGTTTTACAATTGAGTCCTCTGGTAAGCTATTCCAATGGAGAGGACGGTTGAAGAAAGATACTTTGAAAGAACTTAAAAAATTAGATTCTGATACACTTAAGTTTATCGAGGATATTATTACAAAATCTAACTTAATTGATTTGAAATATGAAAAACCTGAAAATTTTTATCGTTTCATTAACATTAAAATGAATGAAAAAGAAAATTATCTTGTATGGGCTCCGTATTTTCAATCAGATACCACTACTAATCTTAATGAAATCTATGAAAAAATAATTTCAATAATAAATAATTCTAAATAATAAGGGGGACTTCCTATGAAAAGAATAATTCTCTTTACAGCTTTGGCAATGTTCTTACAAATTTGGCTCACTCCCGAGCTTTCATCACAAGCGTTTAACTATCTAAAAAAGAGTAAATGTCAATTGGTGATTGACGCAAGTAAAAAGCCAACCTCGGAGCAATTAAGCAAAGTAGCCCAAAAGCTCTCTAATATTTACTATCAATATTATCATAATAATCAAAATATTGTAAGTTCAAGCACCGTACCACTGTATTTCAAATCCAAAGATTTAAAGCAGGAAGATTTATTTCAAAGGAACAACACTCTTCAATTTAGTCAAATTACTTATTCAAATGAGACTGGTCTGCCAGTTTTTATTTCTGTCAATAAACCCTCTATCCAAAAAAGTGAGATGAAATTTCTTACTACTCAAACAATATTCAGCTATTTGAATGAGAATCGAAACCTTTTTAAAATTGAAGACCCAATAAGGGAATTTCTAATAGTTAACACTTTCGTTGATAATGAAAATAATAAACATATAAAGCTTCAACAGGTTTATCAAAAAATACCTATTTGGGGAAAAGAATTAATTCTGCACTTTGATAATGATAACGAATTATATCTAATAAATGGAAAAAATGTTCCTTCATTTCAAAATTTTGATGCTAATGCCAATTTAATATCCAAAGAACAAGCCATTACAAGCTCAATTAATGACTTGAGCAGATTTACTTCAATCAGAGAATTTTCAGATAAAGAAAAGGTCCTGCTAAATTATAATGGTCCTACCGTTGAAAAATACATTTGGTTCGAAAATACAAATGAGAAGCCTAGACTCGTTTGGGTTATTGAAATTCGCAATAATTTTCGAGACAAATGGAGATATTTTATCGATGCTCAGACTGGTGAAATTATTGAAAAATACAATACATCACCGACTGACGGACCTGTTAAGGCAACTGCAAGAGACGCACTTGGAAACAATAGGACTATTGATGTTTACCTTGAAAAAGGTAATTATTTGATGGGAAATGCAACAAAGCCAATGTTTAATAATAATCCTTCTGACCCCAAAGGAATTATATTAACAAAGACAAACAATAATCAGGATTTGACAAGAAATGCAAAACCTGTTATAGTTTCTTCGAGCAATAATCAATGGAACGATGCTTTTTCAGTTTCTGCTCATTTTAATGCTTCCCTAATTTTTGATTATTACAAGAATACTCACGGAAGAAACTCAATTGATGACAAAGGAATGAATATGCTAACCATCATACACGTTACCGACAACAATCAAAGTTTTGATAATGCTTATTGGAACGGTCAATTCGTTGTGCTTGGTGATGGTGGACAGGTTACGAATGGCTGGCCCCCCGCACTTGATTTTCATGCTCATGAGTTTACTCACGGTGTGGTTACTTTTACTGTTGACCTTGAATATAAATTCCAATCAGGTGCATTGAACGAAGCCTTTGCAGATTGGGGTGGCTGTATGGTTGACCGTGAGGATTGGCTTTTGGGTGAAGATATAGTTAAAAAACAGTATTTTCCTACTGGTTGTATGCGAAGTATGTCCGACCCTCATAATGGCGGAACAAAGGGTGATCATATCTGGCTTCCTGCTCATATGAATGAATTTCTTGATTTGCCACTCGATCAGGATAATGGCGGTGTCCACTATAACTGCGGCATAATTAATAAAGCTACATATCTTATTGGTAATTCTATTGGAAAAGACAAACTTGAAAAAATTTATTATAGAGTTCTCAATAACAGATATATTACCAAACAGGCAAACTTTTTTGATATGAGACTTGCTTGCATTAAAGCCGCTGAAGAGCTTTTCGGAAAAAATACAAATGAAGTTAATGTAGTAATGAATTCTTTTAGTCAGGTTGGTATTGGTGAGGGTAGCGGTTCAAATCCCGGTCCGGACCTACCTCCTGTTGATGGGACTGATTGGATTGCATTAGTTTCAGCTCAGGACTTTGGTCTTTACATTGCAAAGCCAGTTATTCAAAATGTTAATACTGACATAAAAAAACTAACTTCTACAAGGGTATTCACTGATAACAACGGCACTCTCACGGTTCCCGAAAACGGTAGTGCAATATTATTTATTGACGGGAACAACAATTTGAAGCTCATTAAAACAGACGGAACTGGAGAAATGATCGTTGATGAAAATCCAGTTTGGCGTTCAATATCAATTTCTCCTAATGGTCAATTTTTGGCTGCTACTTCAGTCAGTGAAGAGCCAATAATTTATCTGTTCGATCTGGTTAATTCTCAATTTAAGGAGGTTGAACTTTAAATACCTACAACAGGTGATAATTTCAGTTATAATGAACCTCTCTTTGCGAATACTATGTCTTGGGATGTTTCGAACAGAATACTCGTTTATGATGCTCTGAATTATAAATATGATTGGGCAAATAATGAAGAAGTTTATGTTGATATGAACGCACTTGACGCCTCAACTGGTGTGATTTACCGAATTTTACCGACTTTAGGTTCAGGAATAAGTGCAGGTTCACCAGATTTTGGAAAAACCAGCAAGAATACTTTGGTTTTTCTTGTGTATGATGCTAACTCAAATTACTACTACATCAACGGGCTTGATTTATATTCCGGCACAATTAAGAACATAGTCTATGCTAATGGTGCTCAGATTGGAATCAGTAGCCCTGTATATTCCCCAAAGGATAACAAACTTGCTTTTCAGGTGGCAACACCTCAACCTGCTTATGGTATTATGCAGATAGCTTTGGCGGCTGACAAAATTTCACCAGCAGGAAATCCAACAGATTATCTGACAAATGTAGGTTTACCCAAATGGTTTGCCATTGGAAAAAGACCAGTCAACGTTGAGGAAGAAAGCATCAATGATGTTATAACTATTAAACCAAACCCAGCTACTGATTTCATTGAAATCTCATTACCTGAGTCTTTCCTTCGAAATCAGGATATCAATTTCAAAATCTACAACTCAAAAGGAGAATGTGTTGTTTCTTCTGAGAGAAATAGTTTAGAAACATTGCAAAGAATAGGAATCTCTCATTTACCCAATGGAATGTATTATCTAAAAGTTGGTAATTTTTCAGAAAAATTTGTGATAATAAGATAAAAATTTAAAAGTTTTTAAAAATACTTTTTGGTTATATAAGTTTATTTCATAGTTTTTTTATTAAAAATTAACTATGTTGACTTATATTCTTTTTGTTGTAGGATTTGTTATCCTTCTTAAAGGGGCTGAACTATTAGTTGACGGTTCAACTTCAATTGCAAAGAAGCTTAAAGTCTCGAACATTGTCATTGGGTTGACTATTGTTTCCTTTGGAACTTCATTGCCGGAATTGATTATTAATATTTTTGCAAGTTTACAAGGAAACAGTGACATAGCAATCGGTAATGTTTTGGGGAGTAATATTGCAAATATATTACTGATTTTAGGTGTATCTTCGATTATTTATCCCATAACGGCAAAAAAAAATACTGTTATTAAAGAAATTCCTTTCAGTCTTTTAGCAGTAGTGGTTGTAGGTCTAATGGGTAATGATTTTCATATTGATGGACATCATTTTTCATCTATTACTCGTATTGATGGCTTTGTCCTTATTGGTTTCTTCATTATCTTTATGTATTATGTTTTCGGAATAACAAAATCATCGGAAGATATTATTGAAAAAGATGAAAAAAAAATACAAAGCATACCAAAATCATTGTTATTTATTTTTCTTGGTGTTTTGGGTTTGATGTTTGGCGGAAAATGGATTGTTGATGGAGCTGTTGAAATTGCTGAAGCTTTTAAAATAAGCCAATCTTTCATAGGATTAACAATAATTGCTGTTGGAACATCTCTTCCTGAGCTTGCTACCTCTGCTATGGCAGCATTTAAAAAGCAATCTGACATTGCCATTGGTAATGCTATAGGTTCTAATATCTTCAATATTTTTTGGATATTGGGTATGAGTGCTATTATTAATCCTTTGCCCTTTAATTCAAATTTAAATTTCGATGTTGCTATGACAATTTTTGCAAGTTTATTATTATTCTTAATTATGTATGTAGGGAGAAAAAGAGTTATTGATCGTTGGGAAGGTGTATTAATGGTAATTATTTACATAGCATATATTGTGTATTTGGTTATGACAAAATAAATTTATTTAATTAACTTACTTTGCTTGATAAAACTAAAATTTAGTATCCTAACCCTAAACAACAAATTTGAGGTTTTGAGATTTCTAAGACCAGCTTTGAATAAAATACTATTCGAGATTAGTATTTGTAGAAATAAAAAATTAGCAAAATTGTGCTTCGATCCCGAAAAATTATGCACAATCAATTAAATCCCAATTTTTCAATTAAAATGGAATAATAGATAAAATATGTTATTTGGCTGTCATTCCTATTAACTGAGTTTGCAAGAAACCATTTAAATTTGAAACGTATGCTTCATCTTCGGTTCAGAATAAGATTTATTCTTATTATAATTTAAATAATGATATTAAAGGAATGAATTAATCTTTCAGTATATATTTTGAAAGATATATAAATAATGATAATTTTGTAGTTTTTATTAAACGGATTCGAGGAAAATTAAAAAATGTATGAAGAAATTCGTGATAGAACTTCTTTCAATGAAATAGAGCTTAAAGTGATAGATTTCTGGGAAAGAAATTCAATATTTGAAAAGACTATTGAAAGGCGAAAGGATGCTAAGTATTTCAGTTTTTATGAAGGTCCACCAACAGTAAATGGAAAGCCGGGAATACATCACTTGATGGCTCGAACCTTAAAAGATACCGTATGTAGATATAAAACAATGACCGGTTACTATGTTCGCAGACAAGCCGGATGGGACACCCACGGATTACCTGTTGAAATTGCAGTTGAAAAAGAGTTAGGTCTATCCAGCAAAGCAGACACTATAAAATACGGCATCGAAAATTTCAATAGAAAATGCAAGGAATTTGTATATAGAAATATAGAGATGGAAGGTGGTTGGCGGGAACTGACAAGAAGAATGGGTTACTGGATTGATTTAAATAAAGCTTATATAACTTGCACAAATGATTATATTGAGTCAGTTTGGTGGGCTTTGAAACAGTATTACGATAAAGGGCTTATTTATAAAGGATTTAAAGTAATTCCTCAATCTCCGACTATTGAAACTCCTTTGAGTCATCACGAATTATCCTTGGGTTACAAAGAAGTTAGAGATCCTAATTGTTATATCAAATTAAAAGTATTAAAATCTAATCTAAAAGAAATCGAAAACGGAGAACTATTAGTTTGGACAACCACTCCTTGGACTTTGCTTGCTAACGTGGCTTTGGCAGTAGGTGAAGATATTGATTATGTTTATGTTCGAAATAGAGTAACTACGAAGGACGAAGAAAAAATACACAATTTGGTTCTTGCTAAAAGCAGATTGTCAGCGTTGGATGGCGAATATGAAGTAATATCTATGTTCAAAGGTAAAGATTTACTCGGAACAGAATATGAACAGATTTTTAATTATGAAAAAATAGATAAAGAAAAATACCCTGATGCTTTGAAAGTATTGCCCGGTGATTTTGTTTCGACAGAAGATGGAAGTGGAATTGTCCATATCGCCCCTGCTTTTGGTGAAGATGACTATCAGATGTATAAAAAATTTAGAATACCTTTTCTACAACCTGTAACTCCAAATGGGCACTTTACTCAGAATATGGGTGAGTTTGCTGGTCGTGCTGTTAAAACATTTACTTATAACAAAAAATCAGATAATGGAGAAGAAGAAATTTACGTAGAAGAAGGTTGTGATAAAGATATTATATATGCACTTAAAGTTGCGGGTAAATTATACAGATCAAGAAATGATTATCTCCATAGCTATCCACATTGCTGGAGAACAGGTAATCCTGTTATTTATTATGCTCGGGAATCTTGGTTCATAAAATCACCCGAATTCAAAGATAGAATGATTGAGTTGAACAAAGAAATTAATTGGCAACCACCCGAAATCGGCTCAGGAAGATTTGGTAATTGGCTTGAGGAAGTTAAAGAGTGGTCGCTTTCAAGGGACAGATTCTGGGGAACACCTTTGCCAATTTGGATTTCTGAGGATGGGGAGGAACAATTTGCTATCGGTTCAATTGAAGAATTGATGGAAGGTATTTATGAATTTCCAGACGGAAGCAAGAAACCTCTGAAAGAAGCAGATGTTGAGATTGATTTGCACCGCCCATTTGTTGATAGAGTAATTTTTGAAAAAAATGGAAAAATTTTCAGAAGAGTGCCAGAAGTAATTGATGTCTGGTTTGATTCTGGTGCAATGCCATTTGCACAATTCCATTATCCATTTGAAAATCAGGAATTATTTCATAATAGTTTTCCTGCCGATTACATTGCTGAAGGTATTGACCAAACTCGTGGCTGGTTTTATACCCTTCATAATATAGCTGTTGCTTTATTTAATAAACCAGCGTTCAAAAATATCATTGTTAATGAATTGATTCTTGACAAAAACGGTGTTAAGATGTCCAAATCAAAAGGAAATGTTGTTAATCCTTTTGAAGTAATGGAACGTTTTGGCGCTGATGCTGTAAGATGGTATTTATTGGTGAACAATCCACCGTGGAAAGCAACCCTATTCAATGAAGACGATATTGCTAAAACAATTATCTCAGATTTTTTCAGGTCTTTGACAAATATTTACTCATTTTTTGCCTTATATGCAAATATTGATGGTTTTACAGGAAAAGAAAAACAAGTTGATATTTCCGAGAGACTTGAAATTGACAGGTGGGTCATCTCAAGAATAAATACACTTATTTCAGAATACCGAAATAACTTAGAAAAATATGATTTAACACGTGCTTTCAGAGCAGTGCAGAATTTTGTTATCTATGAACTTTCTAATTGGTATATCCGTAGAAATCGAAGGAGGTTTTGGAAGGGAGAAAATGATAAAGAAAAATTAGCTGCATATCAGACTTTGAGAGAAGTATTGATTGATGTTCTTCTGATGATGGCACCTGCTGCTCCTTTCATATCTGAAGACATTTATCAAAAATTGCGAAATGATGATGAACCCGAATCGATTCATTTAATGGATATTCCAACATCGAAGAAACATTTAATTGATGAAGAGCTTGAACATAAAATGTTCATAGCTCAAAAGATCGTAACTCTTACCCGATTTTTAAGAGAGAAAGCTAAGATTAGAGTTCGACAGCCTTTGTCAAGAATACTAATACCAGTTCTTACTGCTCAAGAACGAAGGGATATTCAATATTTTGAGTCAATTATCAAAGAAGAAGTCAATATTAAAAATATTGAATATGTAACAGGTGAAGCTGAAATAGTAAGAAAAAAAGCCAAACCCAATTTTAAAACTATTGGAAAGAAATTTGGTAAAACTACTCAAACTATCGCTGATTTAATCCGAAATATGAGTAATTCAGATATTCTACAACTCGAAAATAACTCAAAATTTGTTTTCAAAGTTGAAGATAATGAGTATGAAATTACAATTGATGATGTTGAAATATTAAGCGAAGATATTGAGGGTTGGCTTGTTGCAAGTGAGGAAGGCTTAACAGTTGCACTTGATACAACTATCACAGATGATTTGCTCAGTGAAGGTTTGGCGCGAGAATTTGTGAACAGAATTCAAAATATAAGAAAATCTAAAGATTTTGATGTAACTGACAGAATTAAAATTGAATTCAAAGCTGACGATAATATTTCTTCAAGGATTTTAAAACTTTCTAAGTATATTTGTAATGAGACTTTAGCTGAGACGCTTCAACTAAATGATCAGATTAATGGAGAGATAATCGAAATTTTCGATGAAAATATAGAAGTTTTAGTTGAAAAGGTTTCTTAAACTTTCTTTATATTAATTTTTATTGTTTTAATTTATTTTATTTATATTATATTTGCAACTCTTTAATTAAGGAGTAATTTAAATGGCTAATAAAACTAAATCAGAAAAAAAAGAAAAGAAAACGAATGAATCAAAAGTTGTTACATCAAAAAATGCGACTACTAAGGATAAAGCTTCGAAAGTCAAAAAGACTCCTGAGGAACTGGAAATAAATCCAGTAAAAAAATCTGTGGTTAAAGCTAAAACTACAAAAGCAGATGATAAAACCACCGCTGTCAAAAAGACTTCTTCTAAAAAAGATTTAAAAACTGATGATTTAGCAAAAACAACAGCCAAAAAAACAGAATCAAAGAAAAAATCTGTTGATGTTGAGATAAAGTCAGCAGCAAAATCTTCTAAGGCTGTTAAATCCAAAGAAAGTGTTACTGACAAAGCAACAATAAAAGAGAAAACTGCAAAGAAAGAAGAAAAGAAAGAAGTAAAAATAAAAGCAGAACCAAAAAAAGAAGAAAAAATAGAAAAAGTATCCAAGCCTAAGAAGGAAAAAAAGACAATAGAAAAAGCTGAAAAAGAGATAATTCCTGAAAAGAAAATAGTTAAAGAAGAAGTTACAGAAAAAACTGAAGAATTAAAAGAAACTAAAAAAGTTCAGGAAGTGCCAGCCCAACCAGAAAAACCAAAACCAACAGTTCGTTATTCTGATGAAGATTTGGAAATGTTCAAGGCAAAAATTCTTGAAGTCAGAAAAGAAGCAATAGAAGAACTTGGTATGTTAAAAGAAAGACTCGAGGATTTAACAAATTATGACTTTGCCGAAGAAAGTATGATTTACTCGATGCATATGGCTGAGCAGGGTTCTGAAGCAATGGAAAAAGAAAAAACCTATGCCCAGATCCAACGAATAAATGAATATATCAAAAAACTTGACGAAGCATTACAGAGGATTGCCGATAAAACTTATGGTATATGCAGAGAATGCGGAATTCTAATTGCAAAGGAAAGGTTATTGGCTGTTCCAATAACTACATTATCTGCAAGTTGGAAAATTCGAAAAGTTTGTCCAGAAGATGGAATTGATAGAATCGAACCTTTAAAATAAATTATATCATTTTTTACTATTATGGGACTTAATAGTCCCTTTTTTTTTGAAATATAATATGAACGAAAAAAATAATACAAAAACAATATATCCATTTTTTCTAATTTCTATACTATTTGTAATTCTGGATCAAATTTCAAAATATATGATTTATCAATATTTTGGGATAAGTCATATAGGTTTCGGTGATAATGCATATTACACAAGGAGTGTATTTTCTGATATTAATATTATTGGTGATATTATTAAGTTTACGTATGTTGAGAATGCTGGTATTGCTTTTGGTATAGGATTTGGACCATTCAAAATAATTTTAAGTATCTTTTCCGTAGTTGCTGGAATATTGCTCACATTATATCTCTATAAACTGAAAAATTTTCACTGGGGTATAAAAATCGGAGTATCTCTGATATTAGCTGGAGCGGTTGGGAATTTGATTGACAGAGTATTTTATGGATTAATATTTGGATACGCTGACTTGTTTTATGGAAAAGTCATTGATTTTATTTTGGTTGATATACCAGATATTGAATTTCTAAATTTAAGATATTGGCCCGTCTTCAATATTGCCGATTCTTGTGTTACGGTGGGGGTATTTTTTTTATTAATATTTTATAAACATATTCCTTCAATGAAAGAAATTTTGCCAAAAAAAATTGAAAAGGCTGAAATAACTGATTTTTCTAAAGTAGCAGATTAATTCGAAAAGTTCAAACAAATAAAATATTTAACTTTTATTACGCTTTAAATAAAATTAGATGGATGAGAATATAAATTATCCTGATTATATCGAAAGTGTTTTTGAATTCAAAGTTACTGCAGGTCAAAACCCACAACGTCTCGATGTTTATCTTGTAAATAGTATAAAAAATGCAACTCGAACAAAAGTCCAAAAAGCAATAGATGAGGGTTTTGTAACAATTAATGGCAAAGTTACAAAAGGAAGTAAGAAAGTTCAACCCGGCGATTTAATTATTTGTAAATTATTAAAGCCACCTCCAATTGAACTTATTCCTGAAGATATTCCACTTAATATTATTTTTGAAGATGAGTATTTAATATTGGTAAATAAGCCCTCAGGTATGGTTTCTCATCCGGGGTTTGGGAATAGGAGCGGAACTTTAGTTAATGCTCTCCTATATCATTTAGGGCATCGTGATAGAATAAAAATTGAAATAGAGGAAGATGATGAAGAAAGCAATGACGAAGGAAAAATTTTTGCAAGTGACTCAATTAGACCGGGTTTAGTCCATCGCCTCGATAAAGATACTTCGGGAATAATGCTCATAGCCAAGAATCCAGAGATACATTCTCAATTGGCAAAGCAATTTGCAGAAAGGACTGTCGAGAAAAAGTATTTAGCTTTAGTTTGGGGAAAATTTGATAAAACAACCGGTAGGATTGAGGGGGATATCGGAAGGTCTTCTTTGGATAGGAAACTGTTTGCTGTAGTAAAAAAAGGTGGAAAACCTGCTATAACAGAATATAAAGTGCTTGAAGAGTTTGAGTATCTTTCTTTAGTTGAAGTTAATTTATTAACAGGCAGAACGCATCAGATTAGAGTTCACTTTTCGCATATAAAACATCCTGTTTTTGGTGATATTCAATATGGTGGTAACAAAATTGTATATGGGTATAATAATAAAAAGTTAAAAGAATTATACACAGAATGTTTGAAGATGGCAAATAACCAGCAATTACATTCATTTAGTCTAAGCTTTGAGCATCCAATAACCAAACAAAAAATGAAATTTGAAGCTGAATTACCTATAACTTTCTCAAATATTATCCAAAAACTAAAAAAAAGTTAAATATTATGAAACTTATTTAAAAATATTTTGTTATTTTCAAGTTGAGGAAGTTTTATTATTAATAATTGTTAAGAAATTATGAAAAGAATCTTACCAATAGCTTTAACAATGATTTTATACATTGTTTCTAACTTTTCTCTCTTGGGTCAAGAAATTACCTTTTCCAAAAATGTTTATAATCTTTCATTCATTGAAAATAAAGGTCAATGGCAGGAAGACATAAAATTCATAGCACAAAAAAACAATCTAAATTTGATTGTTACAAAAACTGGATTAATCTATGATTTCTTCGACATTAAAGGAGAAAATCAAACAAGAAGAAATGTAATAACTATGGAGTTGATTGGAGGAAATCAGAATATTCAGTCCTCTGGTTTAAAACCATTAGACATTTACTACAACTTTTTTAAGGGAAATGATGAGACCAAATGGGCTACTAATTGTAAAACATATCAAGAAATAGTTCTTAATGATGTTTATAATAACATTGATTTGGTTTTGATGACTGATGAAGGAAATCCTCGATACGATTTTATAATAAAAAAAGGTGGAAATCCAGAAAATATTAGAATTAAATACAATGGCGTCCCAATTACACTTATTAAAGATAATAACATTACTCTCAAGACTGTCTTCGGCGAAATTTTCAATAATAAATTAAGGGCTTTTCAAATTATTGATAATGAAACCAAAATTGTTGAATGTAAATTCAAATGGATTAATGAACAATCTGGATTAATTGGCTTTGATGTCGGTCAATATGATAAAAATTATGACTTAATTATTGATCCAATAGTTTTTGGAGGATATTTTGGTGGCAGTGCTACTGATGAAATGAAGCACATTTCAGTAGGTAAAAATGGTGAATTTGTTGTTATCGGCACAACAAACTCTTTGAACTTCAAAACTACTCCCGGAGCTTATGATGAAGTATATAATGATGATAATGATATTTTTATTTCGAAATTTTTAAGTTATGGTAGCGAGAAAAAGTTGATTTTCTCAACCTTTGTAGGTGGAGGTATGAGTGATAATGGTTCAGCAGTTAAGCTTGATAGTAAGGGAAACATATATTTTACGGGTTGGACAAACTCTGCTGATTTTCCATATAAGGGAGGTTATAGTAAAGATTTCAATGGTGGTTATGATAGTTATATTGTAAAATTGGATAATACTGGAAGTAACTTGATTTTTTCCTCATTCCTTGGGGGTAGTAAGGATGACTTTGGAACAGATATAGATTTAACACCGGAGAGTAATCCCGTCATTTGCGGGTATAGTGATTCAAAGAATTTTCCGACTGGCAGCGGTGCATTTCAGTCCACAAATAAAGGATTAAATGATATCTTTGTTTCGTGTTTTTCGAATACAGGGACTGCGTTAGTTTATTCAACTTTAATTGGTGGAACTTCTGATGATAAAGCTTATGCTTTAGCTGTTGATGAGTCTGGTTATGTTTATCTCACAGGAGAAACATCATCTGGTGATTTCCCGGTTGCACCTTTTAGAATTTGGGGCTCTTGGGTTTGGGATCGTCCTTATGATTATTCTTATAACGGAGGCAAAGATGCTTTCGCTTTAAAATTGATAGGTAATGGCGGAAAACTTGAATTTTCAACATTTTTTGGTGGAACTCAAGATGATATTGGTCGTGCAGTTTATTATGATGAAGATGGAACTCTCTTCTTTGCTGGTGAAACAAAAAAAGAAACAAATAGAACATTCCCAGTTACTGAAAGTGCCTATATGAAGGAACATAAAGGCGGATGGGATTGTTTCTTTGCAAAAATGGATAAACCAAAACAGAGTGGGACTTGGGGTGGTATTAGCCAAAACCTAATATTCTCAACTTTCTTTGGTGGAAGTGGCGATGATTATATTATGAATATAGTAAGAGATCCTAAAACTCAATCTCTGTATTTTACTGGAAAAACAAATTCTACTAATTATCCTGTTGAAGCAAGTGATGTAACTAAACCTTATGGTAGATATGATGCTTTTTTAACAAGATTTTATAAAGATGGAAGTGGATTGTTAATGTCTACATTCATAGGTGGAGGTAGTGATGATGTTGGAACTTGCGTTGATGTTGATTCAAGGGGAGATGTTTATTTAGTTGGAACAACAAGTTCTAATGACTTTAAAAATAGTGTAAATACTATTCAACCAGCTTATGGTGGTGGAACAAGCGATGGTTTCTTTGTTAAGTTTGTCACAGGAGAAATTTCAATTACTTCACCATCATCAAATGAGAAGGTTTGTAGAAAGCAAAATTTGTCAATTGAGTGGAGTTCGTCAGGTTTTGCTGCGGGGGATAAATTTTTTGTTGATATAATCAATCCTTCTACAAGCAAAGTTATTAATATTGGAAAAGACATTACTGCAAATAAATTTAATTGGGTTGTTCCTGAAGAGTTTGAATCGGGGACATACCATTTAATGGTTTCGCATGAGTCCGGGCTTTCTTTCTTTAAAAATAATATTATAACAGTTCAAGATCCTCCAAAAATAAAACAAATGATTTTATCATCTCAAAATACTACTTTCTGCGAAGGTGATAATTTTACTATTCAGGTTGATGCAGAAGGACCGAATCTAAAATATACTTGGTATCATAACAATATTATCATTGAAGGTCAGAAAGATCCCAAGTTAGAGTTGAAAAGTCTTAATGTTGATAATACTGGAAATTATAAAGTAATAGTTACTGGCGCATGCGATCCACCTGCAACAAGTGATATTATTTCAATCACTGTGTTACCAACTACGAGCATTAAAGTTCATCCTAGAGACACAACTGTCAAGGTTGGAACTTACGTGAAATTCTCTGTTGAAGCCACTGGGGACAACCTAACTTATGAATGGCAGTGGAATGGTGAAAAATTACTTGGTGGAACTGAGAAGGATTATGTTATTAACAGCGCTCAGAAGTCGTTAGAAGGTAAGTTTAGGTGTATTGTCAGAGGAACTTGCAAGACTGACACTTCCAGAGAAGCCACACTCGTTGTTGATACAACTACTACCGTATCGGTTGATGAATTAATGATAACCGGTTTAAAGTTATATTTAAATGAGAATGTTGTTGAAAACAACTTAACTGTTCAAATCAATTCTGAAATATCTACTAATTTAACTCTTGAAATTTTTGATTTCTTAGGAAATTTAAAGATACAACACTCTTTAGGTTTCATTGAAACTGGAAATCATAAATTCGAATTTAATCTTAATGATTTTGCCTCAGGTGTATATTGGCTTAGGTTAAATGAAGGTCAAAGATATTTAATCAGGAAATTTATAGTATTTAAGTAATTAAGTAATTTTATTCTTACACTTTGTTTAAGAACCGCTTGATAGTTATCAGGCGGTTTTTTTATTTTTAGTAAATTGAATTTTTTATAAAATCAATTTTTATTCTTTTGATGAAAACTTTAATAAGGCTGTCGCTGATCCTCTTTTTAAATATTCATTTATTGTTTACCTCAAATCCTGATAAAACTTTTTCTTTATATTCTGATAACAGTGCTTTAAAAAATTCTTCATTCGGATTCCTTGAAAACAAGGGGCAATTGAAAAATGATGCAGTCTTTTATTTTTTTGGTAAGAATCAAAATATACTGATTTTCAAAGACAGATTAGTTTTTGATTTTCATAGAAATGATAGTGTCAAAAACGAATCTTTAGCTACATCAAATATTAAAAATTCTAAGTTAAAGCAACAAAAAAGTCTGTTTCGTAAACTTGGTCTTGTTATTACTCTTGAATTTCTGAATTTTAACCATAATTACTCGATTGAAACTTTTGATGAAATTGAGCAAATAAACATTTTTAAGGGTGGAAACGAATTTTATGGGATTAGAAAATTTAGAACAATCAAACTTAAAGATATCTATAAAAACATTGACTTAGTTCTTGGTTTTGATAAGGGAAAATTCAGATTTGACTTAAACTTGAACAAAAATGCCAATTCTGATGACATAAAATTCAAAATAAAAGGTGCAGATGAAATCAAATTAAAATCAATTGATGGATTAGAAAATAAAAATCAGCTTGAATTGATTAGTGAGACTGGAAAAGTTTTTTTTGGTGAAATTACTTCATTTTATTCAGCAAATAACAAACAAAATGAAACATTAAGTTATAATGAATTTGTTGATACTGACTACATTTTGAATGATAATATTCTTTCTTTTAAGGTTGATAAATATGATAATTCAAGGGAATTAGTAATTGATCCAGTTGTTTATTCAACATTTTTCGGTGGTTTAGATGTTGATGAAATTACTGATATTGTAAAAGATAAAAATGAAGATATCATAATTACTGGTTGGTCAAGATCAGAAAACTTCCGAACAACATCCGGAACTTATGATACATTGTTTTATAGCGAGACCGATTGTTTTGTTTCAAAATTCAGGCTTATTGGAATCGAGAGAAAGTTAATATTTTCAACCTTGATTGGTGGTAATGCTGATGAATATGCAAAATCTATAAGTCTTGATCCCGATGGTAATATATATATTGCAGGAGAGACAGAATCCTTTGATTATCCCGTGAAAAACACACCATATTCAAAATATTCTGGTTTGAAAGATGGTTTCATATCAAAATTCAGTAATGATGGCAAAAAGCTTTTATATTCTTCTTATTTTGGTGGCTCAAAACAAGACATAATAAATTCAATAGCTGCTGGAGGTAGTGGTGAAATATATATAACAGGAGGGACATATTCGAGTGATATTCCCATAACAATAACATACAATGATAATAACCCTAATAATAAAGGGCTTGAAGAAGCCTTCATAACAAAATTTTATTCTAATGGGAGTATTCAATATTCATATCTACTAACATCCTTAGGTTTTGAATATGGTTCAGTTATTGCATTGAATGAAAAAGCCGGAATGCTGGTTGTTGGTGGCCAGACAAACAGTCCTGATTTGATTACATTTCCTAAAACTGGTGATAACATCGTTATTGACTATGTTTATAATGGTGGTCAGGATATATTTCTTGCTATGTTTACTCCGGGACTTGGAAACTTTAATTTTTGCACTTTCATTGGTGGTTCTGGGGATGATATTGTGAATGATATTCTGATTGATGAAGAAGGTAATATTTTCGTTGCAGGAGAAACATCAACCAAGAACGCTTCGGTTAATCCTACTGTAATTTCAACCGATTTCAGAATTACCAACACAGCTTACCAGAAAAAAAATAATGGAGGTTCCGATGCTTTTCTTATGGTTCTAAACAGGAATGGGACTAAGCTCATTGGTTCTACTTTTTTAGGTGGCAAGAACAATGACAGTTTCCTCTCGATGGACTTTAATTCAAATAAAACTTCTATATTTCTTACCGGATATACTCAATCATCTGATTTCCCTAAAGCAAACGCCGAAGAGAACGAAAGATATCTTGCTAAAAAGGATGTTATTATATCCAATTTATCTATTGACGGTAGCAAATTGCTTTATTCAACAATAATAAGTGCAGCAGGCGATGATGTAGCAAAAGGCATTGTAATTGATAAGTTTGAGGGGATTAATATAGTTGGAACTACAAATTCAAACGATTTTCCACTTTTTGAGCCTTTGGAAAGTAGTTATATGGGTGGAATTAGCGATGGATTCATATATAGAAGGCTTCAAAAAACTCTTAAAGTTACTGCAAATTTAAAATCGTTTGAATACTGTCAGAATGAGAATATTTATCTTTCTTGGTTGGCTGATGGTTTTGAAAAAGGTCATCAATTTTTCGTTGAAGTCTCAACTGACAATGGAAAAAGTTGGATTCCGATTGTATCTAATTACGACCGTTTTGAATACATCTGGAAGATACCCGCTGATTTCCCAGCTGGTCAACAAAATAAAATAAGAGTTTATAGTCCTTCGGGTGTAGTAGCTGTGTCCGATGGTAATTTTACTATTCTCTCTTCCCCAAGAATCAAAAAAATTGAATTAAACTCAAATGAAAATGTTTTTTGTGAAGGGGAATCTCTTGAAATTAATACCGAAGTTGAAGGTGAACAACTTAAATTTCAATGGGAAAAAGATGGAAAACAGCTTAGTGGTAAAACCTTGCAAAACTTAGTTTTGTATAATTTATCTTTAGCTGATCAAGGAACATACACACTAAGCGTTAGTGGGAAATGTAAGCCTGATGTAAAAAGTTCTATCATTAATATTATTATCAAACCAAAGACTGAAATTATTAGTGATTTAGAAGATAAAAAAGCCAAAATTAATGAAAATGTTGAATTCAAGATTCAGGCAAAAGGTTTAAAATTAAGCTTTGAATGGCAGCGTAATGGTATTAAAATGATGAACCAAACTGACAGTATCCTAAGATTAAACAATGTAAATTTAAACTCTCAAGGGTATTACCGGTGTATTGTGAATGGTGAATGTGGCTCTGACACGAGTAAAAATGTATATCTTACAGTTGATACAACAACTTCATCAATCTATGACTTTATCAACGATATCGATGATATAAAAATTAGGTCTTTTTATAGTAAAAGCTATGATGATGCATTGGAGATTTTTTCTGATTATGAGAATGAAATTGACATCTTAATTTGTGATTTAAATGGAAGACTAATTAAATCAATTAAAGATGTTAAGTTAGAAAATGGAAAAAATAGATTTCAGTTAAATTTTGATGAATTTTCAATAGGGCTTTATTCAGTTACAATAAATTCACATCATTTTACGAAAAAGAAATTGATATTAATATATGAATAACTGGAGTTTTTATGTTAGAGAAGAAAGCACTTACAAAAGTTGAAATAAATGATGTATTAGCCAGACGCTGGAGTATAAGGGCTTTTGACCCAAACAAAGAAGTTGAAAAAGAAAAAATAATAGCAATTTGTGAAGCGGCAAGATGGTCACCATCTTCAGCTGGAGACGAACCTTGGAATTTCATTTTATTTGATAGATTCAAGGACCCTGAATCATTTGCCAAAGCTCTTGATTGTTTATCGGATTATAATCAAATCTGGGTGAAATATGCTCCTCTACTTATTTTAACAATTGCAAGGGACAAATGGAGAAACAGTGAGGATTTAAACCGTTGGAGCCAACACGATACAGGAGCCGCAGCTATGAGTATTTACATACAGGCTGTTAGTATGGGGTTAATGGCTCATCCTATGGGTGGTTTTTCAGTCGAAAAAGTAATTGATGAATTTGAAATACCTGATGGATTTACTCCGATGGCTATGATTGCAATTGGTTATCAGGGTGATTTGGAAATTCTGGATGATTATAATAAAAAAAGAGAAACTGCACCCAGAAAAAGAAGAGACCTAAGCGATAATTTCTATTATGGTAAATGGGGAAAAGCTATTGAATTCTAAGTTATCTTACAACGCTAAATTTTTTCATTACTGAATTTTGATTTTTTGATTCAACAGTAAAAAGGTAATTACCAGCTTCAATTGTATTTCCATTTGTATTTCTTAAGTCCCATTTTACTCCACCGTTATCATCTTTTTCCTCTAATTCTCTAATTATTTCTCCATTTATGGTAGTGATAATTATTTTTGAGTCATTCGGGACATTTGCAAATGTAGCTATATCATCAATATTTAAATTTATTGGATTAGGATAGACAAAGGCTTCATCAGCACTTACAGCTTCGAAAACGAAACCGAGGGTATTTCCACTACCTTTGGTCATTAGATTACCTGATTTTGCTATTAAGTCTCTGACGGTAATTGTATAGTAATATCCAATAGAACCAAGCAATTGCGAGTTGTCAAGTTTTATTTTGACTTTGTCCTCATCAAGAAGTTCCAGACTTTTAATATTTCCAAAAGGTTTGAGTTCATAATTTTCGGTCTTAGTTGCATTTTCTGACTTGACTGGCTCAGAAAATTGAAGTATAAGCTCAGTTTTTGAAATAACCATAAGATTTTTCAGGTATAATTCTTTGTTATAGGTGAATTTGATATTATTAATAACATTAATTAATGTGTCAATACTGGGATTATTATAGTAATCAGGAAAGCTATAACAAAATAACTTATTATTAGTATCATTCATTCCCTTGCTAAAAACTATGACTAATGAAGAGTCACCGGCAGTGTTAGATGAATTAGGAATAATTTTTTGTGATAATTCACTCAAAACATAGAATTTCCCCGGATTTATTGGGGTGTTAGGTAATTTCCCAGAAAATTGTATAAAAATTATATTAGTGTCAATTTGTTCTGCTTTTATCGGATAAATTGGGTTATTAGCAAAGATTTCAATTATTTGAGAATAATCACTTTTAGTATTTAATGAATTATTTAAGGCTTGAATTACGAAATAATTCCATTCATTCTTTTTTAATGTGGATATTGTTATTGAGTTTTCTTTCGTAACTGCGATGCTTTTTACAAAAAATTCATTGTTAATTTGCAATATCTCAAATATTTCATAAGATTCTGCATCATCTTGTTTATTCCATTTGATGAAACCCGATGAGTCATTCAATGCCCAAGCTTTAATTCCCGATGGGGGATATATTTTGAAATTTGTATCTAATTCAAAAAATTCAAAACCTCGACCAGTGCTAAAACCAAACTCATTTATTCCATTTTCATCAAAATCATAAACTACACCGGAATTTGAAAAGGCTGATGAAAACCAGCCGGAAGGTCTCATTGTTTTTGAGTTATTATCCCATTTAAATATGTATAGGTTTGGGAATGCAGATAGAAATATCTCATCACCTTTGGATTTATCAATATTTCCGGTAAATAATCCATTACGATAAGCTATTCCGCTTTGAGTAATTCCACTTTTTACTCCAAAAAAAGATTCATTCCAAATGAATTGGTAATTGTTTTGAGAAACATTTTTAAGAATTCTTAGAGACCAGACAGGGTCTTCAGAAACTTCTCGCCCAAAGAAAAAAGTTGTTCCGTAGTTTGCAGAAATAATTTCTTTAATTCCATCACCGTCAATATCGCCTGATTCAAGGAATTGTGGGCTTCCAGAGTTAGAATATGTTTCAGCCCATTCAAATTGAAATTTTCCACTTGAGAATTCATAAATAAAAATTCTTCCATCGGGTAGTGCACAAGCTAATTCAGGGTTTAGGTCATTATCAAAATTACCAAAGGTAATTCCGGGTGAAGTCCCTAATTTAAAATCCTGTTCAACGGGTTTTATCAAATCAAGAAGAGAATATTTTCCATTTGAATATTTATATATTCTAATGTCGGATGATGTATGTGCTATCAATTCTTCTTTTCCATCACCATCGAAATCAAACATTCCTGCACCCCACAAATCTCCGTTTGTTGTATCTGCAAAGATGACATAGTTAAATGGATTTTGACCTTTTTCCTTAGCTTGAAATAACTTGCTCGAACCAAAAGCTTTTGTAAATATTTCGCTTATTCCATCACCATTAGAATCTCCAAAACCAACAGGTATCCAAACCGAACTGATAGTGTCTTTTTGAATAAATTTATCTTTATCAAATTGGAATATTTTTGTTGATTGCCAAAGACCACTAGAGATGTCATTAAGAGCTATATTTTTTTTATTGTCACCATATAAATCGGCAACACCATTAAATGAATAGGAGAGAGGAAGAGAATTATATTTTTTTCTGAAATTACTAATTGAAAAATCATCATTATTTTTACTAAAAATGATTCTTCTTTCCTTTACTATTCCATCACCAAAATTGAAAATTGCTTTGCAATTATATTCTTTCCCACTTTCAATTTCATTTGTCAATAACATTTGATGATACTTATCTTTTTTTAAGTGATTGACTATTGATATTTTTTCATCAGTTGCGAGGTCTGTTATTTCGAGCATCAATTCTGAGGTTTTATCAGTTTCTGTTGTGATTAGGATTGCTCTTTTATCATTAAAATAAACTGGTGTTGCTTTCAATAGCTTGATTTTAAATGAATCATTATCAAAAATTGAAAATGAGAAACGTTTTTCAATATTTCGGTTGTTTCTCAATACATTAACAATCCTTATCAGATAATTTGAATTTTTTAAATTATCCAAATTAATCAAGCAAATAGTATCATTAAGAACTTGATGATGAATTTTAGCAGTAATCGTGTCCCACTTTTCAGTATTTAATTCATTACTGATAAAAACTTGATAATAATCAAAAAGAGGGTTGGTGATGGTTCCAATAACAGGTATAGATTTTATATTAGATTTTGAAAATTGGCTGTTGTGTTCAGGGTATGTTACATATAATTCTGAAGATTGAGAAAATTCTATCGCATTACCAATATTAAGGATACCTGAGCCACTCTCTCGGTCCCATCCTTTCGTATAAACGTCTGTTGCTGATGACTTCAATATTCCCTTTATTTCATCAGGATTAAGATTTGGGTTTAGTTGAAGAAGTAAAGCAGCCGCCGCACTGACTAATGGGGCAGCCATTGAGGTTCCGCTAACCTGTTTGAAATCGCCTTTAACAGATGTTGTCAATATATTTGTTCCCGGAGCAAGTAAATCTAATCTATTGCCATAATTGCTGAGCTGATCACGACGATTATTGATATTTGAGCTTCC